>URQW01000005.1 GCA_900550105.1 uncultured Pelosinus sp.
GCTTAATTGAAAAGCGAGATGCCACTTTGTAAGACGAGACGCCATTTTGTAAATCGGCAAGTGAATATTTGTAAACGAAACGCAGTTTTTGTATTCGAAATGCAGGTTTTGAAAACGAAAAGCCACTTTTGTAACCAAGATGCAGTTTGATTTTTTCGTTTTTCTAAAGTATTATTATAAAAATGGGCATGCCAAAAGGAGGTCGACTCCCTCTCGATTTTTTTGTAATCGGAGAATCCACCCTTGTTTTATTTATAAACATGGGTGCTGGCGGCACATTTTTATCGTCTTATTTCCTGAGAAGGGCTGGTTTTAGCAAGAGATCCTTGGCCGCAATTGCAGAGCATCCAAGTTTCTTTAAAACCTCTTCTCCGTGGTAAAAGCTGAACGTTTCGTAGGGGCTACGATCGTTCAGCTTTTTCCTTTTATAAGAATTAATGTGATCCATCATTCGAGTGATTTCTTCTTGGCCCAAATGATTGAAACTGCTCCCCTTGGGAAGTACTCTTCTTACCAAGGTATGATTGACTTCAATTGCTCCTTTTTGATAAGGACTCCCAGCATCGCAATAATAAATCCGTGTACGGAAATTGTTGTGATTTTCGGCTCCGTACTCGATCGCCTTAGGATTAGAAAACTCACTGCCGTTATCTGTAAGAATTACAGGGAACAGCTTTCTAAATAGTTCCCGACCAAGTTTTTGCTCAAGATCATTGAATACATCAATCACCGATTGCGATGTGTTTGCTTCTCTTAAAAATGCTATCATCAGACTTGTCTCTACGAAATGAATCGTCAACAAACACTTTCCTCCCTGCGTACCTATAACTGAATCCATTTGAACAATGGCTATATCCGGATATTTTTTCATGAAATCCTCAAACGCTTCATAGTTCCTCCCAATCCGGCATCCCTTGTCTACTTTGAAGGTTGCTTTTTTATAGCGTTCGCGAAACTTCACTTTCCTGGGCAAATCAATGTTGCGTACATCCAATAGACAAGCGTCAATGTAGTTGTAGATGGTCTTTTCGCTACACATCAACTCATTGTCATGAGACACATAAATCTGATGAATCGACTGTCCCTGCTGCACCAAAGGGCTAATGATTGCGTTGATTCTTGCTATTTCTTCTTCACTCACGCATAGACCACTGCGCGCTTGCGAGATCGTTTCATGGGCTTTGACATGGGCACGTTCCGCATCATAAAAGCTTTTTAGCAAGGTGCATTTACCAACTTGCTCACAGCTATTGCACACATAAGGCACCCGAAATCGTGCCGTACAGATTTCCTCGATGAAATCGGGGCAACTCTCATTACATTTCTGGCAAAGCTTGCAATATGCTGATGATGGCCTCGTGCATTCCTTGCCGCAGAGTCTTTTCTTCCTACAGTTGAAACGATTCTTGCAAGCATTGTAAGCAAAACCAGGATAGCCCGTTGCAACCTCTGATACGTACTTTCGAACCTCTCTAGAAATCGTTGTCGAGTTTTTCCCAAGTAAACGGCTAATTTCTTTAAACGAACGACTTTCTTTTAGGTATTTTTGAAGACTTAATCTTTCTTCATATGTAAAAAATTTTGACATAATTACAACTCCATTCTGCCGCCAACCTATCCAGGATATATGGCAATGAAATGGCTTGTAAACAAAAAAGACTGGCTTATCGCCAATCTTTTGTAAGACAAGACGCACCCGTCTTGATTCTATGTAATTTACTACGAAAAAAACTTATTCGGAAATCGAAAAGGTTGCATTTCGATTTCCAATTTAGGGTTTAGATACGATCATCTTTTATTACCCCAAATTTTTTAAAGAACAAACAGCAAAAAAACAGCAAAAAACCCGCGAAATTCGCGGGTTTTCAATTTCTTCGGATTTAATTGGTGGAGGTGAGGGGAGTCGAACCCCTGTCCAGAAACATTGCTACAACAACTTCTCCGAGCGCAGTTTGCGATTTAGATTTCGCCGCCTTGACGCCCACAAACAAGCTTCTTGGCCGCTATCTCGATAAAGTTTCCCAGTCGGCTCTCCGAGAATTGAGCTTCAGGTATCCCGCTAAGTGACGTTCATCCCCGGATCACGGGCGAATCTGAGGCGAACGTTAGCATTAAGCTGCTAAAGCGTAATCTTCGTTTGCGTTTAATTGCGTTCCACCGTATTGACGGGCTGATGGAATCCCGGCTCGCTATTGCTGCCACAACTATCCCTGTCGAAACCAGTACACCCCCATGTTGACGGGATGTACGGCGAATAGCCGTAGCGAACGATTTTATCATCTGCCACTTTTACAGAGATAAAACGTTTGTTTGCTTATTATAGCATAAAGAACAAGAGTTCGCAATAACTGCAGCCTTTATCGCTGTTTGACTTATAAAAATGTATCAGATAAAAATGTCACTATGAATAAAGAAATACTTTATTTAATAGATTGCCTTATGCCAACAGAAAGTGGCCACTTTAAATAATGAATGGATGTGTAGGACTAGCAATGCACACCCATTCATCGGAACTTACTTCTTCGCTTTTTCTGGTTCAGTCAAATCTGCTGTAATGCCAGCAATCCGTTTCGCATCAGCAGCATAAGCTTCCCACTTCGTAAAAGCCTTAACGACCATTTTAGCCCCATCCGGTGAACCGCCGCCATGCATGCAGCCTGGAATGCCGCCGCCCACGGTCAACCACTCAACAAGACGAGCCGCCCGTGCCCGGGTTTCACCATCGGATCCAGCAGCAAGACATTCAAGCAATTTCTCACCGTATTCGGAAGACTGAAAGTCTGTATAGGATGGGAAACAGCCAGTTTCAGCGATACCCCCACTAATGTCCTGGGCCATAACTTTGGTTGCATAAGGAAGTTTAGCCACCTGAGTTTTATTGGTATGAGCCAAAAGTGCATCAGGCACAAAGAGTCCAGCTGGCTGTTGCTTGCCGATCATCATCGCCCCAAGTCCCAAACCGTAATTCACTTCGTTATTAATAGCCATCTCCGTAAGTGCTGCCTGAAACGTCTTTTGACCTAAGCCATTGGCTCGTGCCATGTTAATCGCTGCACCAATCATGACGTCGCCCTGACCGGCAACGCAAGCACCAATAGCCGCACGGTAAATAGCGGCAAAATAACCAATGATTTGCCCTGAATATTTAAATTCGCCATTCATAAATATGCGATCATTCGGCACAAATACTTTATCGAACAACAGGAATGCCTGAGTAATATTCCCTACTTTCGGAGCATCCCAGCCTTCTTCTTCGTCCCGTTTTTCACTGGGACGACGAGTTTCAACAATAGTCAGTCCATCAGCATCACGAGGAACGGCGCAAGCTACGCAGAAATCCTTTTCGGACTCACCATAGCCGCTGCCAGGAACAACAATAATTTCATGAGCTGCCGCCACACCACAGATCTGAATTTTGTACCCACTAATCACGATGCCATCGGCCCGGGTTTCTTCTACGTGCAGATTTTGCATTTTATTAGCTTGCTGGGAAGGCTTTAAAGATCGATTGCCTTTCGCATCAGTGATGGCGCCAGCCAAAGCTATGGCATGGTCTTCTACATATCGGAAGTATTTTTTTAACCGCTCATGATAAACCGTGCCTAAGTCTTTATCCATTTTAGCTGTTACTTCCCACAAAACATTGAGTCCAGTCCACCCCGCGCAGGTAGCGCCTTGACAAGTTCCTGTCATATGAAACTGAGCACGCTTCATATTGGCATTGCCTACTACAGCTTCGGCACTATTCATTAACGTGTTCCATCGGTGAGCAGTCTCACCAGTAAGCTGCGATTTAGCAGTGAAAACAGACGCTCTTTCTGGATCAAAGGCGGCATCATAAGACAATGCGACGGATTGAACATGCAAGCGAGTCGCCGGATCGGTAGTAACATCCTCGATCAGTTTACCCCACTTGTAAATATTAGGCCGCAGTTTCTTCAAACTTGCTTTGTACTGGTCGCCATTCATCAACATACATCTACACTCTCCCTTTTTTGCATCTATTTGTTAACAGGGCATCTGCCCCACGAGCAAACCAGCCTAAACCTAAAGCTTATTTCTTGGCTGCTATTTCCGCTTTGATTTCCATCGATTCCGCCTTGAAAATCCGGGCATCCATCAACTTAAGATTAGCGGCAATATGCGGTCTGAATCCCATTTGGGCAATAATATCCTTCTCAATATCGATACCCGGAGCGATCTCTGTAAGAGTAAAGCCTTCAGGCCTTAGTTCAAATACCGCCCGCTCTGTAATGTACATAACCCGCTGTTTAATCTCCCTGGCATACTCACCGCTAAACGTAATCTGCCCAACCTTGGAAACTATTTTTTTGCTCTTTCCTTCTTGGAGAATCTGTAGCTTGCCGTCTTTTATATCTATTTCTAAGCCGCCAGTTGTAAGTGTGCCTGCGAAAATAACCTGCATGGTATTTTGCGTAATATTGACAAAACCACCAGCTCCGGCAATACGCGGCCCAAACTTGCTGACATTCACATTCCCGAATTGATCAGCTTCGGCCAAGCCAAGCACCGCTAAATCCAAGCCGCCCCCATCATAAAAATCAAATTGATAGGGGTGATCCAAAAGCGCTTCTGGATTCAGCGCACAGCCAAATCGCAGTCCCGATAAGGGAATACCTCCAATAGGCCCTGGTTCAACAGTCATAGTCAGTTGATCAATGAACCCTTCCTCAGCTGCGACGGCAACAACGCCTTCGGGCATACCAATTCCCAAGTTAATAACTGCATCAGGAATTAACTCCATTGCAGCTCGGCGGCAAATAATCTTGCGTTCATCCAGGGGCATAATCTCCCAGTTGTTCAGGGGTACTTTTAGCTCACCGCAGAGCGCAGGATCATACGGCCGCGCCATAGTCTGCCAGTGATTTTTCGGTTTTGCAACAACCATATAATCCACCAGTATACCGGGAACTTTAACAAGCTTGGGATCAAGCGTACCAACCGCAGCTATACGCTCTACCTGGGCAATAACAATTCCGCCAGAGTTATGGGCCGCCATAGCAAGTGACAGAATTTCCAAAGAAATGCCTTCCTTTTCGCAAGTAATATTCCCGCGAATATCAGCGGTTGTCCCACGGATGAACGCGACGTGGATGGGAAAAGCCTTATAAAAAAGATATTCCTTGCCATCAATCTCAATCAGCTGAACCACTTCATCCTTAGAAACTTCATTCAGCCTTCCGCCCGTTTCCCGAGGATCAGCAAAAGTGCGAAGACCAACAGGGGTTACAATCCCTGGCTTTCCCCCAGCAATAGCCCGGTATAAATGCATGACGACTCCCTGCGGTATATTGTAGGCCTCAACCTTATTATCCATGATCATTTTAACCATGTCCGGCTGGAGACCAAAGTGACCGGCAACAATTTTGCTTAACAATCCATCATGGCAGAGACGATTTAATCCCCACCAGGATTTCCCGTCATTCTGACTAGCGCCAAAAGTTAATTTCAAATTACTTGGCTCGTTAGATTCCAAAAATCTTTTTTCCAATGCTTCCGTCAATTCGGCGGGATGTCCCATGCCAATAAAGCCAGATATCGCTAAGGTATCACCTGACTTAACTAATTTAACCGCTTCAGCAGCACTGATAATCTTGTTTTCCACGTTTACCCCCTCCTTTGGCTCGTCCTCGGTTTATCCATATGTTAAAACTCAATAAAATAGGAGATTGCCTATGAACTTTGAAATTCCATTACTGTACCATAAAAATAAGAACTTCGAAGGAGAATAATCAAAAAATTCCGTTTATTTTTGTGATAGTGCTACAGCAAACCCTATTATTGCTAAGTCATAGGTAATCGATCTAATCGCGAAACAGCCAATACATTCAATTTAAAGGCGCCCCTAATCTTAATATGCTTGAACATTTTTACTTATGTCAGGGACCGTAAAAACCATTTTCTGAACACTCGCCGTTACCATCACCGACATGAACTTGCTGAGTAACTTACCTTAGATTCCATGCAAAAAAGAAGCATAAAATGGCCAAACGGCCCTTTTATGCTTCCTTTATAAAAATTCTGTGGATTTGATTGGTGGAGGTGAACCAAATTTCGACCTGCATCCTAATTTTCAGAATGCAGTCCTACTGCTTCAACTTATCACTTAGCTGACCAGCTCTTGCCGTCAGCTGCTAACTGATACATTTTACCGCCAATATTAAAAGAATTCAGCTGATAGCCGCCGCCCTTCGCCCAATCTTTAATCGTCAGCGTGTCACTACTGCCATCCAGCGAAATGACTAGATCATTGCCACTCAACTGGCTGTGCACACTACTTAAAGACATATTGTAGAGCATGATGGAGTCCTGACTATTGTCAGAGCGACCGTTGATCACATCTTGACCGTCTGTCTGGCCCCACCAGTACTCATCCGTGCCGCTGCCGCCAGTCATGACGTCACTCCCGGCGCCACCCCACATCTTACTGCCACCAGACCCTGCTGTCAAAACGTCAGAGCCGCTACTGCCGCGAAAAGTCATTGCACCACCGTCCGCCGCTGTAACTTGATGAACCTCATTTAAAGCATAGCAGGGATCTGATAATTCTACCGTCGCCGCCTGACCGTCATTCCAAGCTACGACCTCGCTGCCAAAGACCCAGCCTTGAATTCTCTCTTCCGGTTTAGCGCTATACCATCCTTGTACTGTCAAGGTAGAACCATCGCCTGTCTTGATGACATAGTCATCGCCCTGCCGTTCGCCGCTGTAGCCGTTTCTTGCAACATTATAGAGATACAAGGCATCACCGCTATTCACAGCCGCTTGACTGATCACATCCTGCCCATTGCCTCGGCCCCACCAGTAAGCCGTACTGCCGCTGCTGCCAGCCATACGGTCGTTGCCGCCAAGACCGCCCCAGAGCTGGCCCCCCATAGCGCCTTCCGCCAGTGTATCATCGCCATTTCCGCCGCGGACAATGCCGACTTGTCTGTCATCGACTACGACTTGATGGATATTTTCCTGGGCGTAAGCTGGCTGCGCCAATTCGACAGTAGCCGTTTGACCATCATTCCAGGCTACTACGGTATCGCCAAACACCCAGCCTTGAATTCGACTCGCCGGATCTGCTGCATACCAGCCTGCCACTGTCAAACTTTCCCCATTGGCCAGACTAATGACAAAATCATTGCCCTGTCGTTCGCCGCTATAGCCGTTCCGAACCACATTATAAAGATACAAAGCATCGGCTCCAGCGCTACTGCTGCGTCCGCCTTCCTGCACCACATCATGACCATCGCCCTGACCCCACCAATAGCCGTTGCTACCGCTACCGCCAATCATTTTGTCGTCACCAGCCGCCGCCCATAGTTGATTATTGCCGCTGCCACCATCTAACACATTATTGCCGCTATTACCGCGGAAAATATCATCGCCAGAGCCGCCGATAACATTGGGAACCGTACCGACAGACATGTTGATTTCCCTGGCACTAGAATCGGACGAATAATCAAGGGTACTAGCTGAATGAGACCTTACTGTAATACCAACCTGCGTTGTTGCTGCTGTATGATGCGAATCCGTCACTTTCACGTTAAAGGAAACATTTTGCGTACTTCCAGCCGTCAACAGATTCGTGGGCGTAAAGATCAGCGTGTTCAGATCATTTTGCACCTGCGCAACACTGCCTGTTGCGCTGTATATTCCCGTACTGACATTGTAGCTCCCACTCGCTGCTGTAAGTCTTCCCATTCCCGGGTTTGTCAGTTGCACATTCAATGTTTCTATATCATTTACGTCCGGATCGCTGATCCTTATGCTGCTAAACGGCGTAATAGTCGCATTATCGTTGAAGGTCTGCCCTGATACCCCACCACTAATCGTCGGGGCGGTATCATTAGACCTTACTGTAATACCAACCTGCGTTGTTGCTGCTGTATGGTGCAAATCCGTCACTTTCACGTTAAAGGAAACATTTTGCGTACTTCCAGCCGTCAACAGATTCGTGGGCGTAAAGATCAGCGTGTTCAGATCATTTTGCACCTGCGCAACACTGCCTGTTGCGCTGTATATTCCCGTACTGACATTGTAGCTCCCACTCGCTGCTGTAAGTCTTCCCATTCCCGGGTTTGTCAGTTGCACATTCAATGTTTCTATATCATTTACGTCCGGATCGCTGATCCTTATGCTGCTAAACGGCGTAATAGTCGCATTATCGTTGAAGGTCTGCCCTGATACCCCACCACTAATCGTCGGGGCGGTATTATACGAATCGGTCACTTTCACTGTAAAGTAAGGTTGTTCCCTAACATCCATTTTTATCCTCCCTGAAACTATAGATTTCTAAAATTTTTTGATGGAAAAGCCGCTTAACAAGCCTCCCACTATGACGCTCGATAATTTCACGATGTATAAAACCATACTTTATATATAAGTACACTTTACCACTTCAGTAATTCTTTTCCCATTATTTATATAAACTATAATATTGTGGGATATATATCATATATTATTCTTTAATTCATAATTGTTAAACTAGACAACATTTTTAAACTATTCTAGCCAGATTCAGCAAATTCCTATAGAAACATATATTTTTTCCATTTAAAGAAAAACCCATTTTATTGGTGGAAATACCTATAGCCTTTCAAAAAACACATAGAAAAAAACCCACAAACTTTGCAGGTTTTTAAGTTTTCCGAATTTCCATGTAGGATAATGTGAAAAATAGAACCATGAAACAGCCATTTGACTATTTCATGGTTCTAATATTTTTAAGAATTTCCGCTCGTCTCAGCGGGTTTTATAACCTTGATAATCTTTCAACTTCGTATCCTTGGCAAGCATCTGCCCGATCGTCATGCCGCCATTGAGTTCAGCAACAGCCTTTAACGCGCGGTCTGACAAGAAGACTTTGCTCGATTTTCCTAAGAACTGTGTCTGCCGATCTGGCCACAGCTGACCTGTCGTTTCATTGCGGCCTTGCAAAATATATTTCACGTCACCCTGATCATTGGCCTGCTGCAACGAAATATGCTGTGTTGTCTCATACTCAGCAATAGCAGCGCATAAAGCCGCATCATCTTTCCGTTGACGATTCATAATCAGCACGGTTTTCGTGTCCTTAAATTCTGTGCAGAAATTAAAGTCGCCCTGGGAATCCATCGCGGCAAAGATCGGCCCTTGTCCATTATATAAGGGACGAATTACTTTTTCGATACTTAGTGATTTACCCACGCCTTGCGTCTGGGCATGCAGATCATAGTCATACTGATTGATATAAGTTCCGTCAGCGCCTAACTTATTGGTCATGCCAACGACATTGACGACGCCAGGAATCGCAAAATACTGAACAGCCGCTTTCACCACATCGACCTGCGAGGCCGATACAACCCAGGGATCAATGCCATTGTCCGCTAAAGCGCGATATAATTCCTTCATTTCCGGTGTCACCGTAATTCCCAGTTTAAAGGATACAGCAACCGTTCCGGCTTCACTGGCAGTTCCGTCAGGTGTCGTATATTTCCCTTTAGTCCAAGTCTGGCCCTTGGCTGGGTCGCCATAATAGCTATCACACTGATAAGCTAAATTGAAAACTTCCTGGGGCGTCATGCCTGTAAACCAGTAGGTCACCCAAGGATAGGATACAGACGTATCCATGGTTTCTGATACAGCATCATAGAGCCAGCGCATTTTAGCGCGGAAATCCTGATAAGCAAAGGTATTTTTTACATCAGTCGTGACTTCGCTGCCTGCCTTGGTCACAACTCCTGCTTCATATAAAGTCCGATAATCATTCACAGCATCATTAATCGCCGCCTGGATGGTGACAGCCTCGCCCTCACCATCATTAGCGCCATAAGTAAGAGTCAATTTATCATCAGGGATACCTGATTTTAAAATCGTTCCTAATTGATCTGGCTTAATGGCAAAAGCCAAATGATCTAGTTGCCAAATAATCAGTTGTTCTTCTACGTCCATGATCGAAGTCGTATTATCAAAATCAAAGGTGGCATAAGGACGACGGCTCGCATGATAAGTGGGCGAGTTTTTGCCATACTTCTGTAAAAACTCATTGATCGTTGCTTTCGTCTCTGGTTCCCAATTTACGCTCTGCAAATACCCTGACTGGAGTTGTTGGGCGGCAATCGGCGTAGTCATAGCAGCCAATTCGGCGGCTTGCGCATACACAGGGGGCTGCCATAAATTGAACGATAGTACCGTACTTAGAACGCCGCCGGCAAGACATAGCGCTTTTGCTGACTTCATTTTTTTCATAAGTGGTAACACATCCTTTCCATTCCTTTTTAGTATAGTCTGAGAAAAGCGAGGCTGTATTACCGTTATATTAAGTTTTTGTTACGTTTCACCTACTGCAAAAAGCAAATAAAAAAACGAGACAAAATTTGTCCCGTTCGGTAGTACTTTATTGGAATGATCTAATCTCGCTGCCGATCTTTTAACGCGCGATCCACGTCCCGTTTTGCCTCACGCGCTGCTAAATCCTGGCGTTTATCATAATTCTTTTTACCACTGGCAAGACCAAGCTGTAATTTCGCTTTTCCCCGCGCAAAGTAAATTTTAAGTGGCACAAGTGTATAGCCCTTGGTCTGAGTCTGACCAATCAGTTTCATGATTTCCCGTTTATGCAATAACAGCTTACGCGTCCTTAGCGGCTCATGATTATAACGATTTCCCTGTTCAAAGGGACTAATATGTACATTATGAAGCATCACTTCTGCATTTTCAATGCGAGCAAAGCCATCCTTTAGATTGGCTTTCCCGGCCCGCAGGGATTTCACTTCCGTACCAGTCAGCGCAATCCCGGCTTCATAGCTCTCGTGGATAAAATAATCATGTCTAGCTTTACGATTTTCTGCAACAATTTTAATACCGGTTTTGGCTTCCATAGGAAATACCCCCTTTTTTGCCTGTATTTCATCATATAGCAAAATGAAAGATCCGTCAAGGATGACAGCAATAACAAGGGCGGGAACCTTTTCCCGCCCGAAAAAATTCTATTAGCGAATCACAAATCATCCTTCAAAAGACTGACGTTTTTTCTGGCGCGCCGCTTTGCTTTTCGACCGCTTCTTTTTCGCCCGTTTCGCTTTGGCGGCAATCGGATCATACCAAGCATTCTCTTTCTGCGTCACTGGCTTTGCTAGTGGCGCTGTCTTAGCGATCTTGCCTGTTTTTCCTTTACTTGACGTTGTCCGTCCATTCTGTTTCGCTGTCTTTTTATCAGAAGACAACACATATACAGAAGAGTCCCCTGGTACATGCGTTCTCGACACAGTAGTGTCTTTACCTGTCCGGCTTCTATCGTCTTGACCACGCGAGTCTTTCCCACGGCCAAACTTTTTATTTTTTCCTGAGCCGCGACTATCACCGCGTCCTTTTTTCAGGAAAACAGGGCGATCGGCTTTAAAGCGAGGCGTAAGACCCTCGCCTTCCCCAGCTAATAAGATAAAATCAATACTGCGTTCTTCTGGATTCACCTTCACAAGTTTAATCTGCACGGGATCGCCTAAACGATACTGTTTACGCGTTCTCTCGCCTAGCAACATATAACGTTCTTCCAGGTACTGATAGTAATCGTCATCCATGGTAGAAACATGGACAAGCCCCTCAATGCCGTTTGCCAATTCCACAAAGAGACCAAAGGCCGTTACGCCGCTGATAAAGCCTGGGAACTCTTCGTCCACAAACTGTGCCATATATTCTACTTTCTTCAAATCTACTGTTTCGCGTTCGGCATCTGCTGCCGCCCGTTCTCGCAGCGAACAATGATGCGCCCATTCCGGCAAAAGCTTCAAGAGAGCATCCTTTCGCTGTGGCGTTAAGCTCTTGCCTTGGAAAGTTTCGCGTAGCAGCCGATGAACAATCAAATCAGGATAACGGCGAATCGGTGATGTAAAGTGCGTGTAATAGGAAGCAGCCAAACCGAAATGACCTAAATTTTCCGCTTCATAGCGCGCCTGCTTCAACGATCGCAGCATAACTGTGCTAATAATTCGTTCTTCTGGCTGTCCTGCGATATTACTTAACACTTGCTGCAACGCCAAAGGCTTCACTTCACCTGTCGTAGCAATTGCTTGGCCAAAATTATGTAAAAGCCCATTTAATTTCGCAATTTTCTCTGGCTCCGGCTCTTCATGCACGCGGTACACAAAGGGCAATTTGCGCCGAACCATATGCTCGGCCACCGTTTCATTGGCCACAAGCATAAACTCTTCGACAATGGATTCAGCAATCGAGCGAACTCGCTTGACAATTTCTACAGGGTGTCCCGCTTCATCAAGTTTTACTTTTATTTCCGGGAAATCAAAGTCAATGGCGCCGCGGCGCATCCGACGATTTCGTAAAATCAGACAGAGCCGTTCCATTTCTTCAAAATGCGGCACAAACTCCTGATATTCTAAACGCAGCGATTCATCTTGCTCTGCAAGAATTTTGCGAACAATCGTATAGGTCATCCGTTTTGTCACATGAATCACGCTAGGGAAAATCTCATAAGTTAAGACCTTGCCATCAGGGCTGATTTCCATTTCACAGGACATGGCCAGCCGATCTTCTCCGGCATTTAAGCTGCAGATTCCATTAGAAAGACGGCGTGGCAGCATGGGAAGCACACGGTCGACAAGATAAACGCTTGTCCCTCTTTCGCGGGCTTCTTGATCGAGAATGCTGTCTTCCGTGACATAATAGCTGACATCGGCAATATGGACGCCGAGACGGTAGCGACCGCCGCTTAAGCGCTCTACTTCTACTGCATCATCAAGATCCTTCGCATCTTCCCCGTCAATTGTTACGATCGTCCGTTGCCGTAAATCGCGTCGTCCCGCCAATTCGTCCGGTGAAATCTGGCTAGGAGCCTGTTCAGCCGCTGCTTTGACTTCTTCGGGAAAATCGACTGGCAAATTATGCTTTTTTATAACGGATAGAATTTCGATTCCCACATCGCCAGGCGAGCCAAGAATTTCGCTGACAGAACCTTCAGCACTACGGCCTTTATCAGGCCACTTGTTAATAGTAGCCACAACTTTTTGCCCATTTTCCGCGCCATGAAATTCTTCTTGCGGAATAAAAATATCATAGCCAATCCGTTTATCGTCAGGCGTCACAAAGCCATAATGGCGCCGCGCCTCAAAGGTTCCTACAATGGATGAGTTCGCCCTAGTGACAATGCGAATAATTTCGCCTTCCTGAGCCCGTCCAATGATTTTGCCACCGTGAATTCGGGCGACAACACGATCATGATTCATCGCTCCATTTAACGCATGAGGTGCAATATGCACATCAGGTAAATCAGGAATTTCACTAATCACAAACCCAGCGCCCTTACGGGTCATCTCGAGTCGTCCGACCATAAGATTCATGCGCTGCGGTACGCCATATTTGTCAAAGCGCGTTTTAATGACTTGCGCACTCTGCTCCAACCTCTCTAATACCTGCCAAAATTCTTGTAGCGCTTCACCGTCTAAAGCAAGCTGATCGGCCAAATCTTCCGCCGCTAGCGGCTTATAAGCTTCGTGATTCATAAACGTAAGAATTCGTTCTGTTAAGTTCATTTTCATTCATCCTTTAGCACGATTACAGTAGTTTTGCCTTCGGCTGTCACTGTTCCGTCTGCCAATTGAATTTTACCAAGTAGTTCATACATCTTGCCCTTTACCTTTACAATACGGCCTGTCACTGTAAGGGGTTCACCGATAGGCGTCGGTGCGCGAAATCTTACTTCCAGCCTTGCGGTCAGTGCTTTCATTCCCTTAGCGTAAATATAGCGAGCCGTCGCTTCATCGAGAAGCGTACTGATAATGCCGCCATGCAAAATCCCATCATAACCTTGATGCTCTTTTTGCCCGACAAAAATCGTCTTATATACATTATCTTCTTCCGTAAATTCCAAATGTAGTCCAATTGGATTTTGCCGTCCGCAGGCAAAACACCAGTCATTTTCTTCTTTCATTATTTTACCCCTCCAAGCTATAAAATACTCGTAAAAGGCTACAAATTCCTCGCCTTCTTAAAAACATACTATACAGGCTCACGTGGGCTGATCATTCAGGCTTAGTATATATTTATAATTACCCCTTAAGGCAGTTTTCCGCCTAGACAAAAAACACGTTGCTATTCATTGTATTTCTCCATTTCCCAATTAAAACCTTTAAAAAGTCGTCTTTTGCAAAAACAAGAAAACGACAGCCTCAAAAGAAGCTGTCGCATCTTTACCGTTGCCCTAAAAGAAGAGCAACGGTGCAATAATTAAAGAAATCGTTCCGGCCACTTTAATGAGGGGGTTCATTGCCGGTCCTGAAGTATCCTTAAAGGGATCGCCAACCGTATCGCCAATAACAGCAGCCGCATGAGTCGGTGTGCCTTTACCGCCGTACTGACCTGATTCGATGTACTTCTTAGCATTATCCCAAGCTCCGCCGGCATTGGCCATGAAAATCGCCATAAGTACGCCAGCAGCCGTAACCCCGGCTAAAAAGCCAGCAAGCGCTTTTGCGCCAAGAACAAAGCCGACAAAAATCGGCGATCCGACGGCAAACAGGCCTGGTACCATCATCTCACGAATAGCCGCCCGCGTGGAAATATCAACGCAACGAGCATAATCCGGTCGTCCCGTTCCTTCCATAATGCCAGAAATTTCACGAAATTGACGGCGTACTTCGCCGATCATTTCAAAGGCAGCCTTCCCAACTGCTTCCATGGTAAAGGCGCAAACAAGAAACGGCAGTGTCGCTCCTAAGAAGATCCCGATAAGCACACCTGGTTCAGTCAGATTCACCACGAGATGACCACCGATAAGTAACGAACTAAGCTTAGGATTCTTCGCCACTTCTTCACCAAAAGCAGTAAAGAGAGCTAATGCCGTCAAAGCGGCAGAACCGATCGCAAAGCCTTTCGCAATCGCGGCTGTCGTATTGCCTACAGCATCAAGCTGATCCGTCGTTTTCCGTACATTCGGTTCCAGTTCAGCCATTTCAGCAATGCCGCCAGCATTATCAGCAACAGGACCAAAGCTATCGACAGCAACAACCATGCCAGCGGTGCAAAGCATGCCCATAGCAGCCATAGCAATACCGTAAATACCAGCCTGTTGAAAGGCAATCGCTGTAGCGATACAAAAAACAACCATAGGTAAAGCCGTACTTCTTAAGCCATTAGCAATACCAGCAATAATATTGGTGGCAGCGCCAGTCTGAGATGCATCGGCAATCAGGCGAGTCGGTTTTTTCGCATGGGACGTATAATACTCCGTAATCGAACCGACAAGCACATTGACGATAAGACCGCAAACCACAGCAATAAAAATACCTAATCCTTTACTGCCGAAGGTAGCCGTAGCCAGAAAGTAGGCAAGGACTGCTACAATGAGGTTCGTTCCCCAAAGACCACGATTCAAAGCAGCCTGAGGATCGCCATTTTCGCCGGTCCGCACCAAAAAGGTACTCACAAGGGCGGCAAAAATCCCAGCAGCGCCCAAGAGCAGCGGGAAAATAACGCCATCAACGCCAAAAAGTCCGTTGCCAATGAGCATAGCGGCAATCGCCGTAGCGCCATAAGATTCAAACAAGTCAGCTCCCATGCCTGCCGTATCGCCGACATTATCGCCGACATTATCAGCAATAACGGCCGGATTCCGTGGGTCATCCTCGGGAATCCCAGCCTCGACTTTGCCGACGAGGTCGGCCCCGACATCAGCTGCTTTCGTAAAAATACCACCGCCAACACGAGCGAAAAAAGCAATGGCGCTGGCGCCGAAAGCAAAGCTATTGATCACGCTAGGATCGCCAAAGATTAAATAAAGAACAGATACGCCAAGCAGTCCGAGTCCCACAACAGACATCCCCATAACCGCCCCAGCGCGAAACGAAACACTTAACGCTTTGTTGAGGCTGGTTCTGGCTGCTTCTGTTGTGCGGGCGTTCGCTTTTGTTGTCGAGCTCATGCCAATATAACCAGCAATGGCTGAACAAACTGCGCCCACTAAAAAGGAAATAGCGAGTTTATATCCGGAAACAACAAACAAGAGGACAAAGATAATGACAGTAAACGGAATGAGGGTTTTATACTGGCGGTTTAAAAATGCCATAGCCCCTTCAAAAATCGCCTGTGACAGGCCTTGCATTTTCTCATTACCGGGATTCTCCCTGAGGACGCTCGCAGCAAGATACGCTGCAAAAAGCAATGCGACAACTCCGGCAACAGGTGCAATGTAGATCATTTCCATTTTTGCATTCCTCCTTTATTTGGCTTACCAGAAAAAACCTTCCGCCAAATGCCCGGATTCTATTGTGAAAGTTTGACTAAGACCATGGTGACAATAGCGAACAAAACGCCTAGTACCATCGTTGCTTTCGCCAGAATTTCATCAACGCCTTTTTTCTTACCGCCGAAGATCGCTTCTGCGCCGCCGCTAATCGAACCGCCCATGCCGGCGCTTTTACCGGACTGCAGAACGACTGTGGCGATAAGAGCCAGGCAAATAACGGCCTCTACAACCATCAGTGCTGTATACAAAGATATACACCCCCTACTTTATACAATTCATTGTAGCATACATTAAATGGCATCCGCAAGAGACCCTGAAAAGCGCTCTGCTTTTCAGGGTCTCTAAATTTGAAGCAACTATGCAATTTATTTCAGGTTATAAAACACTTTACGGCCTTTATATTGCGCTAAAGTGCTCAGTTCTTCTTCAATACGCAGCAGCTGATTGAACTTAGCAACGCGGTCCGTACGAGTCGGCGCGCCTGTTTTGATTTGGCCAGCATTCACAGCTACGGCGATATCAGCGATCGTAGCGTCTTCGGTTTCCCCGCTGCGATGAGAAATTACGCAAGTGTAGCCAGCGCGTTTCGCCATTTCAATCGTATCAAAGGTTTCTGTCAGCGTACCAATCTGATTGACTTTAATCAAAATAGAGTTCGCTGTCTGTTGTTTGATGCCTTGGCTGAGGCGTTCCGTATTCGTTACGAATAAGTCATCGCCAACGATCTGAATTTTGCTGCCTAGTTTATCTGTAAGCAACTTCCAGCCATCCCAGTCGTCTTCACTGAGACCGTCTTCCAAGGAGATAATTGGGTATTTGGCGACAAGCGCTTCATAGTAGGCAACCATTTCTTCGGAAGTTTTTACAACGCCTTCGCCTTCTAGATGATACTTGCCATCTTTATATAGTTCCGTTGCGGCCGTATCAATGGCTAAAACGATTTGTTCGCCTGGTTTGTAGCCCGCTTTTTCAATGGCTTCTACAATCGCCGCGAGCGCTTCTTCATTCGAAGCAAGATCCGGCGCAAAGCCGCCTTCATCGCCGATCGCTGTATTTAAGCCTTTATCTTTCAATACTTTTTTCAAAGTATGATAGATTTCAGCATTCCAACGCAGACCTTCCGCAAAGCTTGGAGCGCCGACAGGCATGATCATGAATTCTTGAATATCGACGGTGTTGTCAGCGTGTTTACCGCCATTTAAAATATTCATCATTGGTACAGGCAGTTCTTTGGCATTGATACCGCCAAGATACTGATAGAGAGGCAGTCCAATCGATTCTGCGGCGGCTTTCGCGGCGGCAATGGAAACGCCAAGAATGGCATTGGCGCCGAGTTTGGCTTTGTTGGGCGTACCGTCCAGTTCCAGCATCAATTTGTCAATGCCAATCTGATCAAGAGCATCCATACCAATTACTTCCGGAGCAATCAGGTCGTTGACGTTTTTCACAGCGTTCTGTACGCCTTTACCTAAATAACGGCTCTTGTCGCCATCGCGCAGTTCTACGGCTTCATAAGCGCCAGTTGAAGCGCCAGATGGAACAGCGGCGCGGCCTCTAGTGCCATCTTCTAAATATACATCTACTTCCACGGTAGGGTTTCCGCGGGAATCCATAATTTCACGAGCAAATACATCAGAAATAATTGTCGACATTGTAAAACCTCCTACAATAATTTACGCTTTATTTTTCCAGCAAAGATGTGCCAGTCATCACAGCAGGCTGCGTCACCTTAGCTAAATCAAGAATCGTCGGCGCAAGATCAGCGAGACGACCTTCCTTCAGTTTGGCGCCACGATGCTGCTCAGAAATCAGAATGAGCGGCACTCGGTTTGTCGTATGAGCCGTAAAGGGCGTTTTATTCACTTCGTCATACATATACTCCGCATTGCCATGATCGGCTGTAACAAGAACGATCCCACCGCGATCATGCAGTGCATCAACGACACGACCGAGGCACGTATCAACCGTTTCAACAGCGCTAACCGCAGCATTCATAACACCAGTATGCCCCACCATATCACCATTCGCAAAATTTAAAATGATGAGATCATGTTTGCCTGACTGAATTTCCGCTACTACGCGGTCAGTAACCTCCACCGCACTCATGGAAGGCTTCAAATCATAGGTGGCTACCTTAGGTGAAGGAATCAAAGCACGATCTTCCCCTTCGTAAGGCTGTTCTTCGCCGCCGTTAAAAAAGTAAGTCACATGGGCATACTTTTCGGTTTCGGCAATGCGGAGCTGTTTTAAGCCTGCTTCGCTAAACACCTGTCCTAAAGTCTGGCGAATCTCCTGCGGCGGATAAGCTACAGGTACGCCAAAGGTTTCGTCATATTGCGTCATGGACGCAAACTGAACAGGTAAGTAGCCTTTTTCCCGCACAAAACCCGCAAAGTCTTCCTTGATGAAGGTTTGCGTTAACTGACGAGCACGGTCGGGCCGGAAGTTGAAGAACACGATGCCATCGCCCGCCTTGACACCACAGGTGGAACAAGCAACGGCCGTCGGTTTGACAAACTCATCGGTTTCCCCGCGTTCATAGGCGGCCTGCAATGCTTCCACTGCAGTTTTCGCCTGGAAACCAGTGCGGCTTACAATGGCGTCATAGGCAAGTTGCGTTCTTTCCCAGCGTTTATCACGATCCATTGCGTAATAACGGCCAGCGATCGTCGCGATCGCGCCAATACCGGTTTGGGCCATAGCCGCTTCCAGTTCGTCAATATATGCTTTAGCGCTCGATGGCGGCACATCACGCCCATCGAGAAAGGCATGAATATAGACTTCCTTCAAGCCCTGCTCTTTCGCCATAGCGACAAGGGCTTTGAGATGACCAATATGACTATGAACGCCGCCGTCAGACAAGAGCCCCATCAGATGCAGAGCGCCATCTTTCTGCTTTGTTTCATTCATAACTTGCAGCAAAACAGGATTTTGATAAAATTCGCCGTCCCGAATGGCTTTGGTAATCCGCGTAAGCTCTTGATAGACAACCCGGCCAGCGCCAATATTCAAATGGCCGACCTCGGAATTGCCCATCTGTCCGTCAGGCAAGCCTACGGCTTCACCGGAGCAGGCCAGAGTCGTATGCGGATACATTTCCGAGTACAGTGTCATATGGGGCGTATTTCCCTTTGCCACTGCATTAAAAGGATCATCAGCCCGGCCGATTCCCCATCCGTCTAAAATGACTAAGGCGATTGGACTTTTCAATTTACTCATGGCCTTCCCCCCTAACAGATCCATTTCTTATTCTATTGCACGATGAATCAAGGTTTATAATTCGTAGTTTATGACTCAATAGTTGATAATTTTAGCAAAGCCGTCGGCTTCGAGCGCTGCACCGCCCACCAGGGCGCCGTCAATATCGCTTTTCGCCATGAGTTCGCTAATATTCGAAGCCTTCACGCTGCCGCCGTAAAGAATGCGCACAGCCTCCGCTGCTTCATCGCCTACAAGTTCCGCTACTTTCGTACGGATCACAGCGCAAACTTCATTGGCGTCGTCAGAAGAAGCTGTCCGGCCTGTGCCGATGGCCCAGATCGGTTCATAAGCAATGACGAGTCCAGCCACTTCACTTGCCGTAAGACCAGCTAGACCAGCGGCGACCTGACCATTCACCCAGCTTTTCGTTTCGCCCGCTTCTTTTTGCGCCAGACTTTCGCCAACGCAGAAAATCGGCAAGAGTTTCGCCGCAAGAGCTGCTTTAATTTTCTTATTGACGGTTTCATCAGTTTCGGCGAAATATTCCCGCCGTTCCGAATGGCCAATAATTACGGCTTCACAGCCAATATCGACAAGCATGGCTGGAGCGATTTCACCAGTAAAAGCGCCTTTGGCTTCAAAGTGAACATTTTGCGCCGCTACTTGAATCTCACTGTCTTTCACAGCCGCAGTTACTGCTGCTAATGCCGTAAAGGGCGGGGCAATAACGACTTGCGCTACCGCGCCTTTAGCTGCGCCGATTAACGCCTGAGCCAATTCTACTGCTTCCGCAACCGTTTTATGCATCTTCCAGTTTCCCGCAATCACTGGACGTCTCATGTCCGCCAGAGCGGCAATACCAGGAAGAATCTTACCTTCTAAATATTCGAGCGAAGCGCCGCCGCCTGTAGAAATATGACTGATTTTTTCAGCAAGACCGGTCTTTTCTAAAGCAGCAATGGAATCGCCGCCGCCGACGATACTGGTAGCGCCTGATTCGGCTACCGCTTTCGCTACGGCCTCAGTCCCCTTCGCAAAGGCATCCATTTCAAAGACGCCCATGGGTCCGTTCCAAACGACGGTCTTAACACCAGCAAGAGCAGCAGCAAAAGCTGCCTGACTTTTGGCGCCAATATCAAGAGCCATGCCCGCTTCGTCAATTTGATCAACAGGAACGGTTTTATGGGGAGCATCAGCTGCAAAAGCCGCCGCTACAACTACATCTTCAGGCAGCAACAGATTGACCTTTCTTTCCTTCGCTTTGGCAATGAGTTCTTTCGCCAAATCAATTTTTTCTGCTTCTACCAAGGATTTACCGGTTTTATAGCCCTGAGCCGCTAGGAAGGTATTAGCCATCCCGCCGCCAATAATGAGTGTATCCACTTTGGTTAAGAGATTGTCAATTACACCGATTTTATCGGAAACTTTCGCACCGCCGATAATGGCTGCAAAAGGACGAGCCGGATTGGCCACAGCCTGACCGACAAAAGCAATTTCTTTTTCCATTAAGAAACCAGCTACCATGGGGATGAACTTCGTGATCCCTTCGACCGAAGCATGGGCCCGATGGGATACGCCGAAAGCGTCATTGACTGCCACATCAGCCAGTTCCGCCAATTGACGGGAGAACTCTGGATCATTCTTTTCTTCGGCCTTATGATAGCGCAGATTTTCTAACAACAAAATCTGACCAGGCTGTAACGCCATGGCTTTTTCTTTGGCAACAGGTCCGATACAATCTTCGGCAAACAAAATTTCCTTGCCAAGTAAAGTGCCGAGCGCTTTAGCCACAGGTTGCAAACTGAATTCTGGCACTCTTTCGCCTTTTGGCCGTCCCAAATGAGCTGCCAAAACGAGTGAAGCCCCTTGTTCCAAAAGATAGTTCAGTGTTGGCAGCGTAGCCCGAATCCGCGTATCGTCTGTAATGTTTTGGGCTTTGTCCATGGGTACATTGTAGTCGACCCGGACAAATACGCGCTTTCCTGTGAGAGAAATATCGCGAATTGATTTTTTCACAGTAAATTCCTCCTAAAAAGGGTCACAAGTAGCTTGTGACCCTTTCGTTGTTTACTGATTGGCATTATGAATCGATTAGAGGCCTTTTTTCGCAATATAGACAACTAAGTCTACAACGCGGTTCGAATAACCCCATTCATTGTCATACCAAGATACGACTTTGGCCATGCCGTCAACAACCATTGTGGACAGTGCATCAATCGTTGAGGAAGCGGGGCAATGGTTATAGTCAATTGATACAAGCGGTTCTTCCGAATAATCCATGATACCTTTCAGTTCGTTCTCTGATGCTTTCTTCAAAGCTGCGTTAATTTCCTCCACAGTAGCCGGTTTTTCCAAATTTACCACTAAATCGGTAATGGAAACATTGGCTGTAGGCACACGCATAGCAAAACCGTTCAATTTGCCTTTCAGTTCAGGCAGTACAAGAGCTACCGCTTTCGCAGCGCCTGTCGTAGTCGGAATAATGCTCTTAGCCGCAGCACGAGCACGGCGCAAATCTTTATGGGGCAGATCAAGAATCTGCTGGTCATTCGTGTAGGAATGAACTGTTGTCATCAGGCCTTGTTTGATACCGAAGTTTTCCATCAGAACTTTGGCAAAAGGCGCCAAGCAGTTCGTCGTGCAGGAAGCGTTGGAAATAATATGATGCGCAGCAGCGTCATATTTGCCTTCGTTAACGCCCATAACAATGGTAATATCTTCCCCTTTAGCTGGAGCGGAGATAATAACTTTTTTAGCGCCTGCTTCAATATGAGCTTTGGCTTTGTCTCCTTCGGTAAAACGGCCAGTCGATTCAATAACAACTTCTACGCCAAGCGCTTTCCAAGGCAGTTTGGCTGGTTCCCGTTCAGCCAATACTTTAATTTTTTTGCCGTTAACAACAATATCAGAACCTTCTACTGTAACTTCTGCATCAATTTTACCGTGAATGGAATCATATTTTAGAAGGTGAGCCAGCGTTTTTGCATCCGTTAAATCATTAACTGCCACAATTTCCACGTCGGGGTTATTCAAAGCTGCCCGAAATACGTTGCGACCAATTCGCCCAAAACCATTAATCCCTACTGTCGTTGCCATAATGTGATTCCTCCTATTTTTTGTTATGTATAATCATCTGCATGACTTTCGCCGCCGCTTCGTCAATGACGAGAATTCCGGTACGACTCGCTCTGGCAACGGCAATGACTGCCTCTGCCTTACTGGCGCCGCCGGCGACGGCAATTACGGAATCAATGCCCGCTAAGTCACCCAAATGCAATCCCACGCTACTTGTTGCATAAACGATTTCCCCTGAAAGTGTACAGAAATGACCGAGAGCCTCGCCAACTGCCCCTTTTTCTAGCAGTTCTGCGACGACAGCGGGGTCCATCTTTCGCCGTCTAGCCATGGCGTCAGCTTGCCCGATACTATGAAGCAATACATTTGTATGCTGCGTCAACGCGCGAATTTCCTTGGCCTGGGGATCATTCGCCAAAATAACTTCCAGGGCACTTTCATGAATCCCATCAGGAATATGAAGCATCCGATAAGACCCGCCTAATTTTGCCGCCATTACCGCAGCAATCGTATTGGCCTGCAGTTCAACTTGCTCACCTAAGCCGCCACGGGCTGGAACAACAACCGAATTAGGCCGTGAAAAGGTAATTGATTCAGCTACCATCGACATGGTAGAACCGCCGCAAACACCGACGATCATGCCATCTTTTAGCTTTTCAGCGAGTAGCGTTGCCGCTGCTCTGCCTAATTCTTTTAAAACAGTATGATCCTGCTCAGCATCGCCAGGAATAATCATCACTTTTTCTAGCGCCAGACTCTGTTCCAGTTCTTCTTCTAACGGAGTGAGTCCATGAACCAGTCTAATATAATCGGACAGATCCGCAATGAGCTGCTGCCCCTCAGCCGTGACAGTCATACCTAGTGAGCTAAAATCAAGCAGCCCGGCATTTTTCAAAAAATCCACTTGCGCTCGAATAATTCGTTCGCCTGTGTCAAGCAGCCCAGCCAATGCTCGCCTGCCAATCGGCTGAGCATATTGGATATGTCGCAGAATATGATAGCGTTCTTCAATAACAGCAATGAGTTCTGGAGCAATTTTGCGATGAATCTGGACTATCTTCTTCATGGGAAGGCTCCTTCTCCTTGAAAGGTTGCGCATGAACAAAAAATGACGTTTTTTAGCCAATTATGACAAACCTTCTCTTAGTATGCTTCTCTTTTTAACGAAAAATCCCTTCTAAGAAAAAATGAGTCATTGAATTTAGTTTGGGGACTTTTTTTGTCCCTGCACGTTATTATCTGTCCCTCGTACTATGTTATTCTTGCTGCGCCAAAAAATTCCTTCTCACTATAAAAACTTTTTTATTTTTTTCTGAAAATAAGAAAAGACTTGCTTTCGCGGGAATTTTCATCCTAATCAAAGCAAGTCTTCCTGATTTTCAATACCGTTTTCGTTTACTGGAAGAAGGTATCCCGAGTTCTTCCCGATACTTTGTCACCGTACGACGCGACAAAACAAGGTTCTTACGACCAAGCAATTCGGATAACATCTGATCACTATAAGGCTTCTTCGGATTCTCCGCCGCAATCAGATCTTTGAGTTCATCCTTGGCTTTGCTTGCCGCTACGTCTTCGCCTGTGGCGCTGTGCACACTAGAGGAGAAAAAGGTCCTGAGTGCAAATAGTCCGTGGCTTGTAGCCACATATTTATTAGCAATGGCCCGACTTACTGTAGACTCATGCATTTGAATGCCGTCAGCCACTTTTTTCATCGTCAAAGGCTTAATATATTTGGGACCATATTCAAAAAAGTCGTGCTGAAATTCTACAATCTGTTCCATTACGGCAGCCAAAGTCCGCCGCCGCTGCTCAATACTTTTGATGAGCCACAACGCCGCGCTGAGGCGACCTTCAATAAATTTTTTCGCTTCTGTCCCGGCTTCTTTCACAACATGGCGATAATAGGGGTTAATCGTCAAACGAGGAACGAGTGAGTCATTGACCAGGATGACAAACTGACCATTGATTTTCTCTACCGTAACGTCAGGTGAAATATAGCCGGGATCACTCTCGCTGCCAAAAGCCCGTCCCGGTTTCGGGTCAAGCGTCTTGATTAGATCAATCGCTTCTTGGACTTCTACAGGACTTGTGTGCAGCTTCTCCGCAATCAATTTGCATTTTCCCGCCGCCACTTCGTCTAGATAGTATTCAATAATCTGCTCAACGAGATCCTCTTTAATCTGCTTATGAGAAAGTTGCAGCCGCAGACATTCCTTTAAGTCACGGGCGCCAACACCGCTGGGATCAAAGGTCTGAATAATATGGAGCATTCTTTCTACAAGCTCTTCGGGCTGTTTGAGCTGTTTTGCCGCTTCTTCGAGCGTCAACATCAGATAGCCATTGTCATTGATACAGCCAATTAAATACCGACCAATTGCCAATGATGGCTTATCAAGAACGGTAAAATTCAATTGAAATTCCAAATGTTCATGGAGCGATACCGTACGCAGGCCTACATTTTCATGAGGACCCTGCCCGGCCTCTTTCAGCCACTCCTTTTGGGAATCTTCGTCAAAGTAGTCAAGCCATTCGGCCACCTCGGTGCTGTTATCCTGCTCAGACGTATCAGCGCTCTCATCTTCGCCGTTTTTTTCTGCCGTAGGCTCCTCAATTTCCAATACGGGATTTTCCTGCAGTTGCTCTTCAATCATGTCCGATAACTCCAGCGATGACAGTTGCAAAATAGCAATCGCCTGTCGCAATTCCGGTGTCATAACGAGTTTCTGATTTAATTCCAGTTTCAAACCATAATCTAGATTCATCGTTCCTCCTCCCTTCTAGCAAATACGAGGAAGCTGATCGCCAATCAGCATATCCAATTTGCGAATCCCTCCAATTGTTGTTCGAAGCCCAACTTGCCCTGCCGGTTCGGTTACGACTTGACCTATGCGCGCCGCTTCTTGACCATAAGGATGACGCCGTAGTACTGCCAACGCTTTCTCAGCCAGTTCTTCGGCAACTAGCACGATCATTTTCCCTTCATTGGCAAGATATAAGGGATCAAAGCCCAATAAATCACAAATGCTCTGCACTTGCGGCCGTACCGGAATTGCTGTCTCGTCAAGCAAAATACCGACTTTCGCCTGCTCCGCTATTTCGCAGAGAGTTGTGGCCAGTCCCCCTCGCGTTGGGTCCCGTAACACAGCCACTTCTGGCACTTCAGCCAGCAGGCTTTCGGCTAAACCGTTTAAGGGTGCACAGTCACTCACTATTTCTGCGGGAAAAGTCAAGCCGTGACGCTCTTTCATCACCGCCAACGCATGCTCTCCTAATGTCCCGCTGATCAGTACGGCCTGGCCTGGCGCTGCCAAATCAGCTGAAATCTGTACCTTAGGCAAAATCCGCCCAACGCCAGCCGTATTAATATAAAGTCCGTCAGCCAAACCGCGCTCGACTACTTTCGTATCGCCGGTAACAATCTGTACCCCAGCCGCTTTCGCTGTGTCGCCCATAGCCGCAGCAATCTTCTTTAAATCTGCCAACGGATATCCTTCTGCAATAATAAAGCCAGCGCTCAAATAGAGAGGCACGGCGCCATTCATGGCTAAGTCATTGACTGTGCCGCACACAGCGAGCTTACCAATATTACCGCCGGGAAAAAAATGCGGGCTAACCACGAAAGAATCCGTCGAAAAAGCCAGTCTGGCGCCGTCAATAGTAAATTGAGCGCCATCATGACGCGCTTCCAGCATCTCATTGGCAAAAGCAGGCATCATGACTGATTCAATTAGCTCTTGGCTCAGCCTGCCGCCACTGCCATGAGCCATTTCAATAAATTCTTTATCCTTCATATTGACCACCTGCTATCGCCGTATTTATACCATGCTGCGCATGTTCCTTCCACACTGACCATGCAGGCGCCTACAGGACTCTCTGGTCGACAAACCTGCCGAAACAGCGGACAAGACGGCGGCGTAATTCGCCCCTTCAAGACCTCGCCGCAGCGACAGCCTGCTGGTTCCGCCGCTGTAACTGGCGGCAAAGGCAGACGATTTCTAATATCAAAGTCCTGATAAGCTTCCCGTAAAGCCAAGCCGGAAAGCGGTACTGAACCAATGCCGCGCCAGATTGCATCGACCGGCTCATAGACTGTATCAACAAGCTGGCTGGCCACAGGATTTCCGATTGATTTCACTACGCGTCTATACTCATTTTCCAATCCGGCTTCGCCAGCAGCAGCCTGACGGGCTAGTTGCGCCACAGCTTGCAGAATATCAAGCGGATCAAATCCAGCAACAACCGCAGGCATATGATACTGCTCCGCTAGAAAATCAAAGGGTGCAAGACCCGTCACAGCACAAACATGACCTGGCAGTAAAAATCCGTCAATTTTCGTAAGTGGGTCATCTAATAAGGCTTTTAATGCTGGCGGCACCAGCTTATGAGCTGGTAATACAGCAAAATTTCGCAAATTTTCCTGCTGTGCCGTAACAATGGTAGCCGCTGCTGTTGGTGTTGTTGTCTCAAAGCCGACAGCTAAAAAAACAACCGTTTTATCTGGTTCTTCTCGGGCAATTTTCAGACTGTCTAAGGGCGAATAAACGATACGAATATCGGCGCCTTGCGCTTTTTCCTGTAGCAAAGTGCCTAACGATCCCGGCACTTTCAGCATATCGCCAAAAGTTGCGATAATCACATCACTACAGCGACTATAGAGAATCGCTTGATCCATATAAGCGCTTCCAGTCACGCAGACCGGACAACCTGGACCGCTGACAAGCTCAATATTTTCCGGCAAAAGTTGACGAATTCCCGCTTTAAAAATAGAGACTGTATGAGTGCCGCAAACTTCCATGAATCTCACTGGCCGATCGAGTAAGGCCAGCTCTGCCGCAATGTTTGCTGCCGCTTGTTTCATTTCCTGGTCAGATGGCTTCATGCGCTGCTATCTCCCTAAATAATTCCATGGTTTTTTCGGCCTCTGCCGCATCAATGACCTGAATGGCAAAGCCCGCATGAATCAGTACATAATCGCCAATGGCAGCCTCAGGTAGCAACATGAGACTAATTTGACGCGTAACGCCAGTGACATCCACTTCAGCGCTATATTCTTCACGAGACAGAATTTTTCCGGGAACTGCTAAACACATCCTCGTACCCTCCTCATACCGGCGATGACCGCCTGTCCTAAAGCCAAGCCACCGTCATTCGCCGGAACTTGTTGATTCCAATAAACCTGAAGTCCTTGAGTCTCTAGTTTCTCAATCATATATTCCAGTAAAAAAATATTTTGAAAGACGCCGCCGCTCAGAGCGACTTTGGTAAGCTTATGATCTCGGCTGATGGCAATCACCTGATCCACAGCAGCCTGCGCTAAGGTCAATTGAAAGGACGCGGCAAGATCAGCCTGACTTTCTCCTGCCAACAGCCCTTCCGTTAAGGCCGCCATGGTCGGCAGAAAATCGAGTTCTTTCCTAGTTGAAACGCGATAAGGCAACAATCGGCCCCGCCCCTTCGCGGCTAGCTGCTCTAGTTCCACTGCAGCTTGTCCTTCATAGTGTGTCGTAAAACGCAGCCCCAGCAGTGAAGCCGCCATATCGAAAAGGCGTCCAACACTGGAAGTAAGCGGCGCCTGTAGCTTATTATCAACAGCCTGTAGCACAAGCTCGAAGCCTGACGGCAACGCCTGTACTAGCGCCAGATCTAGCGTCGTAAACGCATCACCATATATTTGCCTAAGGGCCCATAGACCAAGACGCCAAGGTTCAGCAATCGCTTTGCCGCCGCCAGGCAATGGAATATAAGCAAAATGGGCGACCCGCTGATACTCCGTCAGAGAGGCGATTAAAAATTCGCCGCCCCAAAGTTTGCCATCAGCGCCATAGCCAGTACCATCAAAAGCGACGCCAATGATTGGTTCATCTAGGCCATGCTCAGCCATGACACTAGCAATATGGGCATGATGATGCTGTACTGCTGTTTTGGGCCCCGAAAGCGTTGCCACATATTGCGTGGAAAAGTAACGAGGATGAAGATCATAGGCGGCTAGCTCCGGCTCCATATGGGTCAAACGCGATAAATGCATAATATTAGCACAATAATGCTGATAGGTCGCTTCATTTTCCAAATCACCAATATGAGCGCTCATAAAGGCCTGACGGCCGCGAATCAAACAGAAGGTATTCTTTTGCTCCCCACCGGCGCCTAGCACGGGCGGTAACTCCCAGGCAAGTAACAGCGGCAAGGGGACATAGCCGCGACTGCGTCTAATAAATGACGGTTTATGCCGCACAAGACGCATCACACTATCATCAACAGGGCGAAAAATCTCCCGATTATGAATTAAAAAGAAATCGGCTAGTAGCGCCAATTTTTCCTGGGCGACTGCATCGTCATAAGCCAAAGGTTCTTCGCTTTTATTGCCGCTTGTCATGACTAAAAGATCGTCTTTGGCTAGCAATAGATAATGAAAAGGTCCATAAGGCAGCATCACGCCAAGATATTCATTGTCAGGCGCTACTAAAGAAGCAAGTATTTTGCCCGCTTCCGGCCGTTTTTTTAGTAATACAATAGGCCTTGCCCGACTGGTAAGCAAAGCTTCTTCCTCCGAATTAACAAAGCACACTGCTTTCACGGCAGCAAGACTTCCAGCCATAACCGCCAGCGGTTTTCCTTGACGGAATTTTTTAGCCCGCAGTTTCGCTACAGCCCGTTCCAAGCGAGCATCACAGCATATGTGATAGCCGCCGATCCCTTTTACGGCTAGCAGCGCCTCCTGCTGCAACAGGGCTCGCGTCTGTTCCCATAAAAGCGCCGATTCGCTAGCCAGCTCCCTGCCGTGATTATCGGTAAGGCGATAAGTCGGACCACAATCCGGACAGGCATTAGGCTGCGCATGAAAGCGGCGACTGTGCGGATCATCATACTCAGCTTGACAGCGAGGGCACATGGGAAAATCAGACATCGTCGTCAGGGGCCGATCATAGGGAATATCACGAATAATGGTATAGCGGGGACCGCAGTGCGTACAGTTAATGAAAGAATAGTGATAACGACGATCTCGCGGATCATTCAGTTCCTGCTCACAAGCGCGGCAAATGGCCACATCTGGTGAAATGAGAGCGATTTTATCGTTTGTATCCTCTGAGGCCAGGATAGTAAATTCCGTCGCCTTAGTCACAGCAATGTCTTGCACAGTCACTTGCAATAAAATAGCCAGAGGCGGTTTTTCGGTCGTCAGACTCGTCTTAAAAGCGTCTAAGGACCTTTCGTCTCCCTCGACCTCAATCACTACACCTTGCCCATCATTTTTCACCCAGCCCCCCAAGGCGAAACGCTGGGCTAAAGAAAAAATAAAGGGGCGGAAACCCACCCCCTGCACAATCCCTTGAACAGTAAGTCGTTGACGTTTCATCATTTCTCCTGTGAGGATCGGTTTAGTATATTATTAAAAATTCACCATCTGCTATTTCTTTTCCTGCTCCATAGCCAACTTTGCCTGAATATACAGAGCGCACTCTAGGCGCTTTTTCTGCAGTTCACAACCGAGTTCATAAGGCTTAGTAATATCATGATGGAAAAGATCCGCATTGGCGTGACAACCGCCGCTGCAGTAAAAGCGGGCCCAGCAATTCGCGCAAGCCGGTTTATTTAAAACATGAGCCTGTCGGAATTTCAGCGGCAGTTCCTGATTCTGCACGCCCGTAAATACTGTACCGAGCTTGTATTCATCACGGCCTACGAACTGATGACAAGGATATAAATCTCCGTCTGGCGTAACCGCATAATATTCATGACCAGCGCCACAGCCGCTCAGCCGTTTGGCAACACACGGTCCATGGTCAAGATCTACGTTAAAATGGAAAAATTCAAAGCCATTACCAGCAAACTTCCGTTCTAAATAGGCTTTAGCCAATTTTTCATATTCGGCGGCAATCGCTGGCAGATGTTCTTCGGTCAAACGATAGTCAGCCGATTTTTCCACTACAGGCTCTACTGATAATTCTTTAAAGCCCATGTCGGCCATAGCTAACACATCACTGGCAAAATCGAGATTCTTAGCGGTATAAGTGCCCCGCAAATAGTAGTTTTGGTTATTACGCGAAAAAATCGCCTTGGAAATATTGGGCTGTACCTGAGCAAAACTGCCCTTGCCGCCTGGATAAGGCCGCATAGCGTCATGAACCTCTTCGCGCCCATCCATGCTCAGCACCAAACTAATATTATTTTCATTTAAGTATTCAATAACGGCATCATTTAATAAGACAGCATTTGTCGTAAGGGTCAGTTTAAAGATTTTGCCTGCTTCTTGCTCGCGTTTACGTACATAAGCGACAATCTCTTTAACGACATCAAGATTCATGAGCGGCTCGCCGCCGAAGAAATCAATTTCGCAATGCTTGCGCGTACCGCTATGTTCAATAATAAACTCCACAGCGCGCTTGCCTACTTCACTTGTCATCATGGTGCGGTTATGGCCGAAATCGCCCGTTCCGGCAAAACAATAGCCGCAGCGCAGATTACAGTCATGGGCGATATGGAGACACAACGACTTTACAATTGGCTCTTCGCTAAAAGTAAGCGGCACTGTTAAGTCAGGCGAAAAAAGCTGTTCTGCTGCTTCGAGTTCCTTCAGTTCAGCCATTACTTCCGTTAATTCAGCGGCATCATAAGTATGAGCCCATTTTTCTAGCACTACAGCTTCATTGGCGCCGTCAAAGTCATCAAGTATATCATAGACAAGTTGATCGACCACATGAACAATTCCGCTGTTAATATCAAGGACAATATAAAGTCCGTCTAAAGTAAATTTATGAATTCCCTTATGCATAGTACAATCCTTTCTTTCTCACACTATTTATAGCAGCCCGAAGGCGTAATAAAAAAAGCAAGCCCCTGCGAAAAAGTCAACAGGGGCTGGCTGCTAGAAGCTTACTTTTGGCAAACCTGATTGCCAACGGTGCAAGAAGTCTTGCATGCCGACTGGCAGGATGCCTGACATTCGCCGCAGCCGCCGGTATAAACGGTCTTTTTCAAAGATTCTTTGTTAATTGTAAGAATATGTTTTGCCATTGTAGTCCCTCCTTAACATGGATATTCTTTTTAAGTGTACCATAGATCCTTTAGCCGAACAAGATTACTTCTTGTCTAGCGCTTTCGTAAGAGAGTCTGGTACAAAGAGCAGACGAATCGGCAGATTGGAAGCGCCGGGCGGTGAAAAAGTAACCCATAGCGACTTACCGGACTGATACGTGCCGAACAGTTCCGCCGCAGTAATCGTATCAGCGCCAAACACCGGCTGATCTTTCGGAGTCAATACAGGCGGTTGAATCTTAAAATCATACTTAATCCCTAAAGCACCGCCATAATCGCCGCCAAGCGGATTTAGATACCCTTTAAAGGTTTGTTTGCCATCAATAGAAGGCATAAATACATGATACATGACACCGTAATTGCCATAATTCATCACAGGGCGACCACTCGTCGCATCTGTGCCGATCACATAAGGATCTACTTCATTATCGGCTAGCGTAATTACGACGGAACCATCTTGGGGCGGATTGTAGACCGCATTAGGGATAAGCAGCTTATCACGACCAGCAAAGGTACCGCGCAGCGCTGTCTCATCATTCGGCAATACTTTTAGCGATTTAATCGTTTCCTGTTTATACTTTTCCGGTACCATAACCGTTTTTACGGTTATGGGTTGATCGACTTTAAAGTCAAAAATACCATTTACGAGTTCATCTGGTTTTACCGTCATTTTCTGTAAAGGCTCCCAGAGCAAAGAACTGCCGCCTGCCGGTACCGACACCGTATAAGCTTCATGGCGATCCGCCAAGTAATCCAGTTGCGCGTCCTTGCCAATTAAACCGTAAGCAAGACCGGGACCGGAGAAACCATAACGATACACATTAATGTTAGCTTCTTTTGTACCGTGATTTTCAAGTAATACTAAAATCTTTTTCGGCTCTTTCGTACCATTCACATGGTGAAAAAAGAGTCGTACATCGCCATGCACTTTATCTTCGTATAGAACGCCATCGGCTGGCGCCGTTTCTGGACTGTCTGATAATAGCAGCGTGCCACCATACTGCGTAGTCGTCAAAGCCCATTCCGGTGAATCGACAAATACTTTATCAGGTAGCGGGGCTGATGCAGCAAAGCCAGCACTTTGTCCCAAGAGCATTACAGCAGAACTAAGAAGTACTAATAATTTTTTCATGTCTCGTCCCCCTTATCTCGTTTATTATAGCAAAGGCTCTTCTGTCTGTAAACGGAAGGCATTAGAGCGAAAGGAAGATCGAATGAAAAAAGGAGTCATGCTTTTCTATGGTTTTTACGCCTTGGCCCACATCTACATAGGCTTTCGTCTCACAGGATTGCTCAAACTGTCCGCTTTGGGCACGGGGCTGCTCTGGGCTACGCTTTTCTTGTTGTTTTTTGCTTTTCTACTTGGCAGAAAAATCTCTTCATCGGCAAAACTGGCGAATATTTTTCTGAAAACAGGTGCTTATTGGTTCGGCATTTCCTACTATTTAGTGCTCTTTCTCCTGCTTGGTGAAGCGCTGTTATTTCTGCATCGCCGCCACCCCTTTCTGCCGCCTGTTTTTCTCGCCACCCCTCGCCTAAGCGCCTTGTTCTTATTCTGTTTACTAAGCTTGATTCTCCTCTGGGGCGCTTACCAAGCGCGTACGGTAAAAATCCGCTCCTACAAGCTTGCTATCGCTAAACCTGCCGGTTCTCTTACATCGCTGCACATCGCCTTCGCAGCAGATCTACACTTAGGCAGCATCATTACGAAAAAAGACCTACAGCGCTTTGTGAAATCCCTAGAAACGTTGCAACCTGACCTCATTTTACTAGCTGGCGACATCATTGACGGCGACGCCTTTACTTGCCGTCCGATGCTGCCGCTATTAAAAAAGCTCCAAGCTCCCTATGGCATCTATGCTGTATTAGGCAATCATGAGTACCTCAATGGGCAAGTTCAAGAAATTACCGCTTTATTAACGCAAGCTGGAATTCGTGTCTTGCGCGATGAAATAGTGATCCTCGCCAATAACTTAGTATTGGCGGGACGTGACGATAACACCAGCAAAACCTTTACCGGCAAAGACCGCCTCTCCCTAAACAGCCTGCTAACAAAGGCCGATCGCCGCCTTCCTATTTTGCTATTAGATCATCAACCGATCGAATTAGACAAAGCCCGGACGGAAGGAGTCGATCTCCATCTGTCCGGGCATACTCACTACGGTCAATTATTTCCGAATAGCTTGATTACAGGCAAAGTATTTGAAGTCGATTGGGGCTATCGCCAAAAAGAAACTCTGCAAATTCTCGTCACCTGCGGCTTCGGAACGTGGGGCCCGCCGCTACGCATTGGCAGCCAGTCAGAAATCATTGATCTTACGATTACTTTTGCCGACCCGATCATCCCGTAAAGGGAGTAACGAAGCAGGCCTTCCAAAGGCGCAGCTTGAATTCGAGCAGCCCCCAACGCGGCCGATGCATATTTACTCGTTTTAGCCGATACGGTTCATCGCCAGCAAGCCAATACCCGGAAACGCCGGAGCAGGCGCCGCGATACCCCGCTTCTTTGAGCAAAGCAAAAGATTCTTGATCATAAGAACCGAAGGGATAAGCCAAAAATTCTACAGGTCGCCCCAGTTTGGCCTCTAGCGCCGCTTTCGATCCGGCAATTTCCTGCTGTTTTTGCGGCAATGGCGTTTCCGCTAAGGCTACGTGATTTAACGTGTGCGAACCGATTTCGATGCCGCGCTGTTGCATATCTTTAATTTGATCCCACGTAAGATATTCCTCTTGTCCGATCGAATTTACAATGACAAAAACAGTACCGCGAAAGCCCTGCTGTTCCATGAGCGGCAAGGCCGCCGTATAATTATTGGCATACCCATCATCAAAAGACAGCACGATCGGCTTGTCTGGCAGTGTCCCCCGCCCAGCCTGAGCTTCAGCCACTTCATGGAGTGAAACCGTATGATAACCGGCCGCTTTAAGATAGGCTAACTGCTCTGTAAATTCGGACGGTGAAATTCGATAATCTTCCTCTAGATCACTGGGATCATGCTCAGCCACTTCATGATAAGCAATAATCGGCACGCCGCTGTGATAAGCCACATGCCACTTTGCCAGCAAAATTCCCAAAACAAGTAAACCAACAAGTAAAAGCGCTTTTTGCGGCTTTGACAGAGATTTATTTCTCATAAGGGTCCTCTTTCCGGTAAGTTTTTCGCGATTTCCGCTAATTTGCGCAGACGATGATTCATTCCTGATTTGCCAACCGTCCCCCCCAAATGATCGACCAGTTCCTGTAGCGTCGCCTCAGGAAAATTCAGACGTACTTCCGCTGCTTCCCGCAGATTCGCCGGGAGACTCCCCAGTCCTTGGTAGGCTTCAATTTGTTTAATAAATTCAACCTGACGAAAAGCAGCATCAACGGTTTTTTGCAAATTTGCCGTCTCGCAATTGACGAGACGATTGACTTGATTGCGCATGTCCTTGACTTTGCGAACTTTTTTAAAAGTCTTGACTGCTTCGCTAGCGCCAATGAGCCGCAAAAAAGCTTCCACGGCATCGCCATCTTTTAAATATACAATAAAGTCAGCTTTGCGATCGGTCATACGGGCAGGAAACTGAAAATACTTCATGAGACCTACCAACGTTTTTGCATATTCTTCACTACTTGTAACAAGCTCTAAATGATAATCGCCTTCGGGGCGATTCACTGAACCGCCGCCGAGAAAAGCGCCGCGAAGATAGCCCTTCCGACAGCAGGCCTTCCGAAAAAAAGCCTTGTCCTGCCCAGAGTAAATACCGCCTTCGCGCATCAAGCCGAGCTGTGCCAACAGTTCCATGACTTCTGGCGTTGGCATAATTTTAATCAAATAGCTATTATTTTTTTTGAGCCGACGGCCTTTCGAAACAACGACCTGCGTTTTCAATTGAAAACGCTGCTTTACTAAAACTAGAAATTTTCTAGCTACAGCAGCGTTCTCTGTCGTAAAATTAATTCCCAGTGTCTGGTTGCCGCCAATTACCATGTTGCCGCCCATGCGCATCAAAGAAGCCAGTTCAGCAACTAGGCAGCAACTTTTACCACCCACCATGCGGGCCAGTTCATTTTTTACCGTATTCGAAAAGGAAATGGGAAAAGACATATTCTCACCTAACTATTTATCGTCCTTTAATTCCTTGATATGTTCGCTAATTAAGTAGTAATCCAGTAGCTTCATGCGCTCTGAATTGGCTTTTAATTTATAAACCATCGACATAATCGTTCGTGACAGCCTAACAGGATCGTGACGGACAAGATTTGTCTCACTGATTAGATTAGCCTGTACGACTTTTACACCTAATTTTTCAATAGCGGCAATGTCTTCCGCCATAACGGGTCGCGCGCCTTGCTGCGCATAAACTTCCTGCAGTTCTGGCGCAACCTTTTGGCTATTGACTACCACATAGTCAATGCAAGGACCCACATGATCGAGAATCGCTTTGACATGATCGTACGCTGTAAATCCGTCCGTTTCCCCAGGCTGGGTCATGACATTGCAAATATAAATTTTTACGGCATCGCTTTGGCGCAGCGTTTCCGCCATTCCCCGAATCAAGAGATTAGGCAATACGCTCGTATATAGACTGCCTGGTCCTAAAATGACAGCATCGGCTTCGGTAATCGCTTCCAGCGCTGCTTGTACCGGTTTCACATCAGGCGGCACAATATCGACGCGATGAATCCGTTTTTGCACGAGAGGAATCTGCGATTCCCCTTCCACAATGGTTCCGTCTTCCATAGTCGCCACAAGGCGAATCGTATCAACGGAAGAGGGCAAAACCTGGCCGCGTACAGCCAAAACTTTACTGGATTTTTTCAAGGCTAGCTCTACATCGCCCAGCACTTCCGTCATGGCGGCAATATACAGATTACCAAAGCTATGCCCCGCTAAATTCCCTGTACCGCCAAAACGGTGCTGAAACAACTTTTCCATGAGCGGTTCTGTATCGGCCAAGGCCACAAGACAATTGCGTAAATCGCCTGGCGGAATCATGCCAAGATCCTGGCGTAAACGACCTGACGAACCACCATCATCAGCGACTGTCACAATGGCCGTAATATTGCTTGTAACGCTTTTGATCCCGCGTAGCAGTACCGATAAGCCTGTCCCACCGCCAATGACGGTAACACAAGGTCCACGATTCAATTTACGTTTTTCAAAAATCATCTCCACAAGCTTATCAGCGCCATCAGGAATGAGTACTGTCACAACCGATCGAATAATTTTGCGTGTGGCAAAAAGCATAATAATCAAACCGACGACAATGGTTATAGATCCGGTTACGAAGGTTGCTGTGTAATCATATTTTCCGGTACTCAAATAGACCATGCGAAAAATGGTCTCTTCCACAAAGCCAATATACTTATAGTTAAACACCATGGCTAGGCCTAGACTTGCCGCAATAACACCGACAGAAAAAAGCAGTAGCCACCGTTTAAAATTCATGCCAGGATAAAGCCACTTCAAATAATGCATCTACTACACCTCAACGACATTATGCTGAATGTCTCTATGCTCCAAATTCACTTTGTAGCCTTTTTTACGCAATCCATCATGAATTTGTCGCGCCACATAAACAGATCGATGCAGACCGCCCGTACAGCCAATAGCAATAATCAGCTGACTTTTTCCTTCTTTAATATAGTTAGGAATAAGAAAATCGACAAGTCCGCCAAGCTTTTCCATAAACTGATGGGTAATGGGCCATTTGGCAATATACGCCGCCACATCGGTTTCTTCACCACTATGACGCCGCAGCGATTCGACATAAAAAGGATTCGGTAAAAACCGCACATCAAAGACCATGTCAGCATCAATCGGCATGCCATGTTTAAAGCCAAAGGAAACGACAGTAATATTCATGCGTTCGTATTCCTGATCACTGGAAAAAAGGCGAATAATCCGCTCCTTTAACTGGCTAGTTGCGAGTTCCGACGTATCAATAATATGAGTTGCCCGACCACGAATCGGCTCAAGTTTTTCCCGTTCTTTTAAAATACCTTCACTAATCCGTCCCTGCTGCGCCATAGGATGGCGACGACGCGTTTCTTTATAACGTCGAATCAGCGTTTCATCAGAGGCTTCTAGAAAGAGCACTTCATATAAATGGCCTTGTGTCTCCATCTCTTCTAAGGTAGCCACAAGCGAGTCAAAAAATTCACCGCCGCGAATATCCACAACCAGGGCAATCTTATGAACGCCACCGCCCGACTGTGCGCACAAGTCAAAAAATTTGGAAATCAGCATGGGCGGTAAATTGTCGACACAAAAATAGCCTAAGTCCTCCATAGCGCGAACAACCTGTGTTTTACCGGCTCCAGACATGCCGGTGATGATCACTAAACGAATATTATCCATAAATATTTACCACCTCCTGCAAAAATAACCAACTAAAAGAGTAACAAATAAACCTAAACAAAACTTTATTTATAAATTATGGTTAAAATACGACTTTATGCGTACGATTACTGCGCCGATTTAAATGATCTAGAATTCGCTCAACCGATGTATTTAAGACTTGTTCTGCTGGAATTCCATGGGTAGAAAGAATCTCTTGCGCTGCGCCAAAATCAGCCACCGTATCAGCAAAATGGCTATCAGAACCAACAACAAGCTTCGTACCATACAATTTAGCCAAATTCACGATATTGTGGCAATGGGGTTCGCTCCCCTTGCGCGCAGCCGTTAGTGAGCAATTGTTTATTTCAAGCGCCACATCTAACTCCGCTGCCGCTTGCACAATAATTGCTTCATCCATCAAATATTCTGGATTACCAGGATGGACAATAATATCAACAAAACGATTTTTCATCGCATTAATGAGCATCATCGTATTTTCGTCCATCGAACCATAAGGGGCGCAAAAAGTATGCAGACCAGCTGCTACTACGTCAAGCTTTGCTAAACGATCGTCATCAAGGTCTAGTCCGCCATCACGATTCATAATATTAGCTTCAATCCCTTTTAAAATTCGAACACCATGCACCCGATTCGGAATCGCCACTTGATTACTAAAGTGATAAGCACAGGGAGCTCCAGGCATACTTGGACCATGGTCTGTCAAAGCAATCATTTCTAGCCCTTCCTTTTTCGAAGCAGCCTGAGCAATTTCTAATACCGTACTATAGGCATGACCGCTGGAAATGGTGTGAACATGCAAATCAGCGATAAATTTCACAAAAATCACCTTCCTCATCACTTTTCACTACAATTATAGGACAGAGCGGTCAAAAAAGCAAAGCCTCCTTCCTGTCTTAGCGAAAGAGGCTGATGATTTGATCCATCTGGAGGTACTGCTCAGCAAGAGCGGCTAACGAATCGGTTTTTTCGGTACTGACATCAATCGATGGTGAGAAAGGAAACTTACCTAGTGTAGGAATAGCGGCAAGTCGTTCAATATAGTCGGCATTGGTTGACTCTAATACTCCAGTTTTTTCTTTATTCCATCCGTTATAAATCAGGCCTTGCCAGTCGACGCCGCGCTGACGACCATATTCTGCCGTGAGCAAAACGTGATTAATCGCGCCAAGATTCGGCCAGGTTACAAGTAGGGTAGGAAGCTGTAGCTCTCGCATAAAATCAATCAACAAATAGTCTTCCCAAAGAGGTGACGTAATCCCGCCAACTCCTTCTACTAAAACAAACTCATGACGCTGCTGCATTATAGCGACCGCCTGTAATAAAACATTCACATCGACAGTAATACCACTGACTTTTGCCGCTACAGCCGGAGTGAGAGCTGGCTCCAAACAAAGCGGATTGACTAACTCTCGCTCCGCTTCGCCAAGACCGGCCGCTTTCATGAGAAACGACGCATCCTCTGACAGAAGCCGACCGCCAGCGTTGCGAACACCGCCTGAAGCTACGGGTTTGACAACCCCCACATCAAGCCCCCTCGCTTGCAGTGCCGCTGCGATTGCCCCGGTAATTACTGTCTTGCCAACTTCTGTACTTGTCGCTGTAATAAATAAACCAGCCACATTTTCGCCTTCCTTCTATAAGTCTGTTGTGAGTAGCTTCATATCTTGCAGTACCTGCCCAATCTTTTGGGCCGCCACGGTCAAATCGTCTTTACTGTGTGCCGCCGTTACGGTCAGACGCAATCGACTGCTCCCTTGTGGCACTGTAGGCGGACGAATTGCCGAAACAAGCAAGCCTGCCGCTTCTAATCTTTTCGCAGCTTCCATCGTGTTAGCGGCATCGCCGATTAAAATCGGTATAATCGCTGTTTCACTCATCATGATTGGTACCTTGTAGGACTGTAATAGCGATTTAAAATACTCACTTTTCGCTGCAAGGATTTGAACAATTTCCGGCTCAGCCACTAAAACATCGAGCGCTGCCGCTGCCGCTGCCAAAGTTTGCGGCGCCAAAGCCGTCGAGAAAATAAAACTACGTGATCGATTCATTAGATAGTCAATCAGTAGAGTTTTGCCAGCAACAAAGCCGCCTTCCGCCGCAAGCGACTTGCTGAGTGTCCCCACCTCTAAATGAATGCGACCCTTTAACCCAAAATGAGCGGAAGTTCCTTTGCCGCCTGGTCCAATCACGCCAGTGGCATGAGCGTCATCGACCATAAGCAAAGCATCATACTGTTCGCCTAACGCCACAATCTCAGGCAATTTAGCAATATCACCATCCATACTGAAAACACCATCAGTTACAATGAACCGCTGTCCTGCACAAGGCGTCACTGCAAGTAGCTCAGCCAAGTGGTCCATGTCACTATGACGGTATACGACAGTTTTTCCTTTTGCCAAACGGCAACCATCAATGATGCTCGCGTGATTTAAAGCATCACTGAATACAATGTCTTGTTCGCCAACCATGGCGCTGACAATTCCCAGGTTCGCCATATAGCCTGTATTAAAAATCAAAGCAGCTTCCGTTTCTTTGAACTGTGCCAACTTTGCCTCAACAAGTCTGTAGCCGCTGTGATTGCCGCTCGTCAAGCGCGCTCCGCCCGAACCAGTTCCGTAGGCTACCGCTTCACGCGTCTGTGACATGACGGTTTCGTGGTGAGTCAGTCCAAGATAATTATTGGAAGAAAATAAAATATATTCCTTGCCATCTTTTCGCACTCGCGCTGGCGTAACTGGTTCAAAGTCCACTAAGCGCCGCCGCAGCTTATTATCATCAAGCGCCGCTAACTGTGCCGCCATTTCATCGAATTTTTTCATGGTCTGCCTCCTGAGGAATCGCTAAAACAGGCTGATTCTCTAAATAATCCACAAGATTGTCTAAATCAACTGCTTCAGTAACAAAAAAGGCTCTGCCGCCTGAAGGACTACCAAAGCGTTTTAAGTGGGGCAATCGAAAATAACACTGGCTCGATCCTACATACCCTGTCGTATAGTCAGGATCATCAGACCAACATAGCTCGGCAACAACTCCAGGCGCCGCCTGAACTTTTGAAGCCAAAACCAGCGCCTCTCTAACATGAAGATTCGTAAGCCCCTGCTCCGCTAAAAACTTCTCATAAAGCGGCCCGTCAGCCACATCCATAGCGCTAACCCGAACGCCTCGCTTAGCAAAAGAATCAAGGCGTCGTCCGTCAACCGCTGACAAGATCATCGCCCCGCGCATGCTATCAGGTAAAGCTGCCAGAGCTTCCATTCCCTTATAAGCCGCTCGCTCAGTCACACCAGCTTGAACTAGCGCTAAAATCGCCTGTTCGCGCCCTTGTTCAATCGTTGCCGCTTTCCCAGTAACAATCGGCAAAAGCGCAATTTCCTGGATTTGTGGTTGCTCAATGCCTTCGATCTTCAGATTAATAAAATCGGCGGCACCGCGACTATGACGGAAAGCCCGCTCAATCATCGCCAGCGCCGCCTGCTTCACAACTTCTTCACGGACAATCCGTTCGGCGCCTGATATATGACGTCCGCCCATTTCGTGCGACCCACCTTGAGCCGAACGCATCTTAACGCTGTATAACATGCTCATAAGCCCTCTCTGTTTCCCGACGAACCCGCCGCAACAATAAGGTAAGCGGCCAAGCCGCAATCGCCGTATAAACCATGCCTGGTACAGCAGCAAACACAACGGCCCAAGCTGCCTGCCCAATCACCAACATCAACGTCAATCTTGCCGCAAACGAAGCGATAGGCCCAGCTATAGCAACAGTAATAAAGGAGGTTCCACCAAGTGCCAACACCGCGCCTACTGTTAGGCGAAAGAGTAGTGCAATCGTCGTATTAAATATAGTTTGCGTCCCCAATAGCAGCATGGCTAAACTTGCCAAAACCCCCGCTAAAAAATACCGTCGAAAACCATAGACAGCGCAAACGGCTACCGCTAAAGGCGCTGACAATTGAAATTCCGTTCCTGGTAGAATGCCCGGCAGCTTTAACGAACCAGATACCGCAATAAGCGCCGCCAAAAGTGCTGTGACTGTCATATCCTGTACTCGCATAATTTTTCTTTGGCCGCCTTTCCCACATGAATAATATGAAATAAACCTTTGTAGCAACATACGTAAACCAAATAAAATTAATAGGTTAACATTAAATCGAAAGAAAAACCGCTGCCGCGATAAAAATCGCCAAAGCTACGCCGCAACGGTTAACTTATTATTTTTATTCAGTTTACAATTATCACTATACTGCAAAATTCACCAAAAGTAAAGGCAAAGAATTCAGACGAATCAAAGATCCAATACATATTTTTCTATAGCTTTAGCAACGCCATCATTGTCATTCGTGTCGGTAACCGCCTGAGCAATCGCTTTCACGGCCGAAGCGCCATTTCCCATAGCAACCCCCCAGCCGGCAAAAGAAATCATATCTGTATCATTGAGCGAATCTCCCAACGCCATCACTTCTTCTTGCGAAATAGAGAATCGTTTGGCCAAGAAATCTAGAGCTGCCCCTTTATTGACTGCGGCATGCATAATTTCGACATAGCCAGGCTGAGAGCTTGTTGCGTAAATCTCGCCAGGATACAAACGATGTAATTCATCAATGACGCTTGCCACCTGCTGTTCTCCCACCATGCCCAAAAGCTTTGTAGGCGCTTTAGCAAGCCGATAGAGATCCTTGCCGATCGCTACCGCCTCTACCTTTACGCGACTAGCATAGGTCTTGGCAATCGCATTAAGCTGATCCACATAGAGTTTATCATCAGCATAGGCTTGGATATACCAGCCTTTATCTTGAAACAAAGTAAGAATTTCTTTGGCAATCGGGCTAGGAATCGGCTGATGATAAAGAACCTCCCCTGATAAAGCGGATTGGATCAAAGCGCCATTATAAGTGATCAAAGGAACATCGAGTCCGATCTGCTTGGCAAAGATCACCGCAGAAGCAAACATTCTGCCTGTAGCTATGGTAACAACTACATCCTTGGCCACAGCACTTTGCAGCGCTGCAATCGTCCGCGGCGATACTGTCAGATTTTCTTGCAATAACGTTCCGTCTAAATCAATCGCCACAAGGCGAATTTTCGGCATAAAAACCCCTCTTTTCTTGGTATGTACCATTTTTTCTTGGTATGTACCCTCTTTTGTTCGTCATGCCGAAAAAGAACTCCTGTTATGGCTTCCGATTAGAGTTTAAACTTCTCTACAATCTGCCGCATAGACATTGCTAAATTCGCCAAATCAGCAGCACTGCTATTAATCTCTTCCATCCCCCGACTTTGCTGATGAGCCGTTTGCGCAACTTGATCAGCACTGGTAGCCGCAACAGCAGCTATTGAGCTAATGCTTTCCACATTCTGCACCATCGACTGCGTCCCTTGGGCCGTTTCCGCAACAGACAAAGCAATATGGCCAATTCCCTTTTGAACATCGGCTAGCCGCTGTAGAATACTTTCAAAGCCTTTTTGCGTATCAATTGCCGATACCTGCCCCTGTTCAGCTTCCTTCGTACTTTCTTTGACTGCCGTAACGGCATAGGCGATTTTCTCACTCATTTGACTAATAATATCACCAATATCCTTCGTCGCCTCAGAGCTTTGTTCCGCTAATCTCCGCACTTCTTCCGCGACCACAGCAAAACCGCGACCTGCTTCTCCAGCTCTAGCAGCTTCAATGGCCGCATTTAAAGCGAGCAGATTCGTCTGTCCAGCTATTTGGTCAATGACGCTAACTATACCACGGATTTTTTCCGATCCCGTCGATAAGTCAGCCGCTACTGTATCGATTTCTTGCATTTTATTACTAATAGATTCGTTTTGTTCCACGACGCGTCGCAACATTCCCATACCTTGCGAAGCTGCTTCGGCCGTTGTCTTAGTGCTCTGATCGACTTCATTGGCACCATGACGAATCGTCTCTGCCCCTGCTGAGATTTCTTCCAATGTTGCCGACATAGTATGGATACTATCGGCATTTTTCACTGAACCTACAGCAATTTGATCAATACTTTGTGCAATCAAAGCTACCGAGCGCATTTGTTCCGTCACCGTAGCGCTAAGTTCTTCGCTAGCAGCAGCCAACTGTTCACTATTGCTATGAATCTGTTTGACAAACCCCTTTAAAGACTCACGCATAGAATTACCAATGCGACCAATATCGCCTAATTCATCATTACGAATAATAGGAATCGGATTGCCTGATAAATTCAATTGACCGACCTGCTCAAGATTACGACAGACACGATCAAGACGCGTTGATAAATGACGACTGTATAAAAAGATCAGCAAAATAACCACAACGAGAATAACGCCGCTCAAAATTGCTGCTATCTGGCTATTTCTCTCGGAAGAAGTCACGATTTTTTGACCTTGGCTTACCAAATAAACTTGCTGCGCTTCCGCTAATTTCGCAAATCCTGCATCAATTTCCGTAACGGCGTTACGCCCTTCGCCAGTCAAAGCAAGCCAATTAGGCGCATTACTTTTTCTTGCCGGAATCATCCGTTTATCCGCATAATCTATATACCACTCTAAGGCCTTTTGTATTTTTTCGCCCTCACTTTTTCGTTCCGGCGCAGTGACGGTCTGATTATATTCCTTAATTAAATCCAAACTTTTCACGATACTATCGCGATAGTTTTTTTCATAAACAGCCATCCCATCAGGATAAAACAGAAAGCCTCTCATATTAAGTAAAGCCCGCGTAAACTCTGTATGACCGCTTTTTATCGTCGCAAGGTCTACTGCCGTACGATTGACAATCACATCAGCTTCCCGTCCCGCTTGACGAAACTCTAACAAAGTAAATCCTAAAATGCCCATAAACAAAACAACCACTACAGTAAACATTAAAGTAAGCTGCATCCCCATTGAAAACCGAACATTCCCCATAATTAGTCCCCCTACCCTGTAATTTTCCCACATTTTTCTATTTTTCTCTTTTTTCTACTTTATCTAATTTCATTTTATTATTTACAACATTATTTTACAAGAGACTATTGACTGAAAATTTTGCAGTCCAAAATATCTGCTATAAAACAATAGGACCATTTGATACCGCAATGATTGGAATACGATGGAGAAGCCGCAACCTTTCCTATTTGAAGCCATAGTAGTCATATTTTAGCTGACTTAGAAAAGAAATTTTGCTTATTCCTAAGTCTATAGTAAAATAAAAAGTATATTTTCTTGTTCGGAGGCGCTATCATGAAAGATCAATCAAAATCAGCTTGCTTACTGCGTATTCGCAGCGTCTTCCATAATCTAACCAAGGCGGAACAAAAATCAGCCCAATTTATTCTTGATCACCCTGCCGATATTATCCATATGACAATTACCGAACTAGCCGAAACAATCGAGACGGCAGAATCAACGATTTTCCGACTTTGCAAAAAAGTAGGTTTCTCCGGTTACCAGCAATTCAAAATTGCCTTGGCTAGCGACTTATATACGCCCTTTGAATCGCTTGTCAATGAAGTTGAATTGTCAGATTCTGTTTTAGAGATTGCCGGCAAGGTCTTTCAACAAATTGCCGAAGGACTGCAGGATACCTTAAAACTCATGGAAGAACCAGCGATGAGTAAAGCCATTGCCGCTTTAGCACAAGCTCGTCGCATTGATGCTTATGGTTGTGGCGGTTCTGCTGTAATCGCTGCTGACATTGAACACCGATTTATGCGGTTTGGCGGCGCCGTACGAGCATATGCCGATCCGCATATGCAGTTAGCTTCAGCATCACTCTTACAAGCAGGCGATGTAGTCCTTGCCATTTCCCACAGCGGTTCCAATCAAGACATCCTCTCTGCCGCCGCCTGTGCCAAAGAAAGCGGTGCAACAATCATTGCTCTGACAAGTCACATGCGCTCGCCTTTATCGCTGCTTGCTCATATTTCGCTGTATGGCATGTCACGCGAGGTAAAATACCGCTCAGAAGCCATGTCCTCGCGGCTCATTCACCTCGCAATTATTGATGTCTTATATGTGGGCGTTATGTTGCTGCAACAAGATACGATTACTGATAATATGGAAAAAGTCCGTAAAGCCATTGCAATGAGACGCCTCTAAGAGGAGGAAGGGTTTCGTAACGCGTCAACGTTAGCACTTGACTTCCGCTTTTACGAAATCCCTTCCTCCTTGCCTATCTATAAAATTTGAGAAGGGGTTCGTGGCGCATAGCAAAGAAAAAGGCACCTATTTTCGCAAGAAAATAAGTGCCTTTTTCTTTGTTTATTTTTTAAAAAGTGTTTTGACGCCAAAAACTAGTACAACGGCGACCCCGAAAAACATTAGTGCAATCGAAGGGGCGGCCAATAAATGAATGGTTGCTTTCGCCGCAGGTATACTCCCGACGACAGGAGCCTGAAAAGCGACTAAGAGCCAGGAGCAAGCATAGCCTAGTCCGCCTAAACCAAGTGCCAAGGAAGCCCATTTCTTCATTTGCTCGCCTACATTCAAACAAGCCAAAACAAAATTTAAAATCAGCATGGCCGTACCAATAGCGGCGCCATGTAAATGTGCTCGCAACAACATTCGCCAGCACCGATCCACAAGCGCAGTAATTTTCTGCGGATCATTTTGGTAAAGTGTTGCCAAGCCAGGCTGGGCCAATTCTTTCCAGTAATGCTTTATTGCTTCTTCTGCCCCACCCATAATAACACCAATAGAGAAGCCAAATAAAATAGTTAATATAGCTAGCAAGCTTCCCCATCTAACACTTTTTAATTTTTCTTCCACTCTTTCTTCTCTCCTTCACACATTCCATAAACTATTTATGGTCAAAACAGCGTGATACTAATTAGAAATATTTCTAAAATATTCTAAAAAAAGGTTCTGCTGCTGCAGAACCTTTTGTATAACTACTATTCTTGTTTTTCAAACTGATCTTTGCCTACGCCGCAGAGAGGACATACCCAATCATCTGGAAGGCTATCGAAAGTTGTTCCTGGTGCTAAACCGTTATCAGGATCACCAGCTGCTTCATCATAAACATAACCGCAAACTACGCATACATACTTTGCCATATTAGTAAACACTCCTTTTTCTTTTCGCTATTTAATATTATGAAGATATTATTATTTTACCATACAAATTCTCAGATTACCAGTTTCTGTTTGAGCCACCGCCGCCGCCGCTGCCACCGCCATAGCCGCCGCCGCTGCCACCGCCATAGCCGCCTCCGCCGGAGCCGCCGCCAAAACCACCACCGCCGCCGCGTCGAAATAAAATAGATAAGATCATCCCAGTTATAAAACCGCCAAAAAATACCCAGTCACTTACCAAAAGCAGCACTAGCAAGGCAATACCGGCAATTTGCAGCCATTCGGGAATATTCGTACTGTTTGTCTGCTGCGCCGTGCTGTGAGCGCGCGCTTCTGGTCGGGCAATATCTACATTGTACTCTTTCGCCGTTTCGCCGATGATAGCAAAATAGCCATTCAAAATTCCTTGCTCATATTGATTATTTTTAAAATAAGGAATCATATACTCATCTTGAATGCGCCCGGTTTTTCCGTCAGGCAACGCGCCCTCCAGACCATAACCGACTTCAATGCGCGATTGCCGATCATTTACCGCCACAAGCAAGACTACACCATTATTTAATTTCTTATCGCCAATACCCCACTGTCGTAAAAAAGCAAGGCCCAGTTCGTCAATGGCTTGTCCTTCTGTCGATTTTAAGGTAACCACAACAACCTGAGCCTTTGTTTTCGCTGCTAGTCTTGCCCCGACTTCATTGATTTTATTCTTTGCTTCCGCCCCTAAAACGCCAGCGTAATCCTGTACGTAAATGCTTGATGTCGGCGCAGGCGGAATGGCAACCTGCGCCGCTGCCAGCGAAGGCAAAAGCAAGCTTGTAAGAAGCAGTAATCCGATAAGCCATTTCTTCAAGCTAATCGCCTCACTTAAAATTGAACTTTCGGCACCTCTTTTGCTCCTTCATCAGCCTTGAAGTACTCTTTCGGCATAAAGCCCATCATTCCGGCAAAAATACTGGTCGGCAAAGTACGGATTTTCGTATTATAAAGCTGTACCGAATCATTGTAGTCCTTGCGAGCTACAGCAATCCGATTCTCTGTGCCGCTTAACTCATCCATTAACTGCCGGAAATTTTTATCAGCTTTTAAATTCGGGTAGTTTTCCGCCACAACCAAAAGTCTGCTTAAAGCCCCGTTTAATTCACCATTTGCCGCCGCTTTCGCTGCCGGTCCCTGTGCGCCGCCTAATTTGGCACGCGCATCAGCTACTGCTTGAATCGCGCTTTGTTCATGAGCTGCATAGCCTTTGACTGTATTCACTAAGTTGGGGATAAGATCACTGCGGCGCTGTAATTGATTTTCAATCTGGCTCCACTTTCCATTTACATTTTCATTCAGATTGACCAAACCGTTATAGCTTGACACAGATCCAATGAGCAGTAAAACAATGCCCCCGATTACAACCCATAATGTTTTATTTTGCATTGACCAAAGCCCCCTCGACTTTCTGATTTGTTATCAAATACCAAATAATTGTTGGTACTTTCATTTTACTACGTCTGTCCCAAAAAACAAAAGCTTTTTACTTCTGGCGAAAGAAAAGATATACAGCTTCTGCCGCCGCTTGATTCATCCCTTCCGCCGCCAGCAATTCTGCTACGGAAGCCGCTTTAATTTTCGCCAAAGTACCAAAATGATCCCACAAGGCCTGACGCCGCTTGGGGCCAATTCCTTGTACATGGTCAAGAACGGAAACCAGATTTCGTTTCGACCGAAGTTTACGATGATAGGTAATGGCGAAGCGGTGAGCCTCGTCGCGAATACGCTGCACCAAATAGAGCGCTTGGCTATGGCGCGGTAAAATCACCGGATCCGATTCGCCCTCGCGAAAGATATGTTCAAATTCCTTGGCAAGCCCCACAACGGGACCCTCATAACCACATTCGCGAATCACTGTCAGGGCGGAGCTCAACTGCCCTTTGCCACCGTCAATGATAATCAGATCAGGTAACGGCCAATCTTCCTTACCATAGCGACGCCCGACCACCTCTTGCATCGATTTGAAGTCATCAGGTTTCCCTTCCACTGTTTTCAGCTTAAAGCGCCGATAATCCTCTTTCTTGGGCTTACCGCCTTCAAAAACGACCATAGAGGCTACCGTTTCAGCGCCTTGGATATGAGAAATGTCAAAGCACTCCATGCGATAAGGCTCCTTCGCAAGACCGAGATAGCGCCCAAGATCAGCCACAGCGCCGCTTGTCTGAGCATCCTCTAAGGCCAGCTTTTGAGCTTGCTGCTCTAATACGACCGCCGCATTGCCTGAGGCCATCGCCACAAGATCATGTTTCGTACCGCGCTGCGGCGTGATCAGTTTCACCGAACCGCCTTTTGTTTCGCTGAGCCACTGGGCGAAAAGTTCTTGCTCTGGTACAGGAAGCGGCAAAAGAATTTCACGGGGAATAAAAGTAGTTTGATTATAGTACTGTTTTAAAAAAGCGTCGAGAACAGCGCTATCGTCCTCCGCCTCACTACCAGCAAGCAAAAAGTGATCACGGCCAATGAGCTTACCACTGCGAATAAAAAAGACTTGCACACACGTACCGACAGCAGACCTAGCAAGCCCAATAGCATCCTGATCCCCAGAGCCTGTTACAATATTCTGCTTCGCCTGTACCTGCGCAATGGCGGCAAGCTGGTCCCGCCGTCTAGCTGCCGTTTCAAAGTCAAGAGCCTCTGCTGCGACTTCCATACTCTTTCGCAGTTTTTTGGTCACATTATCGCTACGCCCTTCTAAAAAGAGACAAATCGAGTCGACCATTTCGCGATACTCTTCCGCCCGAACCAGCCCGGTACACGGTGCTAGACATCGCTTAATATGGAACTGCAGACAAGGTCTTTGTCCATGCAATTTGGGACAAGTCCGTAGCGGAAAAAGCTGCCGAATTAATTTTACCGTCTCGTGCATGGCGCCAGCATTCGTAAAGGGACCGAAATAACGAGCGCCGTCTTTTAAAACCTTCCGCGTCACATACAAACGAGGAAAGGTCTCACCCACGGTAACTTTAATATAAGGAAAGGTTTTATCGTCGCGCAGACTAATATTATATTTTGGACGATGCTTCTTAATCAAATTACATTCTAAAATCAGCGCCTCAATTTCGGACGTTGTAATAATCGTTTCCAAATTAGCAATATGTGATACCATCGCCTTAACCTTGGGCGAATGATTTGCGCTTACCTGAAAATAAGAACGAACGCGATTTTTTAAATTGACAGCCTTGCCAACGTATATAATTTTCCCCTGACTGTCCTTCATGAGGTAACAGCCTGGACGATCTGGCAATACTTTGAGTTTTTCTGCCACCTCTTCTGTCATGTTAGTCCTCCTGTTTTTGTATACAAAATACTGTGTTTTTAGAGAATTTCTTTTATTCTAGTTGCCAAAATAATATTTGCGTCTTATAATAGTTGATATTAGGACCAAGTATAAATTATATATCATTTGCTAATGGAGGTCTAGACGATGTTCAATCGACTGCTCATTGCCAACCGCGGTGAGATTGCTGTCCGAATTATCAGGGCCTGCCAGGAGCTTGGAGTAAAAACAGTTGCCGTGTACTCTGATGCAGATGTAGATTCTCTGCACGTGCAACTTGCCGACTACTCCTGCCGTATCGGTCCTGCTGACGCGGTCAGCAGCTATTTAAACAGTACAGCGCTGATTAACGCTGCCAAAACAGTGCAAGCCGACGCCATTCATCCTGGCTACGGGTTTCTCTCTGAAAACGCTGAATTTGCCGAAGCAGTAACAGCTGCAGGCCTTACTTTTGTAGGTCCTACTGCCGCAACGCTAAATCAAGTCGGCAATAAAGACGCTGCAAGAGCTGCTATGAAAACAATCGGCATCCCTTTAATTGAAGGCAGCGGTCTATTAACTACCAAAGAAGCTACAATCGCAATTGCCCGTGAAGTTGGCTATCCGGTTATTTTAAAACCAAGTACCGGCGGCGGCGGTCACGGTATGATAATTTGCAATACGGAAGAAGAACTCCTTCACAATTATGAAATGTTAGAAAGTGCTGGTCAAGTACATACCTTTCTACTAGAACACTATATTACAGGCGCACGTCATATTGAAGTACAAATTTTAGCTGACCACTATGGTCATACCATTCACTTAGGCGAACGCGAATGTTCTTTGCAGCGGCGCAATCAAAAGCTGTTAGAAGAATGTCCTTCCAGCGCCCTTACCAGCGCCTTACGCAACCGCGTTGGAGAACTAGCTGTTCGTGCCGCCAAAGCAGTGCATTATCGCAATATCGGTACAGTAGAGTTTTTAATGGATCATTCAGGAAATTTCTACTTTATGGAAATCAATCCGCGTGTTCAAGTTGAACATGGGATTACCGAGCTTGTTACCGGTGTAGATTTAGTGAAAAAACAAATTAAAATTGCTGCAGGAAAAGTCCTCAATCTCAATCAGGAAGATATCGCCTTTCATGGTCATGCCATTGAGTGCCGCATTAACGCCGAGGACCCTGCTCAGCAATTCCTTCCTTCGGCTGGAACGATCTCCATTTACCATCAGCCAGGCGGTCCTTCTGTCCGTGTCGACAGCGGCGTCATGGCCGGCTCTACGATCCAGCCTTATTATGATTCTCTGATTGCCAAGGTCATGGTTCTTGGCAGATCTCGCGGCGAAGCAATTCGCATTATGGAAAGAGCACTTGCCGAATACCGAATTGGCGGTATTCACACAACCATTCCGTTCCACCAGCAAGTGCTCAGCAATGCCCTCTTTTGTTCAGGCGACATTGATACACAATTTGTTGCCAAAAAGATGGCACTCTAATCGTTAATAAGGTTTAGACCCTTATTATAAAAGCCTATTTGTTCAAGCCTGTAGGGCTTGGCGGCCACCGCTATGGCCGCTTTTTTTATTTATACGCAAAAGTTTAGCTACTTTCGTGCTAATATAGGCCCGAGAAATTGACCTGTATAGGATTTTTTCTCTTTGGCGACTTCTTCAGGCGTACCTGTAGCAACAATCGTACCGCCTCTGACGCCGCCTTCCGGTCCCAGATCAATTAAATAGTCAGCCGTCTTAATCACATCGAGATTATGCTCAATGACGAGAACAGAATCACCGCCGTCAACTAAACGCTGCAATACTTCTAAAAGTTTATGAATATCTGCCGTGTGCAGCCCTGTCGTCGGTTCGTCTAAAATATAAAGAGTTCTGCCGGTACTGCGGCGCGCTAGTTCCGTTGCGAGTTTGACCCGTTGGGCTTCGCCGCCGGATAACGTCGTCGCCGGCTGACCTAATTTAATATAACCAAGACCCACATCCTGAAGGATTTGCAATTTACGGTGGAGCTTAGGAATATTTTGAAAGAACTCTACCGCTTCATCAACGATCATCGCTAGAACCTGGGAAATACTCTTCCCCTTATAATGTACCTCTAGGGTTTCTCGATTATAACGAGCGCCCTTACAAACTTCACAAGGAACATATACGTCAGGCAGAAAATGCATTTCAATTTTGATAATTCCATCGCCATGGCAAGCTTCACAGCGGCCGCCTTTGACATTAAAACTGAAGCGCCCCGGCTTATAGCCGCGCATCCGGCTTTCCGGCGTCTGACTAAAAACATCACGAATAGTATCAAATAGTCCTGTATAAGTAGCTGGATTTGACCGCGGTGTACGTCCAATCGGCGATTGGTCGATTTCAATAATCTTATCAATAAACTCGGCGCCTTTTAAGAGTTTATGCTCGCCAGCTCGCTGACGCGAACCATATACCTGCTGCGCCAACCCTTTATAGAGAATCTCGTTGACAAGAGTACTCTTACCAGACCCTGATACGCCAGTTACTGCCGTAAACAGCCCGAGCGGAAACTTCACCGTAACATTTTTTAGATTGTTCTCTTTGGCGCCAACGACTTCAAGCCATTTGCCATTGGGCTTACGTCGTTCCTTCGGTACAGGAATTCGCCGCACGCCGCTAAGATACTGGCCAGTAATGGATTCTGGGCAGGCTTTAATATCATCAATCGTTCCTTGCGCCACTACGCGGCCGCCTTGAACGCCAGCTTCTGGACCAATATCAATAATGTGGTCAGCAGCAATCATGGTATCTTCATCATGCTCCACCACAAGCAGCGTATTGCCAAGATCGCGCAGATGCTTTAGCGTCGCTAATAAACGATTATTATCGCGCTGATGCAGTCCAATGCTTGGCTCATCTAAAATATATAAAACTCCTACGAGACCTGAGCCAATCTGCGTGGCCAAACGAATTCGCTGGGCTTCGCCGCCAGACAGCGTCCCTGCCGCCCGATCGAGCGTCAAATAATCAAGTCCTACATCATTTAAAAAGCCAAGTCTTGCCGCAATTTCTTTAAAAATCTGTTTGGCAATCGTTTGCTGCCGCGGCGTAAGCGTTAATGAGGCAAAAAAAGCTTGGCAGTCCGCAATATTTAACTGCGTGACTTCATAAATATTTTTATCGCCGATGCGAATTGCAAGAGCTTCCGGTTTCAACCTGGCGCCGTGACATTTCGGGCAAGGCTTAGAACTCATAAATGCTTCGATTTCTTCGCGCATCATATCAGAAGAAGACTCGCGGTAACGACGGTTCAGCGTTGGCACGACCCCTTCAAACGCAACATGATACGTCTTTTCTTCGCCATACATATTTTCATAAGAAAAGGTAATTTTATCATCGCCGGTTCCTTGCAAAATTGTCTGCTGTAAATCCTGCGGCAGACTATCCCAAGTATTGTCCAGGGAATAACCGGCCTGACGAACCAGCGCATCAAGCTGGCACATAAAGTAGGAATTTAAATTTTTGCTGAGAGCGGCAATGGCGCCGTCAATTAAAGCTTTACTGCCATCAGGAATCACTAGCGACGGATCAATTTCCATGTTGTTGCCAAGGCCGGTACAGGAGGGACAAGCGCCGAACGGACTGTTAAAAGAAAACATGCGCGGCGCAATTTCCGGCAAACTAATCCCGCAGTCAACACAGGCAAAATTTTCACTAAAAGTCAATTCGCCTTGTTCAGCAGTTCCGACAAGAACAATCCCATCGCCCTGCTCTAATGCCGCCTCCAAGGACTCGGCCAATCGGGCTTGCACATTGTCGCGCAGGATAATCCGGTCGACAACAATTTCAATAGAATGTTTCTTATTCTTTTCCAAGGAAATTTCTTCTGATACGTCATAAATCTGACCATCTACGCGCACACGAATATAGCCAGCCTTGCGAATCTGTTCAAAAACCTTGACATGCTCGCCCTTTTTACCGCGGACAACAGGAGCTAAGATCGTCAGTTTGGCTCCTTCGCCTAAAGTTAACAGTTGATCAACCATTTGTTCCACCGTCTGCTGCTGAATCGGCTTACCACAACGCGGGCAGTAAGGAATCCCAGCTCGGGCAAACAGCAACCGAAGATAATCGTAAATTTCCGTAACTGTTCCCACTGTAGAACGGGGATTACGGCTAGTCGTTTTCTGATCAATCGAAATCGCTGGCGAAAGACCTTCAATATAATCGACATCGGGCTTGTCCATCTGGCCTAAAAACTGTCTAGCATAAGCCGAAAGCGACTCGACATAGCGTCTTTGCCCTTCAGCATAAATCGTATCAAAAGCCAGTGAAGACTTACCAGAGCCGCTCAAACCAGTAATAACAACAAACTGGTCGCGGGGAATGGTAATATCAATATTCTTTAAATTATGTTGTCTTGCACCCTTTACAATAATCTGATCCTTCACAACAAATTCCTCTCTATTCTCTTTCGCAGACTCGCTTTGCCCTTTAGACACGCCGTGTGCTGCTTGCTTTATATTAAATATCAGCTATTTGCTTTGCATATCATTTAACTGCGTCGCGTACCGCTTGCTTTTGCTTTACTGTTCCCCTTGGTGGTCTTGCTCGTCCCTTGCGCCTTGCCGCTACCCCGTCCTTTCGGAGCAGCCGTCTCCAGGCGCTGCCTGAGTTCTACAATCTGATCGCGTAGCTCTGCGGCCCGTTCAAACTCTAAAGCCTTCGAAGCAGCTTTCATTTCTTTTTCCAGACTAGCCGCCAAATCCTGCATTTCCCGCAAGCTCAATGACGTCATGCGCGGTGCTTTATATTCAGCCGGTTCTTCGGCCACTTTGGTTGTCTCAATCAAATCTCTTACCTGCTTTTGAATCGTCTGTGGCGTAATACCATACTTTTCGTTATGAGCTATCTGAATTTCCCGACGGCGATTCGTTTCATCGATGGCCCTTTGCATGGAGCCAGTCACCCGATCAGCATACATAATAACCATGCCTTCGGCATTTCGCGCCGCTCGGCCAATGGTTTGAATCAGTGATGTTTCCGAACGCAAAAAGCCTTCTTTATCAGCGTCAAGAATCGCTACTAGCGACACTTCCGGCAAATCCAGACCTTCCCTGAGCAAATTGATGCCAATTAATACATCAAACACCCCAGCACGAAGATCACGGATAATTTCACCACGTTCAATCGTGGCAATATCAGAATGAAGATAACGAACCTTAACGCCGGTTTCCTTCAGGAAATCCGTCAAGTCCTCAGCCATTTTTTTCGTCAGCGTCGTCACCAGAACACGCTCATTTTTAGCAGTGCGTTGCTTAATTTCACCAAGTAAATCATCCATCTGTCCGGGAATTGGACGTACTTCAATCATAGGGTCGACCAGACCAGTAGGACGAATAATCTGCTGTACAATCTGACTGCATTCCTTAATCTCATAATCAGCCGGAGTGGCTGATACATAAACAATCTGATTGATTCGCTCAACAAATTCATCAAATTTTAACGGCCTATTATCATAAGCCGAAGGCAGACGAAAGCCGTTCTGCACAAGCGAATCCTTGCGCGAACGGTCGCCAGCATACATGGCCCGAACCTGCGGCAAAGTGACATGGGATTCATCAATCACCATAAGGAAATCTTCCGGAAAATAATCGAGCAGCGTATAGGGCGAATCGCCGCTCTGCCGCGCCGTCAGATGACGCGAATAATTTTCAATGCCAGAACAATAGCCCATTTCCAACATCATTTCAATATCGTAATTCGTTCGCTGCTCTAGCCGCTGCGCCTCTAACAACTTACCGTCAGCGCGCATCTTAGCCAATTGCTCCTGCAGCTCAGCCTGAATATCGTCTACAGCCCGCAGCAAATTTTCCCGCGAAGTAACATAGTGAGATGCCGGATAAATGGCAATATGCTTACGTCGCGCAAGAATTTCGCCAGTCATCGTATCAATCTCGACAATCCGTTCCACTTCATCACCGAAAAGTTCCACTCTTACAGCTCGCTCCGCATAGCCAGCCGGAAAAATCTCAATCACATCACCACGAACGCGAAACTTGCCGCGCACAAAATTAATATCATTGCGCTCATACTGAATTTCGATCAGCTTCCGCAAAATCTCATCACGGTCTTTAATCTGGCCTTCGCGCAGCGATAATACAAGCCCTTGATATTCATCAGGCGAACCCAAACCGTAAATGCAAGATACACTTGCCACAATGATAACATCGCGCCGCTCAAAGAGCGAGCTAGTCGCTGAATGTCGTAGTTTATCAATTTCATCATTAATCGAAGAATCTTTAGCAATATAAGTATCAGTCTGAGCAATATAGGCTTCCGGCTGATAATAATCATAATAACTTACAAAATAACCGACTGCGTTATTCGGGAAAAACTGTTTAAACTCACTGGCCAGCTGAGCGGCCAATGTTTTATTATGAGCAATGACCAAAGTTGGCTTTTGCACCTGTTCAATCACCTTGGCAATCGTAAACGTCTTACCTGTTCCGGTAGCGCCAAGCAAAACCTGACTAAACTGATTCTGCCTGATTCCCTGGGCTAAGCGCTCAATCGCTTCAGGCTGATCGCCTTTCGGCTCATAGGGCGCCTCCACTTGAAAAGGAATGCCGCCTTCGTGATAGACCGTATTCAGCTTAGGAACCGTCGCCATCGTGCACCCTTCTTTCCTCTAACAATCGACAAACGCCGTCGCCAGATAATCATTATTATATCACAATAATTATAAGCATATATATAAACTGCTACGAAAAAATACTACCACAATTGCGACTCAAAAAGCAAACATAAGTTCGTATTTTTTATCGCCGAACAGGCCGAAGAGAAGTAGTCTTTCCTCGCGTCGCCCCTACCGACGAATCGCTGCATTCATGTTTACCGCCGAGCAGACCTGAAGTAAGTGGCGATAACATGCCTCAACCATTACTGCCACTCATCAGAACAGAGTAGGAGTGGTCTTTCCCCTCGTCCCCCTACCTGCGAATCGCTGCATTCATGTTTGCCGCCGAGCAGACCTGAAGTGAGTAGCAATAATGTGCTCTAATCGCCATTGTCGCCTAGCAGGCCGGAGAGGAATGACCTTTGCATAAGCGGAAGTCAAGTGCTAACGGTGGAGCGTTGCAATCGCCATTCCTCTCCGGCCGTCTATTAGGTGAAAAGGCGAAAAAAGGAAGCAGTCGATTCGCCCCACCTTCCTAGGCTCACCTTCTACTTCCCTTTTTATAACTTTATTGTTTCAGCTTACCGCTGACCACTTCAATTGCTTTTTGCAGCTGTATATCCGAAGCCTGGTCCTTCGGCGGCGGCGCATCAAGTACAATATCAGGCTCAATCCCAATGCCGTTAATCGATCGATCATTCGGCGTAAGATATTTCGCGATTGTCAGCTTAATTGCCGTCGAACCGTCGAGTCGTACGAGAGTCTGTACCGATCCTTTACCATAGGTCTTCGTACCAATCAGCGTTCCTGCCTGCGTATCTTGAATCGCTCCTGCTACAATTTCCGAGGCACTGGCGCTGCCTCCGTTTACTAGTACCGCCACAGGATATTTGACTGCAGGCAAATTCGATGTATGGGTTTCCCGTTTGCCGTCACGCGTCACTACTGATACGATCGGCCCTTGCGGTACAAAACGATTGGCCACTTTCACGCATTCTTCCAGTAAGCCGCCGGGATCGTCGCGAAGATCAAGAACAACCGCCTTCATTCCTTGATTTTCTAACTCCTGATACTGCTTATTAAAATCGCTGCCTGTATTTTCATTAAACATGGAAATACGAATGTAGCCGATCTGATTGGGCAGCATCTTGCTGCTGACTGTTCTAATCTGGATATTAGAACGAACAAGCGAATAATCTTTCGGTTCTTCGTTACCGCGCTTAATCGATAGTACAACGGTGGTTCCTTCGGGACCACGAATTTTGCTTACAGCGCCGTCAAGAGGCATATCTTTCGTAGGCTGTCCATCAATCCCAACAATCTGATCACCGCTTTTAATGCCTGACTGTTCACCAGGCGTTCCTTCGATTGGCGATATAACGAGAAGCTTTTTATCTTTTACACCAACTACAATTCCTACACCGCCAAAAGAGCCTTCTGTCTCAATCATAAACTCTTTGAACATCTTCGCGTCCATATAGAGGGAGTGAGGATCGCCGAGCGACTCAACCATGCCTTTAATCGCTCCAGCCATCAGCTTATCAAGTGGTACATCTTCTACGTATTTCGATTCCACAACCTGCACCGCTCGAAAAAATTGCAGGGATGAAAGCACATCGCCTGTATGAACTTTCAACACGTAAAGAAACCCAGCTGTCGTTACAACAAAAGTACAAAACACGAGTAAAATTGCGCTGGCAATCAGTTTGCGCCGACTCATAACCCCATCACCCAACTCTCTTCACCTGCAGCGCCACGAGCGCCGTCCCGTCTTAACTATATGCAAAATCAGCACAAACTATGCTCTTACCACTTACGGCAGATACCCCATCGGGTTCACAGGCGTACCGTTTTCCCTCACTTCAAAGTGAACATGGGGACCTGTAGCATAACCGGTTGCGCCAGCTAAAGCAACAGCCTGGCCCTTGCCAATTTGCTGGCCTTCGCTGACAAGCAGCTGACTATTATGACCATACAGTGTCGTAATACCATTGCCATGATCAATCATAACTGCTTTGCCATAGCCGCCCATCCAATCCGCATAGATGACTACGCCCGAATCAGCCGCCACGACGGTATCGCCATAATCAGCGCCAATGTCAATCCCGGTATGAAACCGTGGATCGCCGAACACAGGATGATTTCGCCCGCCAAAGGGCGAGGTAATTGGACCGGAAATCGGCCACATCATGGCGCCGCTACCGCTGCCATGGCCAATATTATAGCCGCCGCCGCGAATCATCCGTTCAATCCGTTGCGATGTTTCCATGAGTTCCTGATAAGCACGATTCGCTGCATCACGCTCATTGATCGCGCTATTCATGAGCGACTGTAGCCCATTCTTCTTTTCTTCCATGATTTGCTTTTTCTGGGCTGCCACATTTTTCAACTGCTGAATCTGTGCCTGATTTTGTTCTAGCTCATTCTTCTTTGTTAGAATGAGCTCACGTTCTGCCTTTACTTCCATCACGAGGTCAATATCTTGTTTGACCACACGCTGCAGTAAGTCGAGGCGCGTCGTAAAATCAGTAAAGTCTGTTGCACCAAGCAACACGTCAAGATAACTGATCTGACCGTTTTTATAAACATCGCGCATGCGCTTATTCAGTACAATCGTTCTGGCTGCCAGCGTTTTTTCCGCCTTAGCCAATACTTCTTTATTTGTCTCAAGCTGTCCTTGCGTTTCTTTTAGCTGCGAATCGACGCTCTTGTACTCATTGAGAGCCGTCTCATAAGACACCTGTGCTGACTGCAGCATCGGGTTAATCGAATCTACCTTTTTCTGCGCTTCCGAAATCTTATTTTGCTGTGTATTCATTTGCTGCTGTACGCTTTGCAGATCACTTTCATTATCGGCAAAAGCAGTAACTGTGCCAAAAACTAACAGTACCAGAGCTGCTATTACAGCAGTTCCTTTACGAAACCGATTCATCCAATCCCTCCAAAACCCGCTGATGCATAATCGCTTGTCCCTGGTCTTATACTCGTAAAAATTTCTTCAAGGAAATCGTACTGCCCACTGCGCCAATAACCGTACCGACGATGAGCAGAAAAATGCTGATTTCCGTTACAAAAGGATATCGTGGAATTAAGGGGAAAAAGGCCATTGTTTGGTAGACCTTTTCCGTAAGAAACCCGTAAGACTGTCCTAATAGCAGAACAGCAATCAGAGCGCCGCCGAAGCCAAGAATCATACCTTCTAAAATAAAGGGCCAGCGGATAAACCAGTCTGTCGCTCCGACATACTTCATAATGCCAATTTCCTTACGCCGTGCAAACACGGTAATGCGAATCGTATTGGCAATAATAAACAAGGCGGCAAAACCAAGAAAGACGATTAAAATCAGCCCAACAATCCGAATCATCTTGGTAAGCTGGAAGAGATGTTCAATCACCTCTTGACCGAAGCGGGCATTTTCTACGCCCTGAATTTCGCCAGCCGCCTGAGCTACAGTTTTCACCTGCTCTGGCCTGTCTACCTTGACTTCAAAAGCATTTGGCAGCGGATTGCTATCGCCAAGAGCGGTTAAGAGTCCTTGCTGCTCGCCAAGGCGCTGCTTGAATTTCACGAGCGCATCTTCCTTGCTGACAAATAAAACTTCCGTTACGCCAGACACCTTCGTAAGTTTTGTACCGACTTCCCGCATATCTTTATCACTAAGATTGTCTTTTAAGTAAACGGAAATTTCCACCTGCGACTCTAGAATGGATGCCATGTGATTTAAGTTAAGCACCATCATTAAAAAAATCCCCAGAATCAGCAGGGACAAAGCCACCGTACTAATGGAAGCAACACTCATTAAACCGTTATGGCGCAGGGATTTGAAAGATTCGGCAACAAAATATTCCGCCGTTCTAATCTTCATAGCCGTATACCCCTTTCAATTCATCACGGACAATACGGCCCTGCTCCATAGCGATGACTCGCCGCTTTAAAGCGTCAACGACGTAGCGGTCATGCGTCGCCATAATAATCGTCGTGCCTTCCCGATTGATTTTTTCAAAGATCTGCATAATTTCCCAGGATGTTTCCGGATCAAGATTTCCTGTCGGTTCATCGGCAATAATCACCGCAGGCTTATTCACCAAAGCTCGGGCAATCGCTACACGCTGCTGCTCGCCCCCTGATAATTCCGACGGATAATGTCTAGCGCGATGCCTCAGCCCCACACGGTCAAGCACAAAATGAACGCGCTTTTGAATTTCCCGGTGCGGCGCCTCAATAACCAGCATGGCAAAAGCCACATTTTCATAGACTGTTTTATTAGGAAGTAAGCGAAAATCCTGAAAAACAGTGCCAAGACTTCGCCGTAAATAGGGAACATCCTTTACTGCCATTTTCGTTACATCATATCCATTGACAAAAATCTGACCGGAACTTGGCAGCTCTTCGCGAAACAATAACTTTACAAAAGTTGATTTACCAGCGCCACTCGGGCCAACAAGAAAAACAAAATCGCCTGCTGCAATCTTCACTGTAATGTCAGACAAGGCGACAGAGCCGTTGCTATAGACTTTCGATACCCCTGTCATGCTAATCAAACCAAAAGCACTCCTTTAACTTCAGAACAAAATCAGAACAATAATGAAACTGTACTTAAATTGAACCATATGTAAGGACCTGTATTCGACAGGAGTCATAAAAAACCTTCTTCTTTCAAAAAAATCGCCTAGTAAAATCCTTATTTTAACAAGCCCCATACATACCAAGTCAAAAATCCCAGCAAAAATAACAAACCAAAATACCAACAGCCTACGGTCATGCGCTGATAAAAGGCAATCCGATAATAAGCGCCTTCACTATTTTGCCGCCAGAGCTGCCGTAAGGAGCCGACAAAAACAAGTAAAACCAGCAAGTTTGCTGTAAAAAAACAAAAACAGCCGAGCACCAGACTACCAATCCACCACAGCCGCGGCGTAATCGCTTCGGCAATTTTGCCGCCATCCAGGGGAGCACAGGGAATAAGATTCAACAAATTGAGTAGACAGGCTGTATAGGAAAGCACCAGCCAGAAGAGACTGTCCGACCAAAAATAGGCTGTCAGAAATAACAAGGCGGAAAGCGTTCCGGCTGCCGGACCACCTATGGCGATATTGGCTGCCATTTTCGCATTACTCGGGCCTTGCTTCAATTGAATCACAGCGCCCACAAAGGGCACGAACCATAATCCCCCTGTTTCAATACCCACGGCAGCCGAAGCTAGAAGATGACCCAGTTCGTGAATCAAAAGGAGCACAATAAAGCCAACCGCAAAATGCCAGCCGAACGCAGCGGCGTAAAGCCCCAGAGAGAGCGCGATCGAGGCGGCTGTCGTCAGAATCGGCCCTAGCGATGCCATAGCGCCAATCCCCATAAGTGCAATGGCTAACCGCTGGGCCAGGCGTCCTCCCAAACGGACTACCCGAGTCATCATGGCTACGCCTCCCTTGTATCGCTAAAATCAAAAAGGGCTCATTCCACTTTATGCAGAATGAGTCCTTCTTATGCTTTTATTTCCGGGCAATAACCCTGAGAGCCGCCGCAACAATGTCGGCTGCTGTTAAATGATATTTCTGCAACAAGTCGTCGGCCGTACCGGATTCGCCAAAAGTATCTTGAACACCAACGCGTTGCATCGGTACAGGTGCAGCTTCCACTAGGACTTCCGCCACAGCGCTGCCCAGTCCGCCATAAATACTGTGTTCTTCACAAGTTACAATTGCGCCCGTAGCCTGAGCTGCCGCAATGACCGCCGTCTGATCGAGCGGCTTAATCGTATGGATATTGAGAACTCTAGCCGTATAGCCTTGTTCGTTAAGCAGCTTGGCCGCTTCCTGTGCGGCGGCTACGAGCATCCCTGTGGCGATCAGCGTCACATCTTTGCCGTCAGCAAGCTGCACCGCCTTGCCTAGTTCAAAGACATAGTCTGCGCCAAAGATATCAGGCGTTCCCATCCGGCCGAGGCGCAAATAAACAGGACCTTCATAGGCTGCGGCATAAGCCACAGCAGCTCGCGTTTCTGCTGCATCGCAAGGAACAATTACTGTCATATTTGGAATCGTCCGCATCAACGAAATATCTTCAATCGACTGATGGGATGCGCCATCTTCGCCAACAGTGAGTCCAGCATGAGTGGCCGCAATTTTTACATTGAGCTTCGGATAGCAGATCGAATTGCGAATCTGTTCGTAAGCCCGTCCCGCCGCAAACATAGCGAAAGTAGACACAAAGGGAACTTTTCCCGCCGCCGCCAAACCAGCCGCTGTCCCCATCATATTTTGTTCGGCAATGCCTACATTAAAAAACCGTTCTGGATAGACTTTTTTGAAATCTGCTGTTTTCGTTGATTTTGACAAATCAGCGTCAAGCACAATAATATCTTTATTTTGACCGCCCAGCTCTTTTAAAGCCTGGCCGTAAGCTTCTCGTGTGGCAACAAGTTTTCCCATGAGCTTTTCCCTCACTCCTCTTCAAATTGCGCCAAGAATTTTGCACACTCTTCGCTTGTCGGCGCTTTTCCATGCCAGTCTGCTTTATTTTCCATTTCACAGACGCCTTTTCCCTTAACCGTATGAGCTACAATCAGCGTTGGTTTGCCTTTATAGGCTTTAGCCGCTTCCAGTGCGTCATGAATGGCAGTAAGATCATGGCCATCAATTTCAAGCACATTCCAGTTAAAGGCCCGCCATTTTTCGGCAATCGGCAAAGGCGACATGACTTCTTCAATAGGTCCGTCGATTTGGAGACCGTTAAAGTCAACAAAGGCTGTAAGATTATCAAGCTGATAGTGACCGGCAAACATAGCTGCTTCCCAAATCTGTCCTTCTTCGAGTTCGCCGTCGCCCATGAGCGCATAGACGCGATATTCTTTCTGGTCAATACGGCCAGCCAAAGCCATGCCATTAGCTGCGCTAAGCCCTTGTCCCAAAGAACCTGTCGACATATCCACGCCAGGAATGTATTTCATTTCTGGATGGCCCTGCAGGCGACTGTTAACTTTTCTTAAACTCATAAGCTCCTCTACCGGAAAATAGCCTTTTTCCGCTAAAGCAGCATAGAGAACTGGCGCCGCGTGACCTTTACTTAAGACAAAGCGGTCACGATTGGGATCTTTTGGCTGCTTGGGATCTACCTGCAAATGTTTAAAATAAAGCATTGTTACAATATCAGCGGCCGACAAAGAACCGCCGGGATGACCCGATTTCGCCTCTGTTACCATGGCGATAATATGCTTGCGGATGGCTACAGCCTTAGCTTGTAATGCTGCCTGTTCCGCCTGAGTCAATGTTTCTGCCATATATAAGCCTCCTAAACCATCATGTATTATCTTTAATTGAGCCAAACCCCTCGCCCATCACATCATGGGCGTCTGTCACAATCACAAACGCGGCTGGATCAATTTTATGCAAAATTTCCTTAACCGGGGAAACTTCGTTAATACTTACTACACACAGCACTACATCGCGCTCCTGACCGGTAAAAGCCCCGCGACCACTTAAATAAGTGACGCCGCGACCAAGCTCAGCCATAATGGCAGCGCCAATCTCACTGGAATGATCCGTCATAATCAAAAAAGCTCGGGCGGAGCTGCGCCCCTCCTGAATCAGGTCAATAAGCTGCGTAGCTACGACGAGCGTAATGAGTGCATAAAGCGCTAATTCAGCTTTAGCAAAAGCAAAACCTGCGAAAGCGATTACAAAAAAATCAATAGAAAGCAAAGCCTGCCCTACGCTAATGCCGATGATTCGGCTGAGAATGGCCGCGCCTAAATCAGTGCCTGCTGTTGTCCCATTAAATTTAAAGACAAGGGCCAGACCAATTCCGTCAATGACACCGCCATACAAACAGGCCAATAGAGAATCATGGGTGAGTACAGGAATGAAAGGTTCCAAGCCGTCAATAGCTAGTGATAACACAATCGCCCCATAGAGCGTATTGAGTCCATAGCGTTTCCCGAATAGCTTAACACCAAGCAGAAACAGCGGCACATTCATGGCCAGACTGGTAAGTCCGACCGGCCAGTTGAAAAGATAGTGGAAAATCGTCGCCAGGCCCGTAATACCGCCAGCGGCAATTTTATTGGGAATCAAAAACATATTTAGTGCAATAGCGCTCAAAATTGCGCCGATAGCAATCCCAACAGCATCACGCAGCCATCGTTTCACTGTGCCGCCCCCTCATGTCATTTGCGTTGAATCAGGGAAAATGCTTTCTCTACATTGGAAAAAGCCAAGTCGCGCAGTTCGCTGATTTTCTTGGACTGCACAAAGGCGTCTTGTTCAATCTGCGGCCACAAATCATCAATTTTTTTCTGTAGAGCTTCAGCCGTAACCGTCATCAGCGATCCGCCGTGATGCGCTGATAAGCTCGCCAAAAACCGATCAATTTTCGGGTCATAGGAAATACCAATTAAGGGCACCTGCATAACCGCCGCAAAAATAAGCGCATGAAGACGGATCCCAATGAGTAAATCCATATTGCCTACGAGCGACAGCATCTCTGTCGTAGTAAACTCTTCTTTTAACAAAACAGCAGGCTCTTTCATCTGTTTCACGACTTTTTCCGCCGTTTGGAAATCGTCAGGCCACTGCATAGGCAGAAAAACTACGCGAGCCTCATAGGCAGACGCTACATAATCAGCGATTTGGGCTAATACGGTTTTATAATGAGGCCATTCCTTCCATTCGCGAATGCTAATTCCCACTACTGGCCGTACGCCAGTCACACCATAGCGACGCAAAATCGTCCGTCCAATCTGCTTGTCGACAGGATGCATGGCAAGAACCGGATCAGCCGTAACATAAACTGGCGGCTTATTAATTCCAAGCTCCACCAGTTCTTCCCGCGAGCCTTCATCACGTACCGTAATCAAGTCAACCTGATTGCCAATGCGACGCATAACGGCCCGAGCTAAAGGTTTCTGCACCGGACCGATCCCTTGCGCATAGAGCATAACAGGCTTACCAAGTTGTTTTGCCAAAAAGACAATACTTAAATAATAGTAAAGACTCCGATCACTCGTCACATCCTGCAAGAGACTGCCGCCGCCGCTAATTACCAGATCGCTACTAGCAATCGCTGCCATGATCTTAGGATAATTCAGGCGATACACGGCAGCTACGCCATGACGACGGCGCGTATCTTCAGGATTCCCGGAAATGACCGTAATCATAACATCGGGTTCTAAATCAGTAAATGCTTCGATCATCGCAGCTAGCATGGCTTCATCGCCAGCATTGGCGAAGCCATAATAACCGGAAATCACTATACTACTCATTCGATGTGGATCTCCTTCCGGCCCACTCACTTAACCACCGCAGCAGTTCCACGCCAAAGACAGCTATGATTCCAAACAAAGCTCCTAACACCACGCCGTCAATCCCGCGAATAAAGGACATCAAGACAGGCGTACGTACATGGGCAAAGGTTTCGACAAGCGATCCCAACGCAATGGTCGCGACAACTACTAGAGCGAAATGAAGCGCCCGCGGCCAACGGCGATAAAAAGCCAGCGCCGCCAGTAAAAAGGCAGGATGACCAATCATAAATTCTTTTTCCCGCGGCCGAGCGTACATGGCATTTTCCAAAAAGGCTCTAAGTTTCAGCTCAATCGCCGGTACAGGCACACCAGCCGTATGACCGGAACGACCAACATAAACCCAGACAGCAATAGCAAAGACGCCCAAAGCCAGCATCATTTTCATATCAATTGTCATACTGAGTAAGCGCTTCAATTGAGGGCCAATCTGTTTCACTTTCTCCTGATCAAACAGATTAAACCTGGTTAAATAAATTACAAAAATTAAGAGAAGCGGCATCACAAAAGTTGCTTTTACACCGCGATAAATTTCCATTTCCAAGAAAAAGCGTACATCACCAAGTAAAGCTGCTACATATAAGCCGCCTACCATAGCAATCGAGAAAGCAATGGTCAAATTGAAGAGGCCTCGTCCTAAAATGGCTGGCAGCGTAAGATCTTTCGGTCCTTCGGCCCGCCATTTATCAAGCTGATAGGTCATAGCCAGCACCGGTAACGTAATGGCGCTGAGCGTTGCCGCCGTCTGGCGCACAAGCGTACCGCCGCCTTTTAAGAGTGGCAAAAGCATTAAGACTGTCGGCAACAGCAATAGACCATATAAGTATTTTACCGGAACAGGTCGAATGGCTGAAACAAGCAGGCAAACAGCCGCCCAGACACCGAGAATCATAAGCGCTAACAGCGGTACAGGCGGATAGTAGACAGGAAACAGTCCCGCCTGGCCAATCTGATAGCCCTTATCCATTAAAGCCTGCGCCGTCTCGGTAACATAGCTTATGTTTGTCTCTAACAGCGTCATTCCCTGAGCGGGTTTATCATATTTTCGCATTAAGTTAACACGGATATTCCGTTCTTCATCGGTCAGTACCCACCGATGTACTGCTTCATCGAGTTTCAGCTTCGGTTGTTCATCTTTGGGGATCACATAGACGCGAGCCGACTTATAGTCATTCATCGCGGCCAGCGGCAGCAAGCCGTCTTGTTTTAAAAACTGCAGCTGCAAAGGATGCTCAATCATCTGTAACGTAAGATGGCGCGCCTTCATCTTGTCAGCAACCTGCGGCAACAGCCCCGGATAACCTGTTACTTCATCACCGACAAACATAATGCCTGACAGGTTTTTCGCACTGTCAAGACGGGCAAACACAGCATCGATGTCACTTTCATCCACTTTTGTATAATTCGTCGGTCGCGCTACTACGGCAAAACCAGCGTCATTGACAGCCTTCATTTCGTCTGTGGGCAAACCGAGATTCCATTTATACACTTTTTCATAGTCAGCTAAAACAGCTAGAACCGGATGGTCGCCGCCGCGAATCTCCGTAACTCGTTCCGGACTTAAGCGACGAATTAAATCTTCTTTTACCTCTGTAAAGGTCTGATCCTGATTGCCAACTACATAGGCAGCTTCCGGTTGAAGCCGTCCTGAGGCCACTAAATCCCGCCAAAAGGGATCCGTCAAAGAACCTTCCCGATACTGATGGAGAATAGACGTACCGGAAAAAGACGTAACTTTACCGCTCTTATTGAGTTTTTCCAGCGTCGTTTCATAAACAGCCATGGAAGTAATTCCCGCCTGTTTATATGCAGCCAGCAGCTCTGGCAAGGAGATTCCCTCCATATGGGCCAGCTCTACAGCATCTTCATAATCTAGGACAAGTTCGACTGTCCGGTTATTTTGCTCTAATTGAAAACGCTGCCCTAAAACTGCCAAAGCTGCCATTAGGCCCACAAGCACCAGGGCAATAAACACTTTATTATATCGATTGGCCACAATCTCTCCACCTTTAATCTGCAGCTACGCAAAGCAGCTTTGCTTGCAAAATTCTAATCTTATTGTTTGCCGCTGGCAGGACTCTGATTCCCGGCATAGATGACAATTTGTCCGTCTTCATTTACGATGTTTTGAATCGTTGTACCAAACGGAAGCTTTTTCGTATCAGCCAAAGGAATTTCTGTCAAAATAGAACCGCCCAAATTCCCTACTGGCGAATGATTCAGTAAAAAACGCTCCGTCACAAACTTAATTTTCTGACCGTCGGCGGCAATCTTTCCTTCCAACGTAATGGACAAGGCCATCAAACCACCTAACGACAGTTGGGAGCTTACGGTAATCTTATCAGGCTTCACCGTAACAGTAGCATTTTTACTTCCCTTGACATTGGCGTCAAGAAACTGCGCCAGTTCTTTTTCGGTCACAACGGCTTTTAAATTTACAGTATCTACTGATTGAACGGTAAACCGCCGCTGCAGCAGTAAAGAATTCATATCAAGCTGTAATCCTTTCAGTTCCGCCTGCATGGAAGAAACCGTCAGTTTATCAAGCTTGGCATTCTTCGCATCAATCTTCACCGTGTCAAATTGGCCTGAGAGCATCAAAATCGCGGGATGCTTTTCAGTCTGTAACGTAACCTGCTCACTGCCTGTCAGCTCTTTCAAGCTTTCCGCCCCATAAGCAGCTGTCCAGGACGGGAGCAGCAATTCAGCCGCACCGCCGAAGATAACAAGCAAAAAAAACAGCAATAACAACAGCTTCTTGACCATAGGCTCACCTTCTTTTATTCTTTTGCAACTTGTTTCTTTAGGTAGGCCTCAATGAAAGCGTTAATTTCACCGTCCATAACGGACTGCACATTGCCTGTTTCGGCGCCAGTCCGATGGTCTTTGACTAAATTATAAGGATGGAACACATAGGAACGAATTTGGCTACCCCATTCAATAGCCTGATATTCGCCGCCTATTTCATTTTTCAATTCCTGCTGCTTTTGTTGCTCTAATTCAAAGAGACGCGCCCTGAGTAGCCGCATGCACTGTTCTCTATTTTGAATCTGCGACCGTTCGCTCTGGCACTGCACGACAACACCAGTAGGAATATGAGTCATACGGACAGCCGAATCGGTCTTATTGATATGCTGACCACCAGCGCCGCTGGCTCGGTACGTATCAACCCGCAAATCAACGGGATTAATGTCAATTTCTACAGAATCATCAATTTCCGGCATTACATCAAGAGCGGCAAAAGACGTATGGCGCCGTGCCGAAGCATCGAAAGGCGAAATTCGCACAAGACGATGAACGCCCTTCTCCGCTTTTAAGTAGCCATAGGCATTGACGCCTTGAATCATAAGCGTAGCACTCTTTACACCAGCCTCATCGCCAGCCAGAAAGTCCATGGTTTCAATGCGAAAACCATTTTTTTCCGCCCAACGGCCGTACATTCTAAGGAGCATGGAAGCCCAATCCTGTGCTTCCGTGCCGCCAGCGCCAGCATGCAGCGTAACAATGGCATTATTTTTATCGTATTCGCCGCTCAACATAAGAGTGAGTTCAAGATGCTCCATTTGGGCGTTGATTTCTTGCAGGGACCGCTCCACATCGGCATAGACGCTTTCGTCTTGTTCCTCTGTGCCAAGCTGCCACAAAATTTCCGTGTCAGCAAGCTGCTCCTGTAGTTTTGTATATTCGCCAACGGTATCTTTCAGAATCGTTACTTGCTGTGATACCTTCTGGGCGCTATCAGGATCATCCCAAAAACCAGGAGCCATCATTTCCTGCTCCAGTCGCTGAATCTCTAGCTCTTTCGCAGAGACGTCAAAGAGAAACCCTGATTTCTTCTAATTTTTTCCCTGCCCGTTCAATTTCAATCCTTAAATCTTCTAATAACAACAAACTCATCTCCCGCAACAATTTTTATATTTCTTACCTGAGCCGCAGGGACACACTTCATTGCGTCCTGTCTTATCATGATTCACAATCGGCGTCTTCGGCTGCGCTTGCGCTTCCGTATCTTCACCGTGAGAAGCATGCGCCTGTTGCAGTCGATCCGACGCCTGAGGCTGCTCTGTTACGATGTTGACGCGATACATATATTTCACAATATCATCTTGAATATGCTCAATCATCTGCTGGAACATATCATAAGCTTCCAGTTTATATTCTACCAAAGGATTTTTCTGACCGTAAGCCCGCAGACCAATGCCTTGACGCAGCATTTCCATGGCGTCAAGATGTTCCATCCACTTATCGTCAACAACTTTCAGCATAATGACGCGTTCCAGTTGGCGCATATTGTCTTCGCCAAACAGCTGTTCTCTGGCATCGTAGGCTTCCGTAGCCGCTTTAAGCAGTTCTTCCTGCACTTCAATCCGGCTCATGTCAGCGAGCGCTTCTACGGTTAAACGGCCTTCCGCCGCAAAGGCTTCTTCGCTGAAATGAATCAATCCAGCCAAATCCCATTCTTCTTCATACACTTTTTCATTGGCATAAAGATCCATGCCTTGCTCAATGAGTTTCTCAATCATTAGGAAAATATTTTCCCGCAGATTATCGCCCATGAGAATCTTGCGACGCTGGCTATAAATCACTTCACGTTGCTGATTCATGACATCATCATATTCTAGGACTTGCTTACGAATATCAAAGTTGCGGCCTTCGACTTTCTTCTGGGCCTGTTCAATGGAACGCGTAATGAGCGGATGCTCAATGGGCTCATCTTCCTCCATGCCGAGCTTCTCCATAATCCCGGCAATATTGTCAGAACCAAAGAGACGCATCAAATCATCTTCTAAGGACAGATAAAAGCGCGAAGAACCAGGGTCGCCTTGACGACCGGCACGACCGCGAAGCTGATTATCAATCCGGCGGCTTTCATGACGTTCTGTACCGACAATATGAAGACCGCCTACTTCCGGCACACCTTCGCCAAGCACAATATCAGTACCACGACCCGCCATATTCGTCGCAATCGTCACAGCGCCCATCTGCCCGGCCTGAGCTACAATCTGGGCTTCCTGTTCATGGAACTTAGCATTGAGTACATTATGAGGGATTCCCTCTTTTTTCAGCATATCGCTTAATAACTCTGACTGCACGATGGAAGTCGTACCAACAAGCGTCGGCTGACCTTTCCGGTGCACTTCCACAATGTCAGCCACAACGGCTTTATATTTTGCTTTTTTGTTCTTATAAATTACATCAGGCATATCCTGACGCAGAATCGGCTTATTCGTCGGCATAACAATAACGTCTAAACTGTAGATTTTACGGAATTCCGCTTCCTCTGTTTTAGCCGTACCAGTCATACCGCCCAGTTTTTCATACATTCTAAAATAATTTTGGAAGGTAATCGCCGCAAGGGTTTGGCTTTCCCGTTCAATCTTCACGCCTTCTTTGGCTTCAATGGCTTGATGCAATCCATCGGAGTAGCGGCGACCAAACATGAGACGGCCCGTAAATTCGTCGACAATGACGACTTCGCCGTCTTTTACTACATAATCTTTATCGCGTTTCATCAGGCCATGAGCCCGCAGCGCCTGATTAAAATGATGGGACAGTTCAATATTTTCCGCTTCATAAAGATTAGTTACGCCAAGGAGTTTTTCTGCTTTGGCAATCCCGCTTTCCGTAGGCGCTACTGTATGAAGCTTTTCATCAATCGTATAATCTTCGGTAGCAACCAACTTTGGCACAACTTTAGCCAAACGGGAATAAAGCTCTGTCGACTTTTCGCCAGGGCCGGAAATAATCAGCGGTGTTCTCGCTTCATCAATTAAAATACTATCGACTTCGTCGACGATGGCGTAATGCAAAGGCCGCTGCACCATTTGTTCTGGCTGCACAACCATATTATCACGAAGATAATCAAAGCCAAATTCATTATTTGTACCATAAGTAATGTCAGCGCTATAGGCTAATTTACGCTCATCAAAATCAAGGCCGTGGACAATAAGCCCCACGGACAGACCTAAAAAGCGATAGAGTTTTCCCATCCACTCGCTGTCGCGGCGGGCCAGGTAATCATTAACAGTTACGACGTGAACGCCACGGCCTGTCAACGCATTAAGATATACAGGCAAAGTAGCGACCAAGGTTTTACCTTCCCCTGTACGCATTTCGGCAATATTACCTTCATGCAATGTAATGCCGCCTAAGATCTGTACGTCAAAATGACGCATGGCCAAAACACGGCGCGATGCTTCTCTAACTACAGCGAATGCCTCAGGCAAGAGGTCATCGACTGATTCACCCTCTTTAATCCGACGCTGAAATTCCACAGTCTTACCTGTCAACGTTGTATCGCTCATAGCCTGCATTTTAGGCTCTAGGGCATTGACAGCATCAACATACTTTTGCATGCGCTTAATTTCGCGTTCATTGTCATCGCCGAGCAGCTTTTTTAAAAATTTTAACAAGAGTATCAACTCCCCACAATCGTGTCCTAATAAGATCTCTCTATATAAGTAAATAGAGGTATTTTCCTACTTCAGGCTATATCTTTGCCTATTATATGATTTTAACAGAGCCAATTTAAAAAGTCAAAAAGGCGTCACTCTTTATTATATAGCGAACGACTCAGAAAGTGTACTGAAAAAAAAAGAAAAACAGAAGCTGACAAGCAGCTTCTGTTTTTATCGTTTCGTCGCTTTAGAATTCTGGTTCGATTAAACCGTAATTGCCGTCTTTGCGGCGATAAATCACGTTGACTTCCTCGGAATCGGCATCGCGGAATACGTAAAAGTCGTGATGAATCAGGTTCATCTGCAAAATGGCCTCTTCGGTCGTCATTGGCTTTACGGCAAACCGTTTCGTTCTGACAAGCTTAAATTCCTCGCTCTTTTCTTCCGGTACCGGCGCTGGAACTAGCTCGCTCTTAAAGGAGCCGCCCCGCATTTTACGAGAAATTTTCGTTTTATATTTTTCAATTTGTTTTTCGATTTTATCAACGACAAGATCAATTGAAGTATACATATCATTCGTTGATTCTTCACCGCGGAGCAACATGCCGTTTACCGGAACAGTGACTTCCACAATGTGCTGGCCTTTTTCCACTTTGAGGATGGCGGAAATGTCGCCAATACCGTCGAAATATTTAGTGATCTTTCCGACGCGTTTTTCGACATATTCTCGCAGTGCAGGTGTAATTTCGATGTTTTTACCTCGAACATTCATTTTCATATGATACATCCCCTTTCCAGTCTCCTATTTTATATAATTCACC
>URQW01000006.1 GCA_900550105.1 uncultured Pelosinus sp.
ATCGGACATTTTTTCAAGCCGTACGCTTTATTTTTGCCCATTAATATTATTGAAGAATTAGCCAAGCCGATTACACTGTCTTTTCGTCTATTCGGAAATATTATTGCAGGGGAAGTTCTCCTCATTGTGCTTGGCATGTTGGTGCCGTACTTTGTTCCGACAATTTGGCTGGCTTTCAGTGTCTTTGTCGGTGTGATTCAGGCTTTTATTTTCACCATGCTGACAATGTCTTACTTGTCAAACAGCTTAAATGACAACCACTAATGATTGAAAATAGACTTTTCTAAACAAAATGGAATGAAAAAAAGGAGGAACTTATTGTGGAACATGCAATTATTATCGCAGCTTCGGTTATCGGAGCAGGTTTAGCTATCGGTCTTTCCGCCATTGGCGCAGGTATTGGTGACGGTCTGGTTACGGCTAAAGCCGTAGAAGGTATGGCTAGACAGCCGGAAGCAAAAAGCACGATTCTTGTTAACATGCTGATCTCTGTTGGTTTGATCGAAGCATTGCCAATCATCGCTGTTGTTATTGCTTTCGTTTTGATGTTTGCCAACCCGTTTACGAAGTAATCAAGAAAAGCGGTATAGGGCGACAGGCTAGAGGGTCTGTCGCCTCCCTACACGCCTAAGGAGGAGGGGCCTCATTGGTTGATATTGATGCGACGCTTATAGCGCAAATTATAAATTTCTTAATTCTTGTGGCCATTCTGACCAAAGTCGCCTATAAGCCCCTTGTGGGAATGCTCAATGAACGGCAGCAGAAAATCGCCTCAGGTCTTGAGACGGCAGAGAAAGAACGCGCTGCAGCCGAAGCGTTGAAACAAGACTTAGAACGTCAGTTGGCGGCAGCTCGCAGCCAGGCACAGACTATTATTGACAAAGCTGAAAAATTTGCGGCAGCAAAACGCGACGAAGAACTAGAAGTGACGCGTCAGGAATGCGCGAAACTGCTGAAAAATGCTCAGGAAGAAATTAGCCGCGAACGCGATAAAGCGATTAATGAAATGCGGCAAGAAGTCGTTGCTTTATCATTAGCAGCAGCTTCTAAAATTATCAGTGAAAACATGACAAATGAAGCAAATGCGAAACTTGTAGCGAATTTCATTGATAAATTAGATGAAACGAAGACGGGTGGTCTGCCATGTTAGTACAGCAGCTTGCCCAAAAATATGCTCAAGCGATTTACGAGTTGGCCAAAGAAAAGGACGAGCTTGCTGCAGTAGAAGCGCAGCTTCAGATGGTGCAAAGCGCTGTAGCTGACAATAAAGAGCTGGCGACTTTTCTGTATCATCCACGCGTACCAGCTGAATCAAAAAAATCCTTGTTAAAGGAAGTTTTCGGTAAGGAAGTAACCCCGGAAGTTCTTCGCTTTCTCTTGCTTGTCGTTGACAAGCGTCGGGAGACTTTTTTACCGCAAATGATTCAGGAATTTATTAGCTTAGCAAATGAAGAACGTAATATTGCTATTGCTGAAGTAAAAACAGTTCTGCCCTTAAGCGAAGCAGAGCAGACTGCTTTGAAGCAAAAGCTTGAAGCCGTTATGGGCAAAACCATTGTACTGAAAGAACACATTGACGCTTCCATTATTGGCGGCATGATCATTAAATTAGGCGATAAACTGATTGACGGCAGCGTAAAACGTCAGCTTGACCTTATGAAGTACGCACTGCTGCAATCGCAAGCGACGAAGATTGGGGTGACAAAGTAAGTATGAAAATGAGGCCAGAAGAAATTACGGCTATCATCAAACAGCAGATTGAAAACTATGAAGTCGACCTCAATGTTGATGATATTGGTACAGTCATCGAGGTAGGCGACGGAATTGCTCGTATCCATGGCTTAGAAAAGGCTATGGCCGGTGAACTGTTAGAATTCCCCGGTAGCGTTTTCGGTATGGTTTTGAATCTGGAAGAAGATAATGTCGGCGCTGTTCTTATGAGCGGTGAAATGACGATTAAAGAAGGCGACACAGTGCGCCGTACCGGCCGCATCATGCAGGTTCCTGCTGGCGAAGCTATGGTAGGTCGTGTTGTCAATCCTTTGGGGCAGCCGATTGATGGTAAAGGCCCAATTGCAACAACGGAATTCCGTCCTGTAGAATTTAAAGCGCCTGGTATTGCTGATCGTAAAAGCGTTCACGAACCACTTCAGACAGGCTTAAAAGCAATTGACGCTCTTGTGCCAATCGGCCGGGGACAACGTGAATTGATTATCGGTGACCGTGGTACTGGTAAAACAGCTGTTGCACTTGATACGATTATTAATCAAAAAGGCCAAGGCGTAATCTGCGTATATGTTGCGATTGGCCAAAAAGCTTCGACCGTAGCTCGCGTTGTGAAGACGCTGGAAGATCACGGCGCGATGGAATATACGATTGTTGTTGTTGCTACTGCTTCTGACAGTGCACCGTTGCAATATATCGCTCCTTATGCCGGTGTTGCTATGGCAGAATATTTTATGTATAAAGGCGGCCATTGCCTCTGCGTTTATGACGATCTTTCCAAACAGGCAGCGGCTTATCGCGCCATGTCGCTTCTACTTCGCCGTCCGCCAGGACGTGAAGCTTATCCCGGTGACGTTTTCTATTTACACAGCCGTTTGTTAGAACGGGCTGCTAAATTATCCGATGAACTTGGCGCTGGTTCCATTACGGCTTTGCCGATTATTGAAACTTTGGCTGGTGACGTATCGGCCTATATTCCGACTAACGTAATTTCCATTACAGATGGTCAGATTTTCCTTGAAAGCGAACTTTTCTATTCTGGTATCCGTCCAGCTATTAACGTGGGTCTGTCCGTATCGCGTGTAGGCGGTAGTGCTCAGGTAAAAGCCATGAAGAGTGTAGCTGGTACGCTTCGCCTTGACTTGGCGCAGTATCGTGAAATGGCAGCTTTTGCTCAGTTCGGCAGTGATCTGGACAAAGCGACTAAAGCGTTAATTGACCGCGGCGACCGCATGACGGAAGTTTTGAAACAGCCCCAGTATGTGCCGATGCCTGTAGAAGAACAGGTGCTTGTAATCTATATGGCTGTTAACGGCTATCTTGATGATGTAGCTGTAGAAAATATTACGAAACTCGAACAGGATTACCTGAAATTCATGCGTACAAGCTATGCAGAAATCGGCAAATCGATTCGCGAGAAGAAGGTAATTGACAGCGAAACGGCAGCAGCGCTGAAAAAAGCCATTAAAGAATTCAAAGATACTTTTGTAAGCATTGAAGACAGTGCAGCGAGGTGATAACGGATGCCTAGTACACAGGACATACGTCGTCGCATCAAAAGCGTAAAAAACATTCAGCAGATTACGAAGGCTATGAAGATGGTTGCTGCCGCCAGATTGCGCAAAGCGCAGGAGAAAGCAGCAGCTTCCCGGCCTTATACCGATAAAATCCGGGAAGTGCTAGAGAGTGTAACTGCGAATGCTCACGATATCTCTCATCCGCTGCTGGAATCGAGAGACGTAAAAAAAGTCTGCTATTTACTCATTAATGCGGACAAAGGACTGGCTGGCGCTTATACGTCAAACTTAGTCCGGGAAGTTGTGCCGCGCCTTAAGAGTCATGATCATGTACAGCTCATTACGGTGGGCCGAAAAATGCGTGATTATTTCCGGCGCCGCCACTATAGCATTGATCAGGAATTTATTGGATTCTCTGAAAAACCTTCCTATCAAAATGCTGTGGAACTTTCTCGCGCGGTAGCAGATGGTTTTGTAAAAGGCGAGTATGATGAAATTTATATGGCTTATACGCAGTTTTTATCGCCGCTGACCCAAAAGCCAACGGTTATAAAATTGTTGCCCATGACGCAACCAGAGGCAAAAGTAGAAGCGGACGGAAAGAGTACCGGGGAATATATTTTTGAACCGGATGCTGCCGCCGTTTTAGCGGAATTATTGCCAAAATATCTTGAGTCTACCATTTATGGCGCTTTGCTGCAGTCGGCGGCAAGCGAATTAGGCGCACGAATGACGGCGATGGGATCGGCTACTGATAATGCCCAGGAGCTTATAGCTAAGCTTGTCCTGAAATACAATCAAATTCGTCAGGCGAATATTACTCGCGAGATCAGTGAAATCGTGGGTGGCGCTGAAGCCATTAAATAGTGAATTTAAGGAGGGGGGAACCCTGTGAATATCGGAAAAGTGAAACAAGTAATTGGTCCTGTTGTAGATATTGAGTTTTCCCCCGAGCAGCTCCCTGCCATTTATAATGCCATTAAAATTCAGGGACAGTCGGATGGCGCTAAGCTGGATGTTACAGCTGAAGTCATGCAGCATTTGGGAGACAACACGGTTCGTGCTGTTGCCATGTCGTCTACGGACGGCCTGACACGCGGCATGGATGCAGTGGATACCGGTGCGCCGATTCAGATTCCTGTCGGTAAGGGAACGCTCGGTCGGGTATTTAACGTATTAGGAGAAGCCGTTGATAATAATCCGGCGGAAGTCGTAGCGGACGATCATTGGCCGATCCATCGGTCAGCTCCGAGCTTTGAAGATCAGGAAACTTCAACGCAGATTTTGGAAACAGGCATTAAGGTTGTTGACCTTATTGCTCCCTATTCCCGCGGTGGTAAAATCGGCCTCTTTGGCGGTGCTGGCGTAGGTAAAACTGTTTTGATCATGGAATTGATCAGAAACATTGCTACTGAGCATGGCGGTTATTCCGTGTTTGCTGGCGTAGGCGAACGTACCCGTGAAGGAAATGATCTCTGGTCAGAAATGAAAGAATCTGGCGTTATTGATAAAACAGCTCTCGTATACGGTCAGATGAATGAACCACCGGGAGCCAGAATGCGCGTAGGCCTTACGGGCTTGACTATGGCGGAATATTTTCGTGATGTAGGCGGTCAGGACGTACTGCTGTTCGTTGATAATATTTTCCGTTTCATTCAGGCTGGTTCGGAAGTATCGGCTCTACTCGGCCGTATGCCTTCCGCTGTTGGTTACCAGCCAACGCTGGGTACTGACGTAGGTGCGCTGCAAGAACGTATTACTTCTACGAAAAAAGGGTCCATCACTTCGGTTCAGGCTGTTTATGTGCCTGCCGATGACTTGACTGACCCGGCGCCAGCTGCGACATTTGCCCATCTTGATGCAACGACAGTATTGTCGCGTCAGATTGCTGAGCTTGGTATTTATCCGGCTGTGGATCCGCTTGATTCCACGTCCCGTATTATGGACCCTAATATTTTAGGGGAAGAACATTACCGTGTAGCTCGCGGCGTACAAAAAATTCTGCAACGTTATAAAGAGTTGCAGGATATCATTGCCATCCTTGGTATGGAAGAGTTGTCGGAAGACGATAAGATCACTGTAGCAAGAGCTAGAAAAATTCAGCGTTTCTTAAGTCAGCCGTTCTTTGTGGCGGAAGTCTTCACGAACTCGCCAGGAAAATATGTATCACTGAAAGAAACGATTCGCGGCTTTAGCGAAATTTTAAGCGGCAAACATGATGATCTGCCAGAAGCAGCATTCAACATGGTTGGTACAATTGACGAGGTTATCGAAAAGGCTCGTACTTTGAAGGGGGAATAAGCAATGGCCAGAACTGTTCGTGTGGACATTGTAACTCCTGACAAACTGGCTTATTCCGGTGATGTCAATATGGTAATTGCGCGGGCTACTGACGGCGATCTTGGCGTTCTGCCAGGCCATGTGCCGCTGATTGCCGCTCTAAATACGTGGCCACTGCGTCTGCTGACAGCAGATGGCGAACATCAAATTTCTCTTTGTGGCGGTTTCATCGAAGTGCAGCCGGAAAAGGTTACTATTTTGGCGAGTTGTGCCGAATTGCCCGAAGAAATTGATGTAGAAAGAGCTGAGGCGGCAAAGAAACGTGCGGAAGAACGTTTGAGTGCTGCTAGCAGCGAAGTGGATGAGGCAAGAGCTCATGCTGCTTTATCTCGTGCGATAGTCCGGTTGAAAGTAGCTAGCTTTGGAGCGAAACATCATTAATTTCGCGCATCGTATATAATTTTTTCATGTCTTGTTTAAGAGGCTATGGCGTCATTTTTGCGAAAAAGTGACCTATAGCCTCTTTTTGGCTTTTCGCATATTCATTTCATAAAATGACAACAATATAAATACTTGCCTGTCGGGCTTGCTTAATGGTAAACTAGATAAGAATGACTCAACGAACGCGCAGTGAGTTGGCGTAGGAGGAACTTTTGTGGAAAAACTAGTTATCAGGGGCGGTAATAAATTAGCAGGACGAGTGAAAATCAGCGGAGCGAAAAATGCCGTACTACCTGTTATTGCAGCTTCCCTTCTGGGAACCACTCCGAGTACACTGGAAGAGATTCCTGATTTGGAAGATGTACGGACGATCAGCGCCGTTTTAAAAACCTTGGGTGTCAAGGTAGATGCAAGTGAAGCGGCGACGCTTCATATTGACAGCACTCATATATCGACAGTAGAAGCACCTTATGAACTGGTGCGAAAAATGCGAGCTTCTTTTTTGATTATGGGGCCGCTTTTAGCTCGTTTTGGCAAAGCGAAAATTTCGTTGCCAGGCGGCTGTGCGATTGGAACTCGTCCAATTGATCTTCACTTAAAAGGGTTTGAAGCTCTAGGAGCGAAGATCGAGTTAGGTCATGGCTTTATTGAGGCGGCAGCACCTCCCAGTGGCCTGGTTGGCGCGCGCATTTATTTGGATTTTCCTAGTGTTGGCGCTACGGAAAACTTAATGATGGCGGCAAGCCTTGCTTCTGGACAGACTATTATTGAAAATCCGGCGGAAGAACCGGAAATTGTTGATTTAGCAAATTACTTAAATGCCATGGGCGCGAAGGTGCGCGGTGCTGGCACAAATGTCATTAAGATTAATGGTGTAAAAGAATTGCGTGGCGCTGTTCATGCCGTAATTCCTGACCGCATTGAAGCCGGGACTTATATGGTAGCTGCGGCGATGACAGGCGGCGAAGTTCGGATTGACAATGTTTTGACAGAGCATTTAAAACCAGTCATTGCCAAACTAAAAGAAGCTGGAATTCAGCTTGAAGAAGACACGAATGGTGTATGGGTTCGCGGCAATAACCGTCGCTCGATTCGTGCTGTTGATATTAAGACATTGCCATATCCCGGTTTTCCAACAGATATGCAAGCTCAGTTTATGGCTCTGATGACAGTCGCTGGTGGTACAAGTGTTGTCACAGAAACTGTCTTTGAAAATCGCTTTATGCATGTGGACGAACTAAAACGTATGGGTGCAAATATCAAGATAGAAGGCCGCAGTGCTTTGGTGGAAGGCGTAGAACGTCTAACAGGCTGTGAAGTGAAAGCGACAGATCTTCGAGCTGGCGCGGCGCTTGTCCTAGCGGCACTTGTTGCTGATGGGGCGACGGAAATCTCTTATATTCACCATATTGATCGCGGTTATGATGATATTGTCAACAAGCTGCGCGGATTGGGCGCCGATATTTCCCGGGTTGATCGATAACGAGAGAATATGTATGAAGATACTTCCTGCTAATAGCAGGAAGTATTTTTTTTATTTTGGCTTCATAGAATGAAAGGAACCGGAAAATGGGGGTCTTGAAAGGAGGATGATGAGGGGTGAAAACAGCCCTGAAAATATTAATTGGCGGACTGATTGTGCTCTTACTTCTTCCGGCGCTGATTGTTTATGGCCCTCGCGTTAAAATGCCTTTTTCTATGCCTTTTGGCAGCTATAATGAGCATATTACAGTGCGATTGTATCAGGCCGAAGTACAGAAAATTATCGATTTGGATCTGGAAGATTATGTAGCTGGTGTTGTGGCTGCTGAGATGCCAGCTGAATTTGAGAGCGAAGCGTTAGCGGCGCAGGCTGTTGCGGCTCGAACTTATGCAGTCAGGACTTTGAAAATTTTTGGCGGCAAGGGAGCGCCAGATCATCCTGGCGCCGATATTAGCAGCGATTACCGAGAGGGACAGGCTTGGATCAGCGAAGCAGAACGAAAAAAACGCTGGCAAGGACAATATGAGGCTAAGAATAGCAAAATAAAAGCGGCTGTAGCGAAAACAGCGGGAATGATTTTAACCTATGAAGGCGAACCGATTCATGCAGTCTTTCACTCTACCGCGGGTCCGAAAACGGCAAGTTCTAGAGAAGTATGGGGAAGTGACTATCCTTATCTTGTCAGTGTAACGAATAATTGGGACAGGCAGTCGCCGCGCTATCAAGAAGATAAAGAATATACTTTGCGGCAACTGCAAGATTGCCTTGGCGTTAATAAAGGCAGCATAGCCGCTTTTGGTCAGAGTGCTGCTAAACCGACAGACGTGCATATTCTTAGCTTGACTGAATCAGGCAGAGTAGACAAAGTCCGTTTTGGCGATAAGGTTTTGACTGGCCAGGAAGTTCGGGAAAAGCTAGGACTTCGTTCCACTAATTTTACTGTTACCGTAACGAAAGATTCGTATATTTTTCATACGACAGGCTACGGTCACGGCGTAGGCCTTTCTCAGTACGGCGCCGATGGGATGGCTAAGGCTGGTTATGATTACAAACAAATTCTGCTATTTTATTATCCCAAGACATTGCTTAGCGCATTGCAGGGCGGTTAAGTCTGCCTCTTATGCATAAACAAGGGAGATTTTGGATAGCCTACAGCCAGAGGTGATCGCTGTGGCAAAGGGGCGTATTCTGTTTATTACTTTATTTATATTTGGAGTATTTCTAATCTTAGTAATTGCCGTTACCTGCAGTTGGAATTTGTTTGGCAAGCAGTCGGTCGCGGTAGAAACAACGCCGCAGATTTCAACGGATCAGTCCGGTGAAGCTGCCGCGAGCAGTCAGCGTGTGTATCGACCGAGCCAAGGCAGTGTGTATTGGCACTTTGGGTGGCAGCTTCATCCGGCATTTCATGATTGGCGCTATCATAATGGTTGTGACTTATTGACTGAGCAAGCAGCGCCGGTTCAAGCAATGTGGGCGGGAACTGTCACCGAAGTATGTGAAGACAAACGACGGGGACTTACGCTAGTCATTGAGTCAGGTGAGCGGCAGGTTCGTTATGAGAGCTTAAGTCAAGTTTTTGTAACACAAGGTAAAGCTGTGGCAGGCGGCGAGACAATCGGTCTGAGTGGATCTTGTCAGGAGGAGCCTTATATACACCTTCATATTACGATAAAAGTTGCTGGGCGGCTTGAAGATCCAGACAATTGGCTTTAGGGGAGGTCATGTTTTTTTTCACCTCGCATATACATGGTAGCAAGCAAGTTAGGAAGGGAGTCGGACGGGATGAAAGACTATATTCGCAGACGGGTTCTCGATGTTTGTGAGCATATATTAGCAAGTGGTGAAACAGTGAGGCAGACCGCAGCGCGTTTTGGCGTGAGCAAAAGCACTATACAGAAAGATAACCTAAAAGAGAACGGCAAAAAATAACGCCTGTACCATTGTATTAGGTCGAAAGTCGCAGTATAATGAACAGGATGGCGGGTTTTACCTTACTAGGTTCTTGCCTTATGGCAAGAACTCTCTTTTGTTGGTCCCTTTTTTTCAAGATAATGAGAATCGTTCTCATTAAATATGAGTCGGAGGAGCGTTTGTCATGGGATTGTTTCGTAATTTAAAGACATCGGTTAAAATTCTTACCTTGATTGTTCTTATGGCCTTCTTTTTGGGTGTTGTGGGCTATGCCGGTCATTACGCTGCCAATAATCTGTCGGCTATGATGAGTAATATGTATAAGGATAGGCTATTGCCAATCCAATGGCTTAATGGCGTCCGCGCCGAAAGTCGGCTGAATGAAACATTAACTTTGGCTGTGTTTCTTGCGAAAGACCCAAAACAGCAGCAAGACCTGCTTGGGCAAATCCAAGAGCATAAAACAAAAGTAGAAAAACTTTTAGCAGATTACAGCAACACGCAGCTTGATTCCTATGAGGCTGAAACCATATCGAAAGCGTTGACGGAAATGCGCGCCTATCGTGATGGCTGGCAAAAATCGCTTGACCTAGCGCTGCAAGGTCAACAGGAAGCCGGACATGCTTTTTTTGTTCAGAATGCAGCAGGTCATTTAAATGAGTTTAATAAACTGCTTGACCAGCTTGTTGAATATAATTCGAAACAAGCCGAGGCGGAGAATGAGACCAGTGATAAGGTCGCTTTGTATAATGATCGGCTGATCATGACGGTAACCTTGCTGGCCGTGCTCTTCTCCCTTGTCTTGGGATGGGTGATTTCTCGTTTAATTGCCTTACCATTGGCAAATCTTGTAACAGAAGTGAAGCAATTGGCCGCAGGGGATCTTAAGATTCGTCAGAGCGGCCCTGTATATCATGATGAAATCGGCCAGCTTACCAGCGAAGTAAGCCGCATGGCCGATAATCTTCGCAATCTCGTGTCGCGTATTCATCAAAGTGCTGAAGAATTGACAGCTTCATCGGAAGAACTTACGGCAGGCGCTGATCAAGCGGCGAAAGCGACAGGCGAAGTCACTGGCGCGATTACACAAGTTGCCCAGGGTGCGCAGGAGCAGTCTATGGCCATTGATGAAACAACTCGCGTTGTTTTGAAAATGTCAGGAGCGATTGAAGAGATTGCTTCCCATGCGGGGAAAGTCAGCGAAGCCGTCGGCGAAACTGTGGCGGCCGCTGAGGCCGGTGCTAAATCGGCCGATTCGGTAGCACATCAAATGGATGCCATTGAAACAACTGTTTCCTCTTCCGCTTCGGCTGTGACGAAACTTGGTGAACGATCGCAGGAAATCGGTCAGATTGTTGATACAATTGCTGGTATTGCTGGTCAGACTAATCTTTTGGCGCTCAATGCGGCGATTGAAGCAGCACGCGCTGGCGAGCAAGGCCGCGGCTTCGCAGTTGTAGCGGAAGAAGTCAGGAAACTGGCAGAGCAGTCGCAAGAAGCAGCGGGGCGGATTGCCGCTATGATTCGCGATGTACAAAGTGAAACAGCAAAAGCTGTTGCCGCCATGGAGGCAGGCAGCAACGAAGTGAAGGTAGGAGCCGATGTTGTAGCAAGTGCTGGCAAGAATTTTGAGCAGATTGGTTCCCTTGTTGATGTTGTATCGGCGCAAGTGACTGATATTTCAGCGGCGCTTGAGGAAATGGCGTCAAGCAGTCAGCAGATTGTAGCTTCTGTGAAAAATATTGATGAAATCGGGAAAAGATCGGCAAGTAAGACACAGCATGTTTCGGCTGCATCGGAAGAGCATGCTGCATCGATTGAGGAAATTGCGGCATCAAGTCAATCCTTGGCGACGATGGCTGAAACTCTGCAAGCCACTGTGTCCAAGTTTAAAGTTTGATCAAATAGTACTTTTAAAATAATACGTTTCAGCTGTGATGTACCTGTCGATGGATGACAGGTACATTTTTTTATGGAAATCATTACTTGACATTTTAAAACGACTGGTCATATAATATAAATATAAGAATATAAAATATTAATTAATAGGAAGTGTTAATTATGAATAGAGAAAATTTAGATTTACTGTTTCAGCCAGTTACCTTAGGAAACTTGAGCTTGTCTAATCGCATTGTTATGGCGCCAATGACGCGGGGCTTTTCACCTAAGGGCATACCAGGGGCTGATGTTGCTGCCTATTACCGGCGCCGGGCGGAGAATGAAACCGGACTTATTATTACCGAAGGAACACTCATTAATCATCCGGCAGCTGCCGAAGGCTTAGGAAGACCCAATTTTTTCGGACAGGAATCACTGGACGGCTGGGCCAAGGTAGTAGAAGAAGTTCATCAAGCAGGCGGTAAAATTATCCCGCAGTTATGGCATGTTGGTATGGCGCGCCAACTGCACGGACAGAATCCGAATCCAGACGTAGCGCCTGTAGGGCCATCGGGGCTTGACGTGATCTCTGGTGAGCAGATTGCAAAGTCGCTCACACGGGGTGAGATTCAGGAAATTGTCGCAGCTTTTGGGGAAGCAGCTCGGCAAGCGAAGCGTCTAGGTTTTGACGGTATTGAAATACATGGAGCCCACGGTTATCTGATTGACCAGTTTTTCTGGGCGAATACGAATCAGCGTGACGATGAATATGGCGGGGATCTTGTTGCGAGGACTCGGTTTGCTACGGAAATTATTAAAGCTTGTCGCAGTGCCGTCGGTGATGATTTTCCGATTGTCTTTCGGTTTTCCCAGTGGAAACTAGGTCATTATCAGGCAAAAATGGCGAGCGACCCAGCCGAACTAGCTGCTTTTTTAGCACCGCTAAGTGCGGCAGGTGTTGACATCTTTCATGCTTCTACCAGGCGATATTGGGAACCTGAGTTTGTAGATTCACCCCTGAATTTAGCCGGTTGGACGAAAAAGCTAACAGGAAAACCGACTATTACCGTAGGCTCTGTGGGTCTTGATACGAATGTTATCGAATTTTTTACCGAAGGAAAAGGCGCCAATCATAGTAGTTTAGCGCCCCTCATGGCTAGACTAGAACAAAATGAATTTGATTTGGTTGCTGTAGGCCGAGCCCTCTTAGCCGACCCAGCTTGGACGGCTAAAATTCATCAAGGGAGAGCGCAAGATCTCATCTTGTTTAGTAAAGGCGCTGAAACCACATTATCCTAAAAAAGTGAGGTTTTCCTGACCGTGAGAAGAAAAAGCTCTGACTTAGAAAAGACAAAGCAACAAATATTAGAAGCGGGCTTGCAATTATTGCAGGAAAAAGGCTATAACGCCACAGGAATTCAGGATATTGCCAGTGCCGCGAAGATCCCCAAAGGGTCATTTTATAATTACTTTGCCAACAAAGAAGCTTTTGGCGCTGCGGTGATACGGTATTATACGGCAATGAACTTGGAAAATTGGCTGTTCCTATTACAAGCTGCAACGGCAAAGGCAGACTCTTATCAGGCGTTAAGTACGGCTTTTTTATCAGTGACGGAAAAATATCGCTGTGAGGCCGTAAAAAAAGGCTGTCTCTTAGGAACTATGGCTGCTGAAATTAGCGAGGTTAGTGAAGAATGTCGTGTGGCTCTTCACGAGTCCATAGCTAAGTTTAAGACTGTTTTGGCGGATCACTTGGCTGATGGACAGCAACTCAACAAGGTTCGCCGCGATATATCATCCCAAGCGTTAGCCGATTTAGTGTGGGATTGCTGGCAGGGCAGCTTGCTACGCATGAAAGTAGAAAAGTCGGTTGAAGCGGTTGAGCGTGATTTGGAAACACTTTTTCACCATCTTTTATTGCCTTAAATGGTTTTGATAGTTAGGTTGTATTTTGGATTTTTAGCTGAATCCTATAATGGATTATTTAAAAATGGGGGGCGAGACAATGAATCAGAACAAATATTTATTATATATTAATGGCAAGTTTCAGGAAGGCTTCAGCAAGGAATGGTTGGAAGTAATCAATCCAGCTGATGAGAGTATAATTGCCTTAGCGGCAAAAGGGATGATCGAAGATGCCGAAGCGGCTGTGGTGGCGGCAAGTGAGGCTTTCGAAAATAGAAGCTGGAGCGGGCTTACCGTGCAAGAACGTTCTGCCATATTATTAAAAGTTGCTCAGAAAATGACAGAGGGACAGGAGGAACTCCTTTCGCTGATTATCAAAGATTCAGGCGCAACGCGCTTTAAGGCCAAAGCAGAAGTGGCTCTGGCGATTGGTACAATCAAGTACTATGCCGAACTGATTAGAACGCCTTACCAATATGAAGCGGTTTCGCCTGCTGCAAATGGGCGGCAAAGTAGTTACAACTTTATTCAACGCGAGCCTATTGGCGTATGTGCGGGCATTGTTCCTTGGAATTTCCCCTTGTCGCTGGGCATGTGGAAAATTGCTCCGGCCTTGGCGGCAGGCAATACGGTAGTCATTAAGGCCCCCTCGGAAGCACCTCTGGCTTTGTTGGCTTTTGCTAAATTTGCTGATGCGGCAGGTGTACCTAAAGGTGTGCTGAATATTCTTGCTGGCTCTGGCCGGGTCATCGGTGAATATTTGGCAGAGCACCCTAAAGTTGATAAAATTTCCTTTACTGGTTCGACTGCTGTAGGAAAACGAATCATGACTTTAGCTGCTAACTCTAATTTGAAAATTACTACCTTAGAGCTGGGCGGAAAATCAGCAAATATTATTCTGGAAGACGCTGACCTTGATGCTGCGATTGATGGTTCTTTATTTGCGACACTGCTTCATAGCGGACAAGTTTGTGAATCCGGTACGCGATTGTTAGTGCCGCAGAGCCGCTATGAAGAAATCTTGGTGCGGTTGGCTGAGCGAGCCAAGAACATTAAGATTGGCGATCCCAGTAAGAACGATGTGGGTATGGGGCCCGTTATTTCTCGCAAACAAAAGGAAAAAATTGAAGAATATATTCAAACAGGCTTGCAGGAAGGCGCCAGAATCATTTTAGGACAAGAAAAACTCGAAGGGGAGCAGTATCAAAAAGGATTTTGGGTACCCCCTACTATTTTCGCTGATGTTCATAATGATATGACAATTGCCAGAGAAGAAATTTTTGGCCCTGTCTTGTCAGTCATTCCTTATCAAACAGAGGCAGAGGCTGTTAAAATTGCCAATGACAGCATTTACGGTTTGGGCGGCGGTGTATGGTCGCAAGACAAAGGTCATGCCATTGAAGTGGCCCAACAGCTACGTACAGGGACAGTTTGGGTGAATTCCTATCATGTTATGAATCCGAATACGCCCTTTGGGGGCTATAAACAGAGTGGGCTTGGCAGGGAGATGGGCGTACCGGGATTGTTAGCCTATACCCAGAGCAAACATATTCATGTTGATTTAGGTAACGGTAATAAAGATCGGTATAAGTGGCTGCTAGGATAAAGCAACTGTTACGTAATTATAATAAAGAAAAATGATGATAAGTTAAGTGTTCCGTAAAAGTTAGCTGTGTTTGGGGCGATTGTACCTGAACACACTGGCTTAATGGAACACTTTTTATTTTGTCTTTAGCGGTAATAATTATTGACCTTGAAAAGTACAATGTAAGGGATCAGATATAGCGATCAAGGAGGGGCCACGATGAGTCTAAATATGCGATTTATTAACCCTAACACAGTCGAGAATGTGGACAAGCATTTACCTAAAATCTTAGCCGAGGCGCTAATCAACAAAATTACCAAGGAAATAGAGACAGCATCAAACTCTGAGGACAGTAAACAAGTCCATCATTCTTAGCCGCGGCAGTTTTTTTATTACCGCGAAAGATTACTCTACTGAGGGGGGAAGCGCCGCATGGAAGAGGCGAGGGGGCTTGTAAGAAGGATGGCTGCTTATTGTCGAGTCTCTACGGAGAAAGAAGATCAATTAATGAGCCTACAGATGCAGCGGGATTTTTTTACGGAATATGCCCAAAAAGAAGGAATGAAGCTCGTAGAAGTGTATGCTGATGAAGGCATAAGCGGCACGAAGTTGAAAAATAGAAAAGACTTCAGGCGGCTGATGTATGATGCGCAGCAGCAGAAATTTGACTGTGTTTACGTCAAAGATGTATCAAGAATGGCCCGCAATGTGGTAGATTTCCTTCAGAGTATACGAAAATTGAAAGCGTTAAATATTGACTGCCGCTTTGTAACTGCCAATATGTCCAGTAATGACGGCGAGCTCACTCTAACCATTTTGGCAGCCGTAGCACAGGAGGAATCAGCCAATCTGTCTAAGCGCGTTAAATTTGGGAAAAAACGTAATGCTGCACGAGGCCGCGTGCCGAATTTAGTTTATGGTTATGACAAGACCTGTGGCCAGTATTTTGATTTGACCATCAATACCTATGAAGCCCAAGTGGTCAAACGAATTTTCCATTATTATGTCTATGAGCGGCAAGGAACCTATAAAATTGCGCAACGGTTAAATCAAGAAGGGGTCCTAACAAAGCGGCAGTGCCGCTGGTCACAACAGGCCATATCCACTATATTGACGAACCCGTTGTATATTGGCAAGGTCATTAATGGCAAAGAATCTATTAAAGATTTCTTGACTGGGAAAAGGATTAAAAATGAAGTGGACAAGCAATATATCGTTGACAAGCCAGCCTTGGCTATTATTGAGCAAGATATGTTCGATAAGGCGCAAGCTTTGCTGGCTGAACGCACAGCGATGTTTCGACTGACGAAAACTCGTCAATCCAATAAATACTGCTTCAGTACCCTAATTCATTGCAGCGATTGTGGCTATAGTTTTAGACGAATTTATCGAAAATGGCTTAAGGAGTATGTCCGTTGGGGTTGTGGTGGTCGTAATGTGAACGGCAAGGAGTTTTGTCATAATCATACGACGATTGATGAGCGGGAACTGTTAGCGGCAATCAAGAACTATTTGAGTAGGCTCATCTCATCGCCAGATAAACTGCTTAAACAGACGTTGGCTGAATTTAATAAGAAATATAAGCCGAGCACACAGGACGTTTCTCACGATTTTATTATGAGTGAACTGACAAGACTTAAAAAAGCAAAAGCGAAACAACGCCAAATGTTTGAAGTAGACGCCATAAGTCTGGAAGAGCTAAAAGGACGAACTGCTGAATTAAATACTGCGATTGCTGTCTATGAAGAGAAACTGACATCAATGAAAGATAATACAGCTGGATTGAGTTCGGTGGAGATTAAGATAAAAAATTATTGCAGCAGTATACAAAGTCTCTTGGCAGCTGATTTGTTTGATAATGCTATGTTAAAGAACCTTATTGATAAAATAGTTGTAACAGTAGAAGGAGAAATACAAGTTTTCTTAAAATTGTTTTCTGAGTTGCAAATCAGCCAATGAGCTGAAAGATCGTAAACTACTGCGGATTGCCGAGAGGAAAAGGCAGTCCGTATTCTTTTTTTTGTTTTGGTAATTCTTTCCACAAGGATATGATTGAACGGTTGCCGCTGTTGAATAAACCATTGGCAGTTAAAGTGCGGACGGTATTAGAACTGAATAAAGCGGAAAGGCATATTCGTGGCGGCGAAGCGACGCGAAAAAAATATCAATCTACGAAAGAAATCTGCGAAAAGTCCTAGGAAAAGGGGCCTTAAAATAAAGGTATTTCGCAAAAGTTGTAGAAATAAAGTAACACTTATGTATCTATAGCGCGAATCGCCGTACGGTACAAGCAGTGAAGAAGACGAGAGGGGTAAAAGCATGTTTGGAATGTCAATGGATGTTGGCGTTGATTTAGGGACTGCCAATGTTTTGGTTTACATAAAGGGAAAAGGAATCGTATTACGAGAGCCTTCCGTTGTGGCAATTGATCGGGATACGAATAAGGTTTTGGCAATTGGCGAGGAAGCTCGCCGAATGTTAGGCAGAACGCCAGGCAATATTATTGCGATTCGTCCGCTTAGAGAAGGCGTCATCGCTGATTATGATACGACGGAAAGCATGCTTCGCCATTTTATCCAAAAAGTAGCAGGCAAAAGCAGCTTTTTTAAACCTCGTATTATGATTTGTATTCCTTCTGGCGTAACGACGGTAGAAAAACGGGCTGTACTCGAAGCTTCGATGCAGGCTGGCGCTCGTAAAACTTTTTTAATTGAAGAGCCGCTAGCTGCTGCCATGGGAGCTGGTCTTGATATTGCCGAGCCTTGCGGTTCCATGGTTGTTGATATTGGCGGCGGTACGACCGATGTTGCAGTACTAAGCTTGGGCGGTATTGTTGTTAGTGAATCGCTTCGCATTGGCGGCGATAAATTTGATGAAGCTTTAGTGCGGTATGTGAAAAAAGAATATAATATTATGATTGGCGAACGGACTGCTGAAGAGATCAAAGTCAATATTGGCACGGCCTTTCCGACCGGACGCGATGAAACGATGGAAATTCGTGGACGCGATCTGGTCTCTGGTCTGCCGAAAACGATGCGGATTTCTTCGGCGGAAACGCGCGAAGCTCTTTCCGAATCGGTATCACTCATTGTTCATTGTGTCAAATCTGTGTTAGAAGTGACTCCGCCAGAACTCGCGGCTGATATTATGGACCGCGGCATTGTTATGACAGGCGGCGGTTCTTTACTCTTTGGGTTGGACAAGCTGATTAACCAGGAAACAGGAATTCCTACTTACTTAGCAGAAGACCCTCTCTCTTGTGTTGCGCTAGGTACTGGTAAAGCCTTAGATTCATTGGAAACTATTCAAGATAGTTTAACAACGCTGAAAAAAGGCGGTATCGCTTAAAGAAAGCTATCAAAAGCTATCAAAAGCTATCAGAAAAAATCCCTGACTGCGTGCATTTTGCGGCGCAGTCAGGCAGAGAAAAAAGGAGTTGGGATTTTTGCTACGAGGCATTTATACAGCGGCGGCAGGCATGGTTTCCGAAGGTTTGCGCAATGATGCGATAGCCAATAATCTCGCGAATGTGAATACGACAGGGTATAAGCGGGATGTTACTGTAACGAAAGATTTTGCTACATTCCTAATAGAACGAACTGGCAAAGACGGTTCGGGCGCTGCGCCAATCGGTGGTATGGGCTATGGTGATGTAGTCAATGAAATCGCTACGATTTATACGAATGGCCAATTACAGCCAACTGGAAATCCTCTAGACCTGGCAGTGCAAGGCAGTGGCTACTTTGCGGTACAAACACCAAACGGCGTACGTTATACTCGTGATGGCGCTTTCTTTCGCAGTGGTCGCGGTCAACTGGTAACTGCTGATGGCTATCAGGTGCTTGGTACCAACAATCGTCCGATTACTCTGCCTGATGGGACAGCATCAATTAGTTCTGATGGTCGCGTTACCGTGGCAGGTCAGCCGACCGGTCAATTGCAACTTGTAGAATTTGGTAATGATAGAAGTGTATTGCGGAAAGAAGGCAGCAATTTATTTTCTACGACAAATGAAGCCCAACCAAGACGAGCTACAGGGACGGTGCAGCAAGGATCTTTAGAACGGTCTAACGTCAATGTTATTTCAGAAATGGTAAATATGATTTCTGGGTATCGTTCTTATGAGATGAGCGGCAAAATGGTACAATCCCAGGACAGTTTGCTTGACAAAGCAGTGAATGAAGTAGGCCGTGTATAAAGGGAAAGATCATAAGCGGCCGGACCGCTTTGCGGAAGCTGCTTCCTGCTGAACGAATGAGGCAGGTCTATATAAACGACGAGGGGGATAATTCATTATGATGAGAGCTTTATGGACAGCCGGAACAGGCATGACGGCGCAGCAAGCCAATATTGATGTGATTTCAAATAACCTTGCCAACGTAAATACGACCGGTTTTAAAAAAAGCCGGACTGATTTTCAGGATCTTATGTACCAGACGTTAAGAGAGCCTGGGGTTGCTACAGGACCTGACACGACTGTACCGTCGGGAATTCAGATGGGCAGTGGCGTAAAACAAGTGGCGACGCAGAAAATTTATTTAGAAGGTTCGGCGCTCCAGACTGGTAACCAGTATGATATGATGATTGAAGGCGATGGCTTTTTCCAGATCGATATGCCTGATGGTACTACTGCCTATACCCGTGACGGTAGTTTTAAATTGGATTCACAGGGAAGAATTGTTACGTCTGACGGCTATCCCTTGCAAAATGTCAGCGCAGTGCCTTCAACGGCGACGAGCGTTAGCGTTTCCTCAGACGGAAGAGTATCGGCTACGGTTCCTGGCCAAACGGCGGCGCAGGATTTGGGGCAGTTGCAACTGGCGCGATTTATCAATCCAGCCGGTTTAAGTGCGATTGGCCGTAATTTACTTGTCGAAACATCTGCTTCTGGTCAAGCTGTCGGTTCTAATCCAGGTGTTGATGGGGCAGGTACGATTCAACAGAAGTTTTTGGAAACTTCCAATGTGCAGGTTGTCGAAGAAATGGTCAATATGATTACAGCACAGCGGGCTTATGAAATTAATTCCAAAGCGATTCAGACGTCAGATTCCATGTTGGAACAAGCGGCTAATTTAAAACGTTAAGATGAAAATCTATAAAGCCCTTCTTGTCTGGATTGTTCTTGTTTTGTACTCGCTGTGTTTTTCAGCTGTGCTTTGGGCTGCACCAGTTACGATTGTGATGGCGCCGGAGATCACGGTGTCAGGCGGTGTGTTGTACTTAGGCGATATTGCCACAATTACTGGTGACAGCGAGCGTGCTGCGACTTTAAGCCGCTGTAAAATTGGTACGGCGGCGCAGCCTGGATTTGCGACGATTTTAACGCCGGAATTACTTAGGATGCGTTTAGCGGGAGCCTGGGCAGATTTAAGCGATATTGATTGGCAAGTGCCTGATAGTGTAAGAATTACTACGTCGGCGCAAACTATTCCCGAAGCTGTTTTGCTGGAACAGGCGCAGCAAGCGGTTAAAAGCAAAACGGTAGGTCTCGATTGCGAAATAAAGCCTTTGGGAGGCGCCGATCTTTTAGCGCCAATAGGGCAAGTTTCCTATGACGTTCGATTTCCTTCGGGCATTCATTTTATCGGACCTGTTACAGCGCTTGTAGCTGTTTCTGTAGATCATAAGCCCTATCGTCAAGTCACAGTGAAACTAGATGTAAATCTTTTTAAAAATGTTGTTACGACGGTGCGGCCATTGCAAAATGGTGATATGATTTCTGCTAGCGATATTCAGTTAGAACGTCGCGAAATCGGCCATTCTAGCGGCTTTTTTTCAGAGCTTAGTCAGGCTGAAGGGATGGTGCTGAAGCGGCCAGTAGCGGCAGGGACGATGTTACAAAGTTCTTTTATGGCGATGCCGCAGGTTATAAAACGCGGCAGTCTCTTGTCGCTTGTTGCTAGAATCGGTTCGATTGAAGTGGCGACGACAGGCCAAGCCATGGAGAACGGCAGTATAAATCAAATCATTAAAGTGCAAAATTTAAAATCAAAAAAAGTTGTTTCGGCAAAAGTAATTGATGCCAACACGGCAGAGGTCTTTACAAGACCTTAGGCCAACATCGGAAAGGAGAATCTGCCATGCAGTTTTGGCGTTATAAACATCGTGTGCTCCTTTTGACAATTTTATGGCTCTTTACCGCTTCGCCGCTAGTCTTTGCTGATTCGTTGTGGAATGACTCGGCGCAAAGTATGTTTAGCGATCGTCGGGCTCATTCGATTGGTGACACCCTTACGATTGTAATTAGTGAAAACTCTAGCGCCGTCAGAAGTGGCAATGCTTCTAACTCAAAGTCCGGCAGTAATACGCTCAATGCGGGGACAGGTATTTTCCACTTTTTAGCGAGTGCGACAGCGAGCGGCTCGGATTCTTTTTCGGCAAAAGGCGCTTTAACGAATACAAATACGGTGACTGGCCGTGTTACCGTCCAGGTTGTCGGCGTGAAACCAAATGGTTATCTAATGATTTCCGGCACGCAGACAATCAATCAAAATGATGAAGTGCAGAAAATTACGGTCACAGGCACGGTAAGGCCTGACGATATTGCTTATGACAATACCATTTTATCTTCGAATGTAGCGGAAGCGAAATTGAAGATTGAAGGCAATGGTCCTTTGGCGGGGAAACAGCGTCAAGGTATTTTGACACAAGTTTTTAATCTCCTATTCTAATTGTTTCGTAGAAAGCTGTGGAGGGTTTTATGCAAAAACGAATTGCAATTCTAGTTCTGCTGCTCTTTTGTCTCGGAATCACTCCGGCCCTTGCCTATCAGTCGACACGGATTAAAGATGTGGCGAAAGTGCAAGGGGTACGCAGCAATCAACTAGTTGGATATGGTCTCGTAACCGGTTTAAATGGAACCGGCGATAGTACGAAAATCGTGGAAACGCTGCAATCCATATCGAATATGCTAAAGGGCTTTGGCGTAGTGATGAGTCCCTCGCAACTGCAGGCCAAGAATGTGGCTGCTGTTATGGTTACAGCAGAACTTCCAGCCTTTGCGAAACCAGGCGACACGCTTGATGTGAATGTATCGTCTCTGGGAGATGCCAAAAGCTTACAGGGCGGAGTTCTCTTGCAGGCGCCCTTGAAAGCAGCTAACGGCTCTGTTTATGCAGTGGCGCAAGGACCTCTGTCCGTGGGCGGCTATACTGCCGGTGGCGGTGGCGCCAGTGCTACGAAAAACTTTCCAACTACAGGCCGGGTGCCTGCTGGCGGGATTGTGGAAAAAGATGTACCAGTACAATTTGCCAAAGACGGTGAGATTCGTTTATCCTTAGGACAGCCCGATTTCACAACAGCTTCGCGTATTGCTGAAGCGATTGACAGCCGGTTTGGTTCTATTTCTTCGGCGAAAGATCCTGGAACCATTGCTGTGAACATTCCTAGTGAATTTAGCGAAAATGTCGTTGGCTTTGTTTCTGCCTTGGAGGAACTGCCAGTTTATCCTGATGCCATTGCTAAAATTGTTATTAATGAGCGGACTGGAACGATTGTTTTAGGGACGAATGTAACGATTGATGAAGTGGCTGTGGCGCAAGGTGGTTTGACGGTGAAAATTGGTAAGACAACAGATGTTTCACAACCAGCGCCTTTTTCGAACGGTTCTACTGTTGTAACAAACAACACGACAGTAGATGTACAAGAAAAGCCTGGACATTTAGTCGTATTACCGCCTTCCTCCAGTGTGGGCGATGTGGTAAATGCACTCAATGCTGTAGGGGCGACACCGCTTGATATCATATCAATTATTCAGGCAATTAAAGCTTCTGGTGCGCTTCATGCTGAGCTGCAAATTATTTAAACTTTGAGCAGGAGGCATTCGCTTATGAATGTAGATGCGACAATCACGAATTTGCCTGCTTCTGGTCCTGCCACGACTGCGACTTTGCCAAAGTCGGATGGCAGCGAGTTTCGCAGTCAATTTGACCAAGCTATGCAAAAGGGCGCGACGGTAGGACAGGAAGATAAAAAACTGAAAAAGGTTTGTCAGGACATGGAATCGGTGTTTATTAACATGATGCTAAGCACTATGCGTTCTACTGTGCCCAAAGATTCGCTTTTGGGCGACAGTAACGAAGATGATATTTTAAAATCCATGCTTGACAGCGAAATGGCTAAAAATCTTTCTCAGGCTGGTGGCATTGGTTTGTCTGATGTGATCTACAAGCAGCTAGCGCCGCTTAATGCGAAGGCTGCTTATAAAGCAAAGGAATAATCCCCTAGGATACAGGACCTGACACGAAAGTGTCAGGTTTTGCCTTCTGCAAAACCAAGATAAAGAAGGAGAATTATGAAAAAAATCGTACGTCAGTCTATAGTGTTTGCCTTATTTTTAGTTTTGGTGCTGCAAAGCTTTGCGTTTGCGGCTACGGCGAGTCAAGTTCAGAAAATCCGGTTTAGCCAAGCGTCTGATAAAGTACGTCTTGTTTTGGAAATAGGGGCTTTGCCTGATTATACTGTCGATGCGAGTACGGCGGGCGAAATTACGATTGATTTGCCTAGTACGACACTCACGGCAGGGGCTGCTCTTCCCGCGATAAAAGATAAGGATATTACGGCAATTCGCTGGGATAAAGCAGCGGGAAATCATCTTAAGCTTACGATTTCTTTTACAGATAAGGTGACGGCGAAAGTTTTTTCGTTAGCAAATCCCAATCGCCTGGTCATCGATTTACTGAAAAGTGGCGATAAAACCGTTACAACGGTAGCGCCAGGGCTCACTTATACCCACTGGCTGCGTAATGAAGCCTTCGGACCGGTAGAAACCTATGTTGTCGAAGCGGATTTGGCGAAATATAATTTGCGCCCTGTGCTATCAAACACGATCGTACCTGGGTTGGAAGCCGTAAGTGATATGGCGGAACGGAATCAAGCAGTCGCTGCTATAAACGGTTCTTACTTCGCCCCTAACGGCGAAATTATCGGGCTATTGAAACTGAATGACACGATTGTGAGTATCCCCTATATTACGCGGACGGCTTTGGCAATTACAACAGATAATAAACTCGTTTTTGATCAAGTAGATTATCAAGGGAGTATTCGCTTGCCTGATAAGCGCACGTTAGCTATAAACGGTATTAACTGTGAACGTGGTGAAGATGCTGTGACCCTTTATAATTCTTATTATGGTTCATCTACAAAGACGAATGAGTTTGGCCGCGAATATGTTGTTACAAATGGCAAGATCACGGCTATTTCACCACAAGATACCAACCTTGTTAGCGGCAGCGTCGTTTTATCGGCTCATGGTACTGCCGCGAAGGCTATGGAAAGCTTGAAGGTGGGCGATGTAGTTACGATCGAACAGTCTCTTGGTGACGTATTTAATAAAGCTCCTTTTGCCATTGGCGCTGGGCCAACACTCGTACGGGATGGTAAAGTTTTTTTAACAACAACAGCGGAAGAATTTCCTGATGATATTGCAATCGGTCGAGCGCCGCGCACGGCATTAGGTGTGACGAAGGACAATCATGTGCTGCTTGTCGTTGTTGATGGTCGTCATGCTAGCAAAGGCTATACGTTAGGAGAATTAGCGAATTTTATGAAAGAGCTAGGTGCTGTCGATGCTATGAATTTTGACGGCGGCGGCTCCAGCGATATGGTAGTAAAGGACGAAGTGAAAAATAAACCTTCCGATGGTCAAGAGCGGCTAGTGGGTGATGCCTTGATTCTTGTGCCGAAGAAATGATTTATGTTGCTTTCGTTTGATAATCAGCTATAATGAAGGTAGGAAGTTACTTTGAGTAAAGAGGTAAAAGGGGTGTTTATTATGGGCACCAAAATGAAAATTGTTTGTATAACCATTCTATTGGTGGCGCTAGTTGCGGCCTATTCATCAGCTGCCGGGCTAGTTGATCAAAAAGGCGTTGTGCCGGGAAAAGTTGCGGCGCAGAGTCTCGTTACTGAGGGAATGCATGTTTCGGTGGGGACGCCTCTGGTTATGGTAGCAACGCCAGTCGGTCTCGTTCCGGCTACTAGAGCGAATGTGAACGGTGTTGTTCGTCAGGTCCTTGTGCAACCAGGCGACACAGTAAATACAGGAGATGTGCTGGTCCGCTTGGAAGCAGTGCAGAGACGATAGAGAGGATGAGCTTTTTGGGGAAATTTTTGCGGGTGCTGTTCATAACTTTGCTGACAGTCCTGATGGGTTGTCTGCCGATAGCTATGGCAGCGCCTGATTTTTTGCCTGTGGATCAGATTCAGCCAGGCATGACAGGCATTGCCAAGACAGTTGTCTCTGGTACGAAAATCGAGGAGTTTAATGTAGAAGTTCTCGGTGTTATGAAAGGAAAAGGCCCGAGTGGCGATTTAATTCTTGTTAAGACATCAGGCTCGGTCATTGATCGGACTGGCGGTATTGCTGAAGGAATGAGCGGCAGTCCTGTCTATATCCAAGGGAAATTAGTGGGAGCCATTGCTTATGGTTGGCCCAATGCGGATCATCGCGTAGGAATGGTTACACCCATTGGCGACATGATCAAAACGTTTGATTTTAATCCGACGACTCCGACGGAACCGGAGCTGATAAAAGAGCCAGAGGCGGACAATGCAGCCGAAGCGCCTGATCAAACCGGAAAGGGCTCCGATGACGGCCCAGAAGAAGCTGAGCCAGGCGTAGTACTTAAGAAAGCCTCTGACAAGAAGACTCGTTTTTTTGCGCCGCTCAATACACCATTAATGGTATCTGGCTATAGTGCGGCGGCATTAGATCGTTTAACAAGTGATCTTGCTCCCCTTCATCTCGTCCCTTTTTCCGTGGGCGATGCGCCAAGTGGCACAAATTATGGACCAATTGAACCAGGTAGCGCCATTGGCGTTCAACTGGTCCGTGGCGACGTATCGATCGGCGCCTTGGGAACCGTGACTTATGTGGATGGCAATAACGTATTAGCTTTCGGGCATCCCTTTCTTAAACGAGGCACAGTGAATTATTTTGCCACAAATGCCTACATTTTCACGACGGTAATTGGTCAGGAAAGTTCTTTTAAAGTTGGAACAACTGGCGACTTAGTGGGAACGATTACCCAAGACCGCGGCGCCGGAATTTCTGGGCAGCTCAATCAGTTTCCTTATGTAATTCCTTTCGCGGTAACAATCCAAGATAAGGATTTAGGCCGGACACAAGAGTCAGACTACCAGGTGGTGCAAGATGAAGAACTTGCGCCAATTCTCGGAGCTACTGGTGTTTTTAACGCCATAGACAAAGCGATGGACCGCCAAGGCGGCGGGACAGCAAAGGTTACCTTCGAAATAACGGGACGCAATCTTCCAGGCGAAACGTTAAAGCGGGAAAATATGTTTTATGCACCTGGTAAAATCAGTGAAATGGCTGTAGGCGAAGTTCATGAAGCATTAGATTTATTGACAAGCAATATTTTTTCCCATGTAGATTTATTTGATGTGAAGGTAAACGTAGAGGTAGAAGCGGCGCGGAAGACTGCGACCATTCTTAGCGCCAAAGCGGCGAAAGGGGAAGCAAAAGCCGGTGATACCGTTGCTATTGACGTAACCTTAAAGCCTTATCGCGGCGCACCTGTCGTCAAAACAGTTCAATATCAAGTGCCCAAAAACCAATCTTCTGGCAATATGCTACTGGAAGTGCGCGGCGGCGGTATGGTGCCTTTGGCTGACTTGCTGTTAAAACGGCAAGGAATTGATGTTGATGCGTTGCGCGGTGATGCGAAAAAACGTACCTTTGCTTCGGTAGTGAATAAATTAGCTACACGTGACCGTAATAATGATATTGTCGTGGAAATTCTTGAAAATCAAGGCGAGGAAAACGATGGTCCCGCAATTGCTAAGGGGAATAAAGCCACCAATAAAACTTCTGCGGCAACAGCTGTTTCCAACGCAAAAGCGTCTAATGATGCAGCAAAAGCAAAAGTGAATGCAGCAACTGACTTTGTCATTGACGGCGATACACAAATTACGATTATGGTAAAATAATTTTGCTTTTTCAGGCAGGCAATATCTTATACAGATATTGCCTGCTTTCTCGCATCTCTTTGTCGAAAAAACGCTCGCAAGCAGGGAATTTCTCTGTTGATAGGGAATAAAGATACTACGATTTTGAAGGGGCTGAGGAAAAAGAAGCCATGCTAAGTAAAGTATTGAGTGAAATCGGTAAAGCAACCATTCGTTTATTTGAAAGTGCTGGCCGTAGTTTTTATATGCTGCGCGATGCTTTTATGCTCTTACCTGCGGCGAATAGTCGTCATGTGTTGCAGCAGATGGGTCATTTAGGGGCAGATTCTTTGCCTATTGTTTTGCTTACCATGTTATTTACCGGTATGGTTATGACAGTGCAGATTGCCCATGAATTTATTAAATATGGCGCGCAATCATCAGTCGGCGGCGTCATTGCTATTGCTATGGGGCGCGAATTAGCGCCGGTGCTCACTGGTGTTGTTGTGGCAGGCCGTGTTGGGGCGGCCATTACCGCTGAAATTGGTTCGATGAAAGTAACGGAGCAGATTGATGCTCTTCGAGTGATGGCGGTCAATCCAATTGCTTATTTAGTAGCGCCACGACTGCTTGCCTGTTTGATCATGGTGCCGGCGCTTGTGGTATTAGGTGATGTAATTGGTACTTTAGGCGGCTACTTTATGGCTACAAGCTATGCCGGTATTGCCGAGTCGACTTTTATTCACTCTATTCAGGTCTTTTCTGTGCCGAATGATGTGACAGGCGGGCTCATCAAAGCCATGTTTTTTGGTATGATTGTTGCTCTCGTGGGGTGTCATAAAGGCTTAACCACAGAAAACGGCGCGGAGGGAGTCGGTAAAGCCACGACAGGCTCTGTCGTTACTTCGATTATTTTAATATTTATTAGCAATTATTTTTTATCTTTGTTACTTTATTAGCGCCAATAGCAAGGAGGAATGCCGATGATTCGCTTGGAAGAGGTGAGCTTGTCTTTAGGCAACCGCCTTATTTTACAAGATATCAATTTAACAGTAGAAACAGGGGAGACCATGGTCATTATCGGACCAAGCGGGTCTGGTAAGAGTACGTTGCTTCGCCTGATGATTGGTCTTCTGAAACCAACACAAGGGAAAATATATATAGATAACTGTGAAATTTCTACTTTGAACGAAACGCAGCTGAATCAAGTACGATTACGAATGGGAATGGTGTTTCAGTATTCAGCGCTCTTTGATTTTTTGACGGTAGGCGAAAATGTCGCCTTTGGGTTGCGTGAGCATGGTCAGAAAAGCGAAGCAGACATAGCCAAAGTCGTGCGCCGTTGTCTCAGAATGGTGGGGCTATGGGGCCGTGAAAACGACTGGCCAAATGAACTTTCCGGCGGGATGAAAAAACGAGTGAGCTTGGCCCGGGCTATTGCGACAGAGCCGCAAATTCTGCTTTATGATGAACCTTCCGCCGGTTTGGATCCGATAATGTCTTCCACGATTGACCGCCTGATTGTTAGTACGCAGCGGCGCATGCGCGTGACCAGTCTAGTAGTGACGCATCATATGGATAGCGCTTTTGCCATTGCTGATCGCATGGCCATGATTCATGAAGGCCGCATTCTTCAAGTTGGCAAACCGGAAGAGTTTAAAAACTCGCAAAACCCTCTGATTGAACGGTTTATTTATGGCGCAAAACAGCGCGACTTAATGAAAAGGAGGAACGATTTGTGATAAGTACAGAAGCCAAAGTCGGAGCGATGACACTAGCGGCGCTGACGCTTTTGGCGGGAATGATTATAAGTCTGAGTCACTTTAGTTTTGGTGAAAAAGGCTATCCTGTTTCCGTTTTATTTCGCGATGTGGCTGGCCTCGTGCCAGGCAATATTGTGCGTTATGCTGGCGTGCAAGTTGGCCGGGTCGAAACCGTGTCCATTGAGCCTGGTGCAATTCGTGTCGTTATGCAAATCAAAAAAGATACAGCGATACCGGCTCAGTCGCATTTTACGATCGGGTCTGACGGACTGCTTGGCGAAAAGTTCATTTCTATTGTTCCGCCAGCGGCAGCCGATAGTTCGATGCTAGAACCAGGCGCTATTGTGCAAGGCGATGAGCCGCAGGGGCTCGCTACTCTCATAGCCTCAGCGGAAAAAGTTCTTGGCGATGTTCATGCACTCGTACAATCATTAAATGATATTCTTGGCGATGAGAAAGTTAAGACGGCGTTAAAAGATTCAGCGCTCAATGCCAAAGTTATTACGGATAATTTAAATGCCTTATCCGCAAGTTTGGCAAGAATGGCCGTAAATAATGAACAAGATGTAAATGCCATGGTTCAGAATATGCGGGCCATGTCAGAGAGCCTGCGGCTCGTAGCCGATCGCGTGGATTCCATGCTGAGTCGCGTCGATAATAATGGCCAGACGGCCTCTGATCTGGCGGCAGCCGTACATAATATTAAGCTGACAAGTGATCGGATTGAGGCGATGGCGAAATCGCTCGAAGGCGTTGTAACTGATCCGAAAACAGCGGCGAATCTGAAAGAAACACTGCAAAACGTCCATGATGCCAGTGAAAAGGCAAACAAGCTGCTAAGTAAGGTCAGCAATATTTCAGCTAGCGGCTCTGTTGATGCTTTTTATAATCCCAAACGGGGCAAATATCGCACCGATGCAGATCTAAGGGTGCAGTTTACACCACAAAATTATGCTTTAATGGGGGTGGATTCTATCGGTGATGGCAGTCGACTTAATTTTCAAGTAGGGAGTGAAACAAATGGTTTTGGCAAACGCATGGGAGTCATTAGCGGCAAGGCCGGCGTCGGTCTTGATGCGCAAGTGGGCGAACAAATGCGTTTTTCTGTCGATGTTTATGATCCTAATGCAGTGAAGGTAAGACTGCGCAGTGAGTACAAACTGTCCGATAGTATCTCTCTGATTGGTCAAACCGATAGCATCAATCGCGAGGCTAGCCAAAATACGTATTTTGGTTTACGTCATGCCTTCTAAATGTTGACACTAGAGGGAAAGGACCCTATAATAAATTCATAATTGACTCGCTAGTCACCCTGGCGGCACTTTGTAATTCATAAGGAGGATTTAATACATAATGAGAGATAAAAAATATACTTTTTTGCGAAAAAGCTTAGCCTTGCTGCTAATCGGCGGCTCCCTTGCATTGGTGACGCCACAGGCGTCGGCGGCGGCACTGGAAATTTCTTTGGACGACAGTATTGCTATTGCTTTAAAGAATAATCCAGCTATCCGTATTTCTGAATCTAGTCTCGATGTAGCTGCTTCCGAATTGGATCAAGCGAAAAATGGCTATCAGCCGCAGCTTAGCTACTCCTTCTCGGCGCAGCGAATTGGTTCGCCTTCGTCGGAAAGTACGAGCAGAGCGAGTCAGGTTGTTGATTCTAGTGGCAACGTCATTGGTTCTACCGTATCCCGTACAACTTTTACGCCTCGCTCCAGCACCGATAAATATGATAACAAATTGAGCTTGTCTGTACCGCTTTATACAGGCGGCAAACTAGAAGGTACCGTCAATCAAATGGATTTGAACTACCAATCCAGCCAGTTGGCCTTAGAAAATACACGGCAACAGATTCGTTATAGCGCCACTGTCTACTATTATGCAATTTTGGAAGCTCAGAATATGCTGAAAGTGAATCAGGAAGCCGTTCGCGATCTGAAGCAGCACCTTAAAAATGTAGAAGCTCAATATGCCGTAGGTACTGTTGCTAAATCTGATGTTTTGCAATCACAAGTTAACTTAGCCAATGCTGAGCAAAATTTAATTAAAGCCGAAAATGCCTATCAGCTATCCTTATCAAACATGAATAATGTGATGGGGATTTCGCTTGATACGGAACTTAAAATTAAAGATACTTTGAAATATACGAAATACCAGATCGCTTTAGCGGATGCGACAAAATACGCTTTAGCGCACCGCCCTGATAAAGCGCAATCTGATCTTGCCATTGCTTCGGCCAAGGAAGGCGTTACTGTCGCCAATAGCGGCTACAAACCTACTGTTACGGCGAGCGGCATGACCGACTGGAACGATACGAAGTTTGCTGGAACGTCTAATTATAACTGGGTAGTAGGCGTATCGGCTACTTGGAATATCTTTGACGGCGGCATTACCAAAGCGCAGGTAAAACAAGCGACTGCTAGTGTGGAGAAAGCAACGCATACGGCTCGTCAGACGAGTGATACGGTAATTCTTGATGTGCAGCAGGCTTATCTTAACTTGCGGGAAGCGGAAAAACGGATTGCTACAACGCAGGTTGCCGTTGATCAAGCGGAAGAAAACTACCGGATTGCTCAAGTCCGTTACTCTTCTGGCGTTGGTACCAATACCGATGTAATGGATGCTGAAACAAACCTCACAACAGCCAAAACAAATGCTGTACAAGCCCTTTATGATTACAATACAAGCAAAGCACAGCTAGATAAAGCCATGGGAATTGCTGTAGCAAAATAGAAGTTCTATACGCTATGTATCGCGCCAGCCTCTAAGCGGTTGGCGCGATTTTCTATTTCTTGTCATGGAGGAAGGCCTAGAAGTGATGTCGAACTTCTCTGTAAGTGAATTGCAGGAGGCTCGTTATGCCGAAAAAAGGAATAGTTATTTTACTTGCCTTTCTGCTATTAATTGTGGGAAGCGCAGTTTTTTTGAGCCACAGTCAGCAGGTCATGTTTGGGATTTCGCAGGAAATCAGTGGGGAATTGACTAAGGCTCTTGGCCAGAACGTAAAAATCGGTTCGATTCGGATTCGTTCTTTTCGTGAATTATCTTTAAGCGATGTGTCGATAGAGGATCAAGATGGAGAATTGCTTGGCCAGAGTAGGGAAGTAAATCTGGTTTTTTCATTGCGTCAGTTTCTCTTTGGCGGTCAGTCGGCTGCGTCAATGATTGAGGCCATTGATTTGGTATCGCCTCAAATCTTTTTATGGCAAGACGCTGCTGGAGCTTGGAATATAGAAAAACTTTTTCAAACGAAGACGAGCGGACAATCTCCGCTAAAAAGCACGGTTACGATAGAGCAGGGAGAATTGACGGTTACCTTGTCCCAGGGGAAATGGGTCCTGTCAGATTTGAATGGAACAGCTGACTTGGCCCAATTTCCCGCTGTAGCTATGACGCTAAAGGGGACTGCTGCTGGCCAAACTTTCTCACTAGAGGGATTTATCAAAGATAAGGAAAATCTTCAAGCTGAGCTTACTGCGCCAAAAGTAGAGGTTTCGCCCTTTTTACCGCTCGTTGCGGAAGTTTTGGGGCAAAATGGGCTGGATATTCATGGCGGCCAGCTAGAAGATGTGACAGTTGTTGTCAAGAAAAATAAGGGATCGCTGCTCTTTTCTGGTGAGAGCGCTGTAAAACAGGCGGCTTTTTCTTGGCAAGGCGAGGAATTTTCGCAGGGAAGCGCTTTTCTTACGTTTACTTCTGATAAAATCAACCTCTATGGCGGAAAAGCCGAATTTGATGGGCAGCCTTTTGCTTTAAGCGGTGAAGTCTACTATAGCGGCGCCGAGCCAGTTTTTTCTGCTGCGCTTACTACGCATCAAACCGAGCTTGCTAGATTACCTCTAGCGAAAATCGGTTTAAATCAGCCGCTTTCTGGTTTGGCTGATTTAAATATTCTGGTACAAGGTACAGCGAAAGCTCCTGATGTGGCGGGCTCTGTGAATGTAAATAAAATGCAGTTAGGAAATTACGCCGTAGACCATGTCTATGGACAATTTCATTACAGCGATCAAAAACTGGCTATACATAAATTTTCTTTGCTAGGCTTCGGTGGTAATGCCAGTGGGGCTGGGACGGTAGATTTTGCCAGGGGGCAGACGGCCTTTCAGCTTTCTGGCTGGCATATTGATACGAGTTTACTTGAGGCAGCGCTACAAATGCCACTTACTGGTTATGCCGATTTTTCCCTAGCGGCATCAGGCCCCTTAGCAGTTGATCAGCTTACTGTTTTTGGTCAGGTTTCTATGCAGGCGGGAACGGTGCAAGGAATTGACTTTCAGTCGCTAGCAGCCACTGGACAAAAAAATAGCGACGGCTCTCTGCTACTGCAGGCGGCCAGCGCGAAAATAGGCGGCGGCTCCATTTCTCTTTCTGCTGCGGTGCGGCAAGGTCAATTGACAGGCTCTATTTGGGCCCAAGACATTAATGCCGCTCCTTTAGCGGCGGCCTATAGCGAGATTCCCGTCAAAGGAACTTTTTCTCTGGGAGGGCAGTTAGGCGGATCTTTGAATGAGCCGACTTTTACCGGACAGGTTCTAGGAGAGCAGGGAAGTTTGGCAAGTCAGCCCTTTGACCAACTGAGCGGGCGTGTTCACGTATCACAGAATAGACTGTATCTTGATGAAGTTAATACAGAGTATCATCGTCAGGTGGAAAAAAGTGATCCGAAGCTTTTAAGTCCGGAAATAGTGACACGGTACCATTTGACGGGTTCCATAGAATTTACCGGTGAACAGCGCATCGACTTAACTGCCGCCTTAACCAAGGGGCGAGCGGAAGATCTTGTGGCCGTTCTAGCTCCTGGGGAACGACTGACTGGCAATATTGATGCCGATTTGCGGTTGACAGGGACAATCAAGCAGCCTGAGGCGTTCATGGCTGCAAACTTTACCGATGGCAGCTATCGTGGTTATATTATTCGACAGGCTGAAGCGCTGGTCCAGCACCATCAAGGCGTTACTACCGTCGATCATCTAAAAGTACGGGCAGTACCAGCGAATTTTGAATTGAGTGGTACCATTGATGCCAATAAACAAATGAATTTTGCCGTAGATATTAAAAATATTCGTTTAAACCGCTTATTCGTCGAACTGCCTTATCCGGTCACCGGACGCGGCGATTTTGCCGGACAATTGACCGGGACGCCAGATGATCCTGTTTTTACTGGTGAATTGACGGCGCAAAATGTAAAAGTGAAAGGTCAGCCGATTACCGGAGTTTTAGGCCATGTAATTCTTGATAAACGAACTCTTACCGTGCCGGATCTGACCTTTAGCCAGGGCGGCGGAACCTTCCGCTTACGTGGCGGTTTGGATTTGATTGACAAGACTATGGGCGGCGTGATGGAGGTTACGAATGCTTCCGTCAGTACGCTGATGCCTTTCTTTGATTTGCCGCCAGATCAGGTCACTGGCCTGTTCAACGGCGAAATGCAGGCTTATGGCGCTTGGGATAATCCTACAGCCTCCTTACGGGCTAAGTTGGATCATGGGACGATCAAACACTATCCCTTAGAAAATATTGATATTGACTTGTCACTGGCAAATCACGTTGTTACAGTGAATCATTTTCAGGCGCAGCAGGGCAATGGGCGGCTTGTCGTAACCGGATCAGCCGATTTAAAGGGGCAAATCAATTTGAATGTCTTCGGCAATCAAATTGATAGCGGTTTATTTTCGGCTTGGTATGATACGAAAGTTCCTGTCCATGGCGAAGCCTTAATTGCCATGACACTTACGGGCGATACAAAAGCGCCGCAAGCTGCTGTTTCTATTGGTATCACGAATGGCAGTATTCAAGATCAGAGTTTTGATACGCTTAGCGGCAGTTTTATTGTTACGCCGCAGCAAATCGATATCAATCAGATCACCTTGACAAAAAACAGTTATGTCGCCAGTGCTACCGGGAAAATACCGCTAAAATCACTGAGTGACAGCGAAATTTGGCCCAATCTTTCGCCGATTACCAATTCCCATTACAGTCAGGTGAGCAAAAAGATTGTGTCTGATGGGGAAATGGATTTAAAAATCATGCTCGACCAAGCGGATTTGGGGATTTTGCCACTTCTTACGAAGCGAGTGGCCTGGGCGACAGGACAGACTCAAGGGATCGTTTATGTAAACGGTACGCTTGATAATCCAAAGGTATCAGGCGACTTTACAGTCCTTGATGGCGTGATCAAATTTTCTGATTTAAAAGAGCCCTTGCAAAACTTGTCTATTGCCATTAGCCTACAAGGTGATAAAATAGTTGTAAACACGTTTCAAGGCACAATGGGAAAAGGCGGGTTTACCCTCAACGGTTCAGCAGCGATTCGCGGGCGATCTTTAGCAGACTATGCTTTTAATCTATATCTTAACGCGTTAGAAATTGATCATCGCAACTTTAAAGGCCCTGTCAGTGCTTCGCTGCAGTTAATGCCGAAAGCGGGAAAACCGCTGCTTTCTGGTAAGATGTTATTTGAACGCGATCAGATTGATATTCCAATGATCCCTGACATGGAACCTACTAACTTTGATATGGGGCTTGATGTTACGGTAGAGGCCGGTAAAAATGTCCGATTTTATAACCCTTATATGTATGATTTTTATGTTGAGGGAAAAACGACTTTTGGCGGTACTTGGCAAAAGCTTGAGCCAACAGGCCGATTTACTGTGAGTCGTGGTCAGCTTACCTATTTTACGGCGCCCTTTAAGATTGTTTCCGGTTCCGCTGAGTTTACACCCTATAATGGGCTCATGCCTGTCATAAAGTTAACTTCTTATTTCCAGATTCAGCAGATTAATCTAGCGCAACAGACCACCGTCACGTTAGGTGTTAATGGTCCAGCCAATGCGATGAATTTTAAATTATCAGCCAACCCGCCGATGAGCCAGGAAGCCATTCTTTCACTGCTGACGCTTAGAAGTCGCTATTTTGAGCGACAAAGTTCCGATACTTCGTTTGGCGTCGATCAAGTTGGCAGTGTCGTAAGCTCTGGTATTGAGGCGCAGCTCTTCAGTCCCGTGGAAAATACCTTAAAGGACTTTTTTGGTGTGGATGACTTTCATATTGTAAGAAGTACCGACTATCTGACAACTGATGGGACAGTCGGACGAGGCTCTCGTGATGTTTACAATGTAGAAATTAGCAAATATTTAACAGACCGTTTTTCCATAAACCTTTCTCGTGGCGTCGATAACTCATCACAGAAGATTGGCGTCCTCTACCAATTCAATGAACATGTAAGCAGCGGTCTTTATTATGATTCAGTGAAGAAGACGCAGTTTAATATTCTAACTCGCTATGCTTTTTGAAGCGGGAAACACTTTGTAAGAATAGGATGGACGCAATGAGTTTGCAGGATTATTTAATAGAACTAAATAAAGTTGAGCTTTTAACTCCCGCGGCCGAGGCCCAACTTTGGTCTCGCTATAAAGACGGCGATGATTTAGCAGCACGCAGCGAACTCATTGAACGCTACCAGCCCCTGGTTTTTAAAACAGCCGGCCGGTTTCGCGCTGGCGAAACGCTAATGCTTGATTTGATTCAAGAAGGAACTGTAGGTCTGATTGAAGCGGCGGAAAGTTATGAGCCACAGCGAAATGTTGCCTTTGCTGTGTATGCGCTTCATCGGATTCGCGGGCGGATGCTGAACTATCTGGCGAAGGAAGGCAAGCAAAATTGGGCCTATATGGACGGACCTGTAAATGAAGCAGATACTGCCACATTAGGAGATTATTTAGCCGATCAAGGTCCTAGTCTAGCGTCTCAAACCGAACAAAGCTTTTTAGTCAGTCAATTAAAGCATGCCATTGACCGCTTACCGCAGAAAGAACAAATTGCTGTCAGCGGCATGTATTTAGAAGAGCAAGAACCTAAGAATTTAGCTCAGTCGCTTGATGTGAGCGTATCGCATTTGTATCGCCTACAGAAACAGGGAATCCGGCGAATTCGCGGTATGATGGCTAAGTTAATGCAAAACTGGTAAGCTTTTCGTATAAAATCAATGATAAATTATGAAAATAAGTGATTATGACTCAAAAAACGGCAAGAATGTGCGATTTTCTTGGAAAAAAGCTGAAAAAAAGACGAATTTAAGTGACCAGAATCTGGACCCTTCCCTTGATTATAAAATGTGGTTATAATAGAGGTGGTCAATATGGGTGAATTTAAAGGGAAAATCAGTGCACATCTCCGGTCAGCGCAAAAATGGCTGCATCGGGCTGAACAAGCTTTTGAGAGCGAGAAAGATACGCAGGGAAAACTGAATCTTATGCTTGCTCAGGCTGAACTTCAGCATATCCAGGAAAAAACGATTCAACAGAAAACCTTTTCTTGGAAAAAGCAGCTAGCTGCCTTCTCTTTGGCTGCTTTACTTGTTTCTGTAGGGATAGGGGGCGCCTATGTTTATTTGGCGCAGCAAAAGACAAGTGAAGTTTTGCCGCAGATAGCTGAAACAAAACCCTTATTACCTGTCCATCCCACTGTGCCTGCCGTAACGGATCCAGTTGAAAAAAAATCGACTGTGACAGAAAAGCAGGCTGATGTAATGCCGCCTAAGCAAAGTTTGATGACGACAGCGCCGCAGACAGTTTCAGAACCTGTTCGCAAAGCGCCTGTCCCTGAAACAGTTCCGACGCAGGACACGGCAAAAGTCGTAGCGCCGGAAGAAATGCAGCAGCTAATTCGGGCTGCCGGAAAATCTTTGCGCGGGCAGTAAGTTGAGTTGAAAGTTCTATAAGGAGGGAATACATGAATACAAGACGCTACGGGCTGTTTATAGTTGCCGTCTTTCTCTGTACCGTTTTGTTTCTAGGGTCAACTTCTTCTGTTTTTGCCGCTGATATGACGGGGAAAACAGTCGCGGCTGTTGCCGTAAGTGGTAATAAGACCGTAGAGACAGGGAAGATTCTTGCAGCGATTCAGCTAAAGCCCGGCGATGTACTCACAGGCGATGCAGTCCGTAAGGATATGCAGTCCGTCTATGATCTTGGGTACTTCTATGATATTGTGGTGAATTTCTCCGAGGTACCAGAAGGAGTTAAAGTTACCTACACTGTTTTAGAGAATCCATTACTAACGAATGTGGTTGTAAAAGGCAATACGAAAGTTACGACGGAAGCCATTCTTGGTATGGTACAAGCTCCTAAAAACAGTATTATCAATATGAAGAGCCTCAACGAAAATATGCGGGCCATTGAGCAGTACTATCATGATCAGGGCTATATTTTAGCAAAAGTCAGTGATGTAAGCGCCAGCCCTGATGGGACTTTGACGATTACGATTAATGAAGGAATGCTGGAGAATATTGTTGTTAAGGGCAATCAAAAGACCAAAGATTATGTAATTACCCGCGAAATGACGATTAAGCCAGGCGAACCTTTTAATGCTAAGTTGGCAAGACGTAGCATGCAAAAGATCTATAATCTTGGTTATTTTGAAGATGTCAATATGAAACTCAACCCCGGTCGTGAACCCAATGCCGTATCGATGGAAGCCGATGTAGTTGAGCAAAAAACAGGGACTTTCTCTATTGGCGGCGGTTATAGTCATAATGACGGGCTTGTTGGCATTATTGAGCTAGGTGATAATAATTTAGCCGGAACAGGTGACAAGGCGAAGATTCACTGGGAATTTGGCGGCAATGCCAGCAGTCGAAACTATGAATTTTCTTATACGCATCCATGGCTTGATGACCAACAAACTTCTATCGGTTTTAGTATCTATAACATGACGAATCAGTATACTGATTATGGCATGTATCGTTCAGATGGCAGCTATGACGACAAAGCCAGTCGATCTACCTATGACAAGAATCGCAAAGGGTATGAAGTTACGTTAGGTCGTCCTGCCAATGAATATTTACAGAACTATGTTACTTTTAAGAACCGGAGAGACACATGGGTTAGTCATGTATCGGGAGATATTGATTACTCCAATACGACCGATCCTCATTTTACCAATTACTTGAAAGATAATTTTGGGTTGACACGCAGTATCACTTTGACGCGCGTTTATGATGATCGTGACAATGTCTTTAATCCAACAGAAGGCAGTCGCTATTCTTTAAGTGGTGAATTTGCCGGACGATTCATGAAAGGCGACTTCAATTTTAACAAATACACGGCAGAAGGTCGTCGTTACTTTAAGATTAATGATGATCATGTCATTGCTGTTCGTGTCACTGCTGGCTATGCCACAGGTAAAATTTCCGAAGCAAATCAGTTTGCTGTTGGCGGTGCTGATACACTCAGAGGCTATGATGATGATCAGTTTAAAGGCAACCGTATGGTAGCGGCTTCGGCTGAATATCGTTTCCCCATTATCAAAAAAGTGCAAGGCGTAGTATTTGGCGATATTGGTAATGCCTGGAATGATACAGGACTTAAAGTCAGCGATCTTAAAAAGAGCGTTGGTGTCGGCATTCGTCTCACCACGCCGATTGGTCCGATTCGGTTTGACTTTGCTAAAGGGGATCAGGGGAATAAAACCCATTTCAGCTTTGGCGGCCAATTCTAAAACGAATGAATTTTAAGACAAGCTAAGCAACAGGAAAAGTCAGGTAAATCGCCTGACTTTTCCTTATAACCTGCAGAGGGGAGGTGGCTGTTATTCGTGCAGTTTGGCGCTATAGCTTACTGACTCTGCTGTTCTTACTGGTTTTGACGCCCGTAGTCGCAGCTCAGCCTGTTGTTGAAACGCTCAGCGTCAATGTGAATTCAACAGCGCCACCGCCGCCCAAAGCGTTAAAGCGGATGGAAGCAAGTATTTCGACAGTGGGGCAGCATATTTTACTAGGCAGAACGATAGCCGAAGTAGCGGCAAATCACAGCGCTTATGAGAAAGTAATTAAAGAAGTCTTTGAGCGGGTTCTTGTCGGTTACTCCGTACAGTCGGTAAGCGTCTTTGCCGACCAGGAGACCGAAATTAGAGTCAACTTAGAGCCTTGGGGCGCTACGGTGAAGGAAGTTCGGCTTGATGTTGAATTTACGGGCTTATCGCCAGAAATGGCAGCGCTAGCTGGTCAAGAACTTGTTTCTGTGCCAGAGCGGTTGCAGGAGAATTTAGTGGGGCTGCCGATTGATGCCGTGGATTGGGCTGCAAGCCTGGTAAAAGAAAGTCTTAGAGACCTCGTTGCTGACCGACTGCCTGAGTTTCGCCCTATCTTTGAGGTGATACCAGGGCCTGTAACCACTGTAAAAATGACGCTGAGCCCTGTAGGAGAAATTGTTCAGTTTACAGAAGTAGCTATTCGTTCGCACACTTTGCCGAGCCTGTTGCTGTATGATGCGAAAGAGCCGCTAGAAGAGATGGCGAAGGAAATTCGCGGTCTCCCTATATCGTTTGTACAGCGCCAGCGTGACTATTTTAAGCAGAAAATGCTGGCTAGGGTGCAGGCTTTGCCAATGACACAGCGTTATGGTCTTACTTACCGTCTTGTCTTATCAGCGGCGAATGTAACAACGTTTGTACTGCTGCCGGAAACGACAAAGTATCGTTTTTTTGCCGAAGGGTATCTTGATACAGGACGAAAGCAAAATAATACGTCAGCTCGAATTCATGTGGGCAAATGGGTCAATCCCCGCAATGAGCTTTTTGTGGAAAGCAATGTTGTAACAGGTTCTATGAGCTGGGATTTTTCACCAGGCTATGCCTATCGGTTTTCAAAACAAACACTTGGCGGCTTTAAGTACAGTCTGAATGATCATGAAACGCGCCTGTTTATAGAGCAGGAGCTAGGTAAAGGCTACATGCTTCGTTTGGAACGAGTACCGCTTAGAAATTACAATGAATTTGCCTTGCGTTATAAAATTCATGATTTTTTGAGTGCTGAATATGTTGTTACAAGCGATGAGCATTATCTTAGATTAGTAGGAAATCTCTAGGCATGTAGCAAGATAATCATTGAATGTAACGAGCGGCCTTGTTATAATGAACTAGAGTCTATGGTATTCGATTTTGTATGGGAAAGAAGGGGTATTTAATGTTAAATGCGTTAAAAAACAAAAAAGTAGTTCGCTTTGTATCTTTGGCTGTAGCCGTTGTATTTTTACTGGGAGTCGGCGCCATTGCGGTGACGCAGAGCGGCGGGAAAGTAGCCTCAGCTGCATCTTCTTCATCAACAATTGGCGTAGTAAACAGCAATTCCATTTTCCAACAGCATCCTGATCTTGCTAAAATCGATCAGCAAATGCAAGCAGAAGTGGATCAAGCAAAAAAAGATTTTGACAGTAAAACAGCAAATATGAATGATAAAGAAAAACAAGATTATTACGGCCAAGTGCAGCAACGTTTACAACTGAAACAGCAGGAATTAGTAGCTCCTATTCGCGACCAGATTGATGGCGCAATCAAAAGCGTAGCTGATGCTAAAGGCTTGACGGTTGTTCTCGAAAAAGGTTCTGTAGTATATGGCGGACAAGACATTACCGATGATGTTGTTAAAAAACTGACCGGTAAATAAAGAAGAAGCAAAAGATCAGCCGAGCCGGTGTAAGCTGTGCTCGGTTCTTCCTTGCCCTAAAATTTGCCTGTTGAAAGTGGTGATTCGATGCGAAACCGATCCAATCGATTTCTGGTGGTATTCACTGCCTGTATCGGGCTATTGCTTGCGGTGATGCTTATAGGCGGCTGTGGTGCAAAGCCCAAGGAAGCATCAGTTGAACCGGAAAAAGACAAAATTGCTATCATTGATATGGACAAAGCGAGTGCTTCTCATCCGAAGCAAGCTGAGCGCACCGCTTTGGCGAAAGAACTTCAAGTTTTGTTGGCGAAGCAGCAGTTTGCCGCGGGGCGACAAAGCCAAGCGACCGCTGTTACTGACGGAACTGATGGAAACCCAGCAGCGCTAGACAATGGGGCGCCAGTGACGCCCACTGCCGAACTTCAAGCGCAGTTTCAGGAAAAAATGCTTGCAAAACAGGCGGAGCTTAACGCTGCTTTAACGACGCAGCAAAGTGACGCTAAGGCGCAAGCAGCCGCGCAGTATAATGATTACGTGGCGAAGCTGAATGAAGAATATCAAAGTCAACTCTTTGATATTGAACTGAAGCGCAAAACCCTGCAATTGAGTAAAGAGGAACTTACGGCTTTGCAGGCCAAAGAAGAAAAAATCAATCAAGAAAAAGCAGCAAAACTACAAACAAAAGAAACAGAGTTAACCGAGCTGATTGATCAAAAGATGACTAAAGCAAAGCAAGCGGCTAGCGCCGAGTTAGATCAATATGGTTTATCGCTTCACGAGCAAGTCGCTAAGGAAGCGCTGTCAGCCTCACAGGCTTTGGCAGTTGCGGTGCCACCACAGTCAACAGAAAGTTCGGCGGAAACTCTATTTACGGCTGAGGATGCTGCGCAGCTCGATCAATTAAAAGGGCGAATTGATGCGCTTGATGCGCTGATTTTTCAAGATATTGAAAATTTATGTGGGAAAACTGCTCAGCTGAAAGGGTATTCCATTGTGATTACCAGTGTAGCAGTTAACTTAAAAGCCGACGATATTACTGATGAAGTGATTCGTCAGTTTAAGAAATAATTTTCCTGTGCATAATAAATGAAACTTCATTCAGTCAGAGCTTGGATACTAACGGAATGAAAGTTGAATTATCCAGGAGACAGGAGGAAACGAAATGACGAAAAAAGCAGTAGGGGCCTTATTGTTACTGTTGCTCACCGCTGTATTCTTAGGCGGTTGTGGTAAGCAGTCTGCCATCGGTGTAATTGATGTGAACAAAATTATGTCAGATAGTCCGAAAATCAAGACCATGCAAGAACAGCTTAATACCAAAGGCAAGGAATTGAGTGATCAGCTTGATAAAGATAAAGCTTCGCTGAGTCCCGAAGAATTTAATAAAAAGCAAGAGGCCGCTTATGGCGACTTTCAGAAAACTAAGCAAGATTTAGAAAGTCAAATTGATGCGGACATTAAACAATCCTTAGAGCAGATTGCCAAAGAAAAGGATCTTGGTGTTGTGATTTATAAAAACAGTATTGCTCAAGGCGGGATTGATATTACCGACGATGTTTTGAAACGGATTCAGTAAATACACAGCGCAGAGCGATGCTGGAGGCTTCTATTAATGAAAACATTACAAGAATTAGCTGAAGTGGTTGGGGGAACTTTACAAGGCGACGGAATGATTGAGATTCAGGGTGTTACTAACCTGGAAGATGCGAAGGAAACGGATATTACTTTTGCTGTAGCGCCTCATTTAGAAAAAGCGGCTTTATCACAGGCGGGAGCTGTGATGATTCCGCCTGAGGCGGCAGATACATTTCCTAAAGCGGCTATTGTGGTAGATAATCCCCGTGTAGCTTTTACAAAATTGCTGGAACTTTTTTTCCCACCTGTGAAAATTGAGGCTGGCGTTCATCCGACTGCTGTGGTGGGCAAGAATGTTATTTTAGGCGAAAATGTTGCGATTATGCCCTATGCGGTCATTGCCGACAATGTGAAAATCGGCGATCATGCTGTGATTTATCCTCACACCTATGTCGGCCATGGGACCGTAATCGGTGCGAATACGGTTTTATATCCTAGTGTAACAATTCGCGAGTATTGTCAAATTGGCAGCGATTGTATTATTCATGCCAATACAGTAATCGGTAGTGATGGTTTTGGTTTTGTTACGGTAAAAGGCAAGCATGAAAAAGTGCCACAGGTTGGCAATGTGAAAATTGGCGACCGTGTGGAAATTGGTTCGAATGTAGCCGTCGACCGGGCTACTACCGGTAGCACCATTATTTCTTCCGGTACGAAAATTGATAATTTTGTTCATATTGCTCATAATGTAGTAGTTGGTGAAGACGGTTTATTTGTTGCCTTTACTGGTATTGCAGGCAGCGCTAAAATTGGCAACCATGTTACTTTTGCCGGTCAAAGCGGCTGTAACGGTCACATTAATATCGGCGATAATTGCACCTTTGCAGCTCGTTCAGCACCTATTAAAGATGTACCGGCAGGGTCCTTTTTTGCCGGTTTTCCGGCGCGGCCTCATCGTGAATGGCTTCGCGCCGAAGCAGCGATTCAAAAGCTGCCGGATTTGATGAAACAAGTAAAGGACTTAGAGCGTAAAATCCGTCAATTAGAAGAGCGGCCTTGAAAGCTCTGATACAGTAAACAAGCCTGGCCGATGGGTCAGGCTTGTTTTGCCGTGGGCGCATAAGTACACACAGAAAGGATCGAAGTTTGTGAAATATCTTTTGATTGTGGCGGCTTGGCTGGCTTATTTGCCGCTAGCTAGCGCTGCGCCCAGTTTAGTAGGCGGAACTGGTTTAATTAATACAGAAACGGCCGATGTGCTTCGGAGTGGTCAAATGAGTTTCGGCGTTGATTCGGTACATGAGGGGCTCATGGAAAACTTTGTTATTGGTGTTGGCGAAAATTTAGAATTCGGTTTAACGAATATCAAATATCATGGTCATTCGCAGCAAACCTTTGTTCAGGCTAAATATGCCCTAATCCCCGAAGAAATTTTTACTCCAGGAATTTCGATTGGTCTTGAAGGAGCCTTTCAGCAAAATCATCGCACTAAATATATTGTAATGAGTAAGACCTTACCTTTTGGTTTTCGCCTTCATGTCGGAACTGGCGATGGCCGCTATAATGGTTCTTTTGGTGCCCTAGAAGCTTCGTTAAATCCTTGGACCACGGTCATTGGCGAATATGATGGCAAAACGATGAATTACGGCTTGCGTCTGGCGATTGCTCCCAGTCTGAAGTTAGAAGGAGGCCTACGGGGGCATCACACTTATTACGGTATTAATTTTACCAGATAGGAGGGGATACACTTGTATATTCTAATAAAGGCTTTAAGTAAACTGATTTGCCTTTTGCCGTCAGCGCTTCGTTATGGTCTTGGACGCGGTCTTGGGCAGTTCTTTTGGTTGCTTGTGCCGAAAAAAAGGCGGTTGCTTTCCTGTGAAAATATGCAGCAGGCTTTGGGGATTGATGCGGCTAGAGCCCAAAAATTAACGAAGGCAAGCGCTGTTCGCTTTGGCCCGATGCTGATGGAAGTCTTATATTTGCCGAAAGTAACGAAAGAAACGATTGCGGCACATGTGACGATTTCCGGTGAAGAGCACATGAACGCAGCCTTGGCAGAAGGTCACGGCGTAGTTTTAGCTACGGCTCATAGTGGGAACTGGGAAATCATGGGCGCTGCCTTGGCGATGCACGGTTTCCCCTTAGTCGCCGTTGTGCAAAAGCAGACAAATTCGGCGATGGACCAGTTCATTAACGAGTACCGGACTTTGGCGGGCATGCATGTAACGTATAAAAGTAGTGTCCGTGAGATGGTGCGTCTTTTGGGACAAGGCATGATCGTGGGCCTGTTAGCAGATCAAGATGCCGGGCCGCCTGGCGTATTTGTTGATTTTTTCGGGAAAGCAGCGTCGACGCCGCAAGGGGCCGCGGCTTTAGCCCGCTTGAAGGGCGCGCCTATTATCCCAGCCTTTATTACGGAAGAAGCGCCAGGAAAGCATCGAATTGATATTTATCCGGCGATTCGCGTGGCCGAGGGCGAGCGGGAAGAGGCGATTCAAAAGACGACTCAAGCTGTCACCAAAGTTGTAGAAGGTCATATTCGTAAGTACCCAAGCGAATGGTTTTGGTTGCATAATCGCTGGAAAACAAAACCGCCAACAGAAGATAAATAAGCTATAAAAGGAAACTGCCTTGAGAAATCGAGGCAGTTTTTGTGTATAGACGGAGGAGCATATGGCTGTTACAACGCTTCACCGTTGGCACTTGACTTCCGCTTATGTAAGCAGCCATATGCTCCTCCTGCTGGGTGGTGGTGATGGGACAGTTCCCCTGGTGGCACTTGACTTCCGCTTATGTAAGCAGCCCTATGCTCCTCCTGCTGGGTGGTGGTGATGGGACAGTTCCCCTGGTGGTACTTGACTTTTGCTTATGTAAGCAGTCCTATGCTCTTCTTGCTAGGTGGCGGTGAGAGGAGCGTAAGGAACGTCGTCACTATTACGCTTGATCCAATGTATGCAATAGCATATCTATTGTTTTGCTGGCTGCGATGGGGCATGGTATACAGCAGAATGAAGTGTCAATAGTATAGGGAGCTGCTTTGAAAACTTTATTTATGATGTGTGATTAAAAGATATTTGGCACAAAGTTTGGTAAGGGAGGAGAGTTGTTACAAAAGCTGAAGTTAAGTGCTAACGTTGAAGCGTTGTAACAACTTCTCTCCCTGTTGCAAAAGGGACCTGTGGTTATAATTAGCTCTTTTAGCAAATACTGAGGAGGGGATTTTTTAGCAAATGCTCCAGTATATACATTTATGATAAATAATATATAAATATAGACTGAAAAATGATATACATGATATACTAGAGGTCGAAAATGAGGTGAATTGCAAATGAAAAAAGAGATTGCCCTGCTACTGGTTCTTAGTATTCTTGTGGGATCGGCTTTAGCTGCATCTCTTTCATTGGCATCGAATGCCTACTTTGCTAAGACCATAGCCAATCTTGTTGGTGAATCCGGCGAATATGATGTGATTATTACGGCTCGGGAAGAAATGAAAGAAGATACGAGCGAGCATTTAGCGAAAATGATACAGGAAAGCATTCCTGGTGCGAAATTTAAGGAAGGGCCGACCCTTTCCGGCAAAACGAGCTTTTTTGTAGCTTTACCAGAAGCCTTGAAAAACAAACAAACTTATAACAGTTTAGGCAAATTATTCGGTAGTATTCCCGGTGGCGCTGGCGTAGGCGTCTTAACTGAGCCGCGTATTACGATTCGTGGTGTGCCGGAGGGCGCCAAAAATCAAGTGATGGAGCAAGTGGATGCCTTAGAAGGCGTTCAGTTCTCGTTTTATGATGGTGCGGCCATTGGAGTTTTGTTACGCAATGCCAGTAAGACTGCTGATGTGACGAATCAAATAAAAAGTCTCCTTGATCGGTATCAGATCATGGAGATTAGCTTTCCTGTCGGCAGTGAGCCAGCCAATCCAATTCGGACTGGCGAGCAGATTGGTTCTGCTATGGAGCAGACACTCAAGCTGCCCTTGGCGCAAAATGTATCAATTGACGGTAAAAATGATGATATGACCTATATGGTTAGTACGATGATGGAAATGAAACGGTTTCTGCAGTCTTATGCCGCAAAGCTGGTAATTTCTCCAGCGGGCCTTCCCTATAAACTAGGTGATACACTGTTGTTTCAAGGTAATGCTCCGACAGTGCCAAACCGCGGTGAGGCAGTTGGTAAAGAGCATATACTAGCTGTTGTAACTGCTGTTCGTGGCGACGGTAGTGCCGAGGCGGCAATTACCCAAGGAGACGGTGTCAATTTAAAATCGCTGCAGGCCTATCGTGTTGACCAAAATGTGATTGGTGAAGCGGCGGGAGGGGCTCAATATCAGTCGCCGCGTCTGCAACTTGCTAGCGCCCTAACTGAGACAGGCAAGCTTGTCGGACAGATTCCCGACTATACTCGCGATGCGAAAGCTTTAAGTCAAACGGCTTATGGCGCGCTTGATCAGTACAACGCCAGTTTGGATAAACTCGATCAGACACTGAAATCGGTGCGTAGTGCTGGACGCAGCGTCGAGCAGGCCACAAGCGGTTTGATTCATTTAAATACAGATGCCTTAGTCGTGCAGCTTGATTCCTCAGCTCAGGCCATGGGGAATATTGCCAGTGTGCTTCAAGTATTAAAGCTTGTCAGTGCTGATGCCGGCAATGCGGCCACAAGTGCCGCTACCGCGCAGGCTGGTTTAACGAGTATTAAAAACACAGTGCAAGCCATGGGCAATTTAGCCGGGCAGGCGAGAGCCGCTCAAAGCGCCGTGGACTCTGTGTCGGCGAGCGGACAAGCCATGCTGGATGATTTGCGTCGCTACGATACGGCAGGAGCGCGGCGTAGTCTTGATCAAGCATCAAATAGCTTGAATCGATTGCAACAGCTTGATACGCCTCTTATTACTAGCCAGCTTGCGTACTTGGCGGCGGCGGTACCCAATATGAAGGATGATGAAATTACCCATACAGTTACTTTGCTTGATAAATTTATTGCGGGACAAGTGATTCCCGGTGCACGAATTCAAATTTTAACGACGAATACAGTGAGTACTGATGCGATCGTGCCAATTGCGGCGAAAATTGTGGGGCACAATAATCTGTCCGTTTATTCCACGGCGCTTGGCGTAATTGAACCAGATCCGCGCGGTCAGATCTTAAGTGTTTTAGCGGAAGTCAAAGCTATTTTAGCGGGACTTGCTGCTTGTGTATTTACTGTCGTCTTTCTTGTTCTTGACCATACTGCGCTGATGAGTGCCTTGAAACGGCGCATGCTTACCGGAAAATGGGGTTTGTTGGGAAAGGTAGGCTATCATCGCTTATATGGCATGATGATTGGTGCTGTATTGCTGACAAGTATGTTTTTGTTGGCGCAGGGCGGTATCCCATACTTGCCCTGGCTGGGAGTCCCTGTATTAGGGGCGGTCTTTGGTTTGGTAACAGCAGCTTATGCGGAGAAAATCAGTCCGATTGCCCAGGAAGAATTGCTGGCAGGCGAGGCGCTAGGACTTTCTTTTGCTCAGGTTATGCGGGAAATTGTGATTCCTGCCGGTAGGCCCGGGTTACTGCAACAACTCAATCGGCGGTTGCTGAAATTTAAATAAAGGAGGATGGCTATGACTGAGAGTGGTTTGCCGCAAAATCAGGAAGTGATATTGGAGCTTAAGGATCTTTATAAAACCTTTGGCGCAGTCAAAGCAGTAGCTGGTATTGATCTTGCCGTAAACCGCGGCGAAACAGTTGTCCTCATGGGGCCGTCAGGCTGTGGCAAATCGACGACGATTCGCATGGTGAATCGCCTCGTAGAGCCTGATCAGGGTGAAGTCTGGTTTCGTGGTCAAAATCTTGTGAGTCTGCCGCAAGAAGAACTGCGGCAGGTGCGGAAAAAAGTGGGTTTTGTTTTTCAGCATTTTAATTTAATTGGACGATTGTCGGCGATTGAAAATGTTATGCTGGGCTTAGTTATGGATGGCATGGAACGAGAATTGGCGGCAGATAAGGCCAAGCTTGCGCTAGACAAGGTGGGTCTTATCGCCTATAGCAGCCAAAAACCGATGGAGCTTTCGGGCGGACAGCAGCAGCGGGTGGGAATTGCCCGCGCTTTGGCGGCTGAACCGGAACTTATGCTTTGGGATGAGCCGACAGCTTCGCTAGATCCGATCCTTGTCAGAGAAGTTTTACTGGTCATGGAGGATTTAGCGAAGTACCAAGCAAGCACGATGGTCGTTGTTACGCACGAGTTGCCCTTTGCGCTCCATGTAGCCGATCGGATTGTGCTTATGGATCAGGGGAAAATTGTAGAAACAGGTAGTCCTCAGACTGTTTTCCAGGAGCCCCAGTCCGTCATTGGGAATGAATATAAAGCTTTAATTGAGTATCAAATGAGCATCAGCGCCAGAGCTTTAGCGTGATTTATCTTGCAGGATGGCCATTTTTCCGGTAGAATGAAAAGAGTTAATTCGCAGGAGGCAATCATGCAATACCAAACAACCGTAGCCCAGGAAGTCACTTATACTGGGATTGGACTGCATTCCGGTCTTGAGGTAAATCTCGCTTTAAAGCCGGCTCCCCAAGATACGGGGATTCTTTTTGTTCGGACCGATTTACCAGGCGCTCCGTCAGTGCAAGCGTCAGCTCGACAAGTAACAAATACACTGCGCGCCACGACGCTGGAAGCTGGCTTAGCCAAGGTGTTCACTATTGAACATTTAATGGCGGCTTTTGCCGGACTTGGCGTTGATAATTGTATTGTTGAAATGGACTCGCCGGAACCGCCTGTCGCCGACGGCAGTGCGCTGACCTTCGTCCGCTTGATCGAGCAGGCGGGATTACAGGAACTAGACGCGCCTTGTAACATTACCATAGTTAAGACGGCGCAATCAGTCCATGTAGAAGACAAATTTATTGCTATTATACCCTATGATGGTTTTCGCATTACTTTTACTTCGCTCAATCCGCACCCTCTATTGGGTACGCAATTCGGCGACTATGAAATAACCCCAGAATTGTTTGTAAAAGAAATTGCTCCAGCCCGTACGATTGGATTTATGCATGAAGTAGAGGCGCTTAAGGCCAAGGGCTTGGCGCGGGGCGGTACCTTGGAAAATGTCGTTGTCTATGATGATAAAGAAGTTTTGACACCGCTTCGTTTTCATGATGAACTGGTGCGGCATAAAATTCTTGACGTACTTGGTGATATTGCCTTGGCCGGTCGGGTTAAAGGGCATATTATTGCCGTAAAGTCAGGCCATGCGTTAAATGCTGTTCTCGCAAAGAAAATCTTAGAGGAACAGGCATAAAGCTGCACAAAAGTTATAAGGAGGCGTACTTGATGATATTAGATGCAAGTGAAATTCAAAAAATTATTCCTCACCGCTATCCCATGTTGTTAGTGGATCGTATTATTGAAATAGAACCGATGAAACATGCTGTCGGTATAAAAAATGTTACCATGAATGAAAACTTTTTTTTAGGCCACTTTCCGGGAAAACCGATTATGCCTGGTGTGCTGCTCCTAGAAGCGATGGCTCAGGTAGGCGGCGTAGCTCTGTTGTATCCGGAAGAAAACCGCGGTAAGCTGGCTGTTTTTGCTGGTATGGAAAAAGTGAAATTCCGTAAACCTGTCATTCCTGGCGATCAGGTGCGCATGGAAGCGGATATTTTAAAGGTTCGCGGTTCCATCGGTAAGATCTGGACGCAGGCTTTTGTGGACGGTCAACTTGTGGCCGAAGGCGAATTTATGTTTGCTTTGTCCTCTAAAGATGCGAAATAAAGAGAAAAGTAGTGAAACAAGCTTGAAAAATTATTTTAAATCTTTGTTTTCATCTATTTTTGCCGAATACGGTCTAATTTGACGAGTGAAGACTAGACTCATTAGTCGGATTTTAAAATAAAGTAATAAACGATTCTGACATCGTTCAAATAGTTGAAAATAAAAAGGAGTTGAAATGCGGATGAAAGTAGAATCAGCAGTCATACCCATCCGTAAGATACATGAAACGGCAGTCATTCATCCGGCAGCTCGTATCGGCAAAGATGTAGAGATCGGTCCCTACGCTGTAATTGGTGAAAATGTTGTAATCGGCGACGGAACAAAAATTATGGCTCATGTCGTGATTGATGGCTGGACGAGTATCGGACGGGAATGTGTGATTTATCCTAGCGCTTCTATAGGCGCGGAACCGCAGGACTTAAAGTTTCGTGGTGAAAAAAGCTATGTATTTATTGGCGACCAGACCAAGATTCGGGAATTTGCTACAGTAAATCGGGCGACAGGGGAAGGCGAAGAAACACGGATTGGTTCGAACTGCCTAATGATGGCCTATACCCATGTAGCGCATAACTGCATCGTTGGCAATAATGTAATTATGTCGAACGCAGCGACTCTGGCAGGCCATGTTGTAGTGGAAGACAGAGCTGTCATCGGCGGCCTTGCTGGCGTGCATCAATTTGTGAAAATTGGTCGCAATGCTATGATCGGCGGTGCTACGAAAGTGGTTCAGGATATTCCGCCATATGTCATTGTTGACGGTCATCCTGCTCGCGTACGGGGACTTAATAATGTGGGCATGTCTCGCGCCGGAGTGAATCCGATGTCGCGACGCAATTTGAAGAAAGCTTATAAATATTTGTACCGCTCCAATCTCAGTTTGCCGCAGGCGATTGCTGTTATGGAGCAGGAACTTGATTCTTGTGAAGAAGTAGAACATTTTTTGCGATTTTTACGGAATGCAGAACGCGGTATTTGCCGCGGTCGGCGAGATGAAAGTGAGGAGTAATCAGATGAACACAATCGGTCTATTGGCCGGTGTCGGAAGATTGCCTGTTGAATTTGCCCGTGCCGCTCGCGGCATGGGCTTTGCCGTGCTTGCTATCACCTTAGTGCCTGGCACGGACAGCGAACTTTCGGCCCATTGCGATAAAGTAGTTGATATTCCTGTAGGACAGCTTGATAAGATCATTACTACATTAGAAGCGGAGCAAGTCAAGCAAGTTACTTTTCTCGGCAAGGTCACGAAGGAATTTCTTTTTTCTGGTCAAATTCCGCCGGATATGCGCATGATCAAGCTGTTACAGAGTTTGCCTGATAAAAATGATGATACGCTCATGCTGGCTTTTGTTAAGGAACTAGCTGGCGCGGGTATTGGCGTACTAGATCAGACGAAACTGATCCAGCAACTTCTGCCGCAGCCTGGTGTTTTGACGAAGCTGCAACCGACCGAAGCGCAACTTGCCGATATGAAATTTGGTTTTTCTATGGCAAAAGCAATAGGCGGGCTCGATATTGGGCAAACTGTTGTTGTGAAAGATCAAGCCGTTCTGGCTGTAGAAGCCATTGAAGGTACTGACGCCGCGATTTTACGCGGCGGTGCTTTGGGACGTCAAGGCGTGATTGTTGCCAAAGCGGCCAAGCCACAGCAAGACATTCGGTTTGATATGCCTGGTATTGGTGTAAAGACGCTTCAGTCAATGATTGAAGCGAAGGCGGCAGGACTTGTTATTGAAGCAGGAAAGACGCTCTTAGTCGATAAAGCGGCCGTACTAGCCTTGGCCGAAGAACATCATATTGTGATTGTTGCCATGTAATTAAGAGGCCGCAGATTCATCGATTCACTGAGGTGGTTTGTCTTCTCTGTGCTTCTATGCTTCTGTGGCTTTTTGCGGATAAAAGAGGTGCTTTATGAAAATAATGATTTCAGTCGGTGAAGCGTCAGGCGATTTGCATGGCGCTAGGGTAGCGCAGGCCTTACAAGAGCTTTGCCCGGGCGTTTCCCTACTTGGTATGGGCGGCGACGCTATGCGTAAAGCGGGCGTCAATATTGTCTATGATATTGCGGGACTTGGCGTCATCGGCATCATTGAAATCTTGAAAAATTTGCGGCGACTCTTTGCCCTACGCGATTTTTTAGTGGAAACCATGCGCCGCGAAAGACCGGATGTGTTAGTCGTGATTGACTACCCTGGTTTTAACATGAGGCTGGCGAAAAAAGCGAAGGAACTGAATATTCCCGTTGTTTCTTATATTAGCCCGTCGGCTTGGGCCTGGGGCAAAGGTCGAGCGAAAAGTACGGCGAAAATAGTGGATCGCGTTGCGGCCATTTTCCCTTTTGAAGCTAAGGTATACGAAGAAGCGGGCGCCCATGTTTCTTTTGTGGGCCATCCGCTCTTAGATATCGTTAAGCCTGCTTTGTCCAAAGAAGAAGCTTTTCGTTATTTTCAGGCGGATCCAAAGAAAAAACGCATATTGCTGATGCCTGGCAGCCGACAGCAGGAAATTCATAAATTGTTTCCCGTCATGTTAGCGGCCGCTAAGGAACTTGAGCGGCAAATACCAGACACGCAATTTTTCTTGCCGCTAGCCTCGACCATAGCAGCAGACGAACTGGAAGGCATGATTCAATCGGCTGGTCTAGCTGTGACGATCACGCGAGATCATACTTATGATATTATGAATATCACGGATCTGGCCATTGCTACCTCCGGCACGGCTACCTTGGAAGCGGCCTTAATGGGTCTGCCTGTAGTCATTATGTATCGGGTCAATAAGTTAACCTACTTTTTAGGCAAGCCTTTGGTTAAGATACCTCATATTGGACTGCCTAATATTGTGGCTGGTCGTAAAGTTGTGCCAGAATTATTGCAGGATGAAGTGACGGTTACGGCTATTGTGGCTGAAAGTCTGGCCATATTACGTAAGGAAAGTCCTTGGGCTAATATTGCGGCCGATTTAGCGGACGTACGTCATAAGCTGGGCGAGCCTGGCGCCGTCAAACGGGCGGCTGCCGTCATCTTAGAAGTGGCCGCACAGAGTGGAGGAAAGTAATGAACACCTATCTTCGCCTTTTAAATTATGTCAAGCCTTATTTAAAGCGCGTTGTCGTGGCAATTCTTTGCATCGTTTTTGCTTCGAGCGCTAATTTATATGTGCCATGGATTATTAAAGATGTAATTGACGATGTACTTACAAGCCGCAATATGATGATGCTCAATTATATTGCCGTGGGCATTGTGATTGTTTATTTTTTTCGCGGCATTTTCTTTTATGGCCAGACCTACTTAATGAGCTATATCGGTCAAAAAGTAATTATTGATATTCGTGAGGCTGTTTATCGTCATTTGCAGCGATTGTCTCTGTCTTATTTTGAAAAGCGCCAGACTGGGACGATTATGAGCTATATTACCAATGACGTGTCAGCGTTGCAAAGCGCCATGGTGGAAAATGTAATCGAAATGGTTACGGAGGGAGTCACTCTGATTGGTTCTCTTGTCGCCATGTTTTATATCCACTGGCAGTTATCGCTGCTCACCTTAATTACGATGCCGCTTGTAGCGAAAACGATTGAGGTTTTTGGTCGCAAACTGCGGTCAGCTAGTACGAATATGCAGGAAAGAGCGGCCGATATTACGGCGGTGCTACAGGAAACGCTTTCGGCTGTTCGAGTTGTAAAATCCTTTGTACGGGAAGATTACGAGATTTCCCGGTTTAATCGGGAAAACTATTTTAACTTTCGAGCGCAAATGAAAACATCACAGCTCATGGCCACTCTTACACCAATTATTGAATTTCTGGCGGCCATCGGCGTCACGGTTATTATTTGGTATGGCGGCCGCGAAGTTATTAATGGTGATCTGACGTCCGGTTCACTGATCGCCTTTTTAATTTATGTTGTCAATTTATCCAATCCGGTAAAACGATTAAGTCGTGTTTATGGCAATATTCAAAGAGCTTTAGCAGCGGCTGACCGCGTATTTGAAGTGCTTGATACGAAGCCAGAGATTGCCGATCAGCCGGGGGCTAAGCCCTTGCCGCCGATTACAGGCAAAGTAGCTTTTCATGACGTAACCTTTGAGTATAATGAGGGCGAAGTCGCTTTAGATCATATTACGCTCGTGGCCGAACCTGGTCAGATGATTGCTATCGTCGGACCGAGCGGCGCCGGCAAAACAACGATTGCGAATTTAATTCCGCGTTTTTATGATCCGACTAGCGGCAAAATTACCATTGATGATTATGATGTCAGTGCAGTGACGCTAAACAGTGTAAGAGAGCAGATCGGCATTGTACCGCAAGAAACGGTTCTCTTTAATGGGACTGTCTACGATAATATTCTTTATGGCGATTTAACGGCAACCAAAGAGCAGGTGATTGCTGCGGCGCAAGCAGCCAATGCGCATCAGTTTATTACAAGTATGGCCCTTGGTTATGATACGATGATTGGGGAAAGGGGCTCTAAGCTTTCTGGCGGTCAACGTCAGCGTATTGCCATTGCTAGAGCTATTTTGAAAAACCCGCAAGTGTTAATTCTTGACGAGGCCACTTCCGCACTTGATACAGAAAGCGAACAACTTGTACAGGAAGCTCTGGATCAATTGATGGTTGGTCGGACCTCTTTTGTCATTGCCCATCGTTTGTCTACGGTGCAACGGGCTGATATGATTCTTGTTATGGAACGAGGCCGTATTGTAGAGCGTGGCGCCCATCAGGAGCTGTTGGAGCGTCAGGGACTTTATTATAAACTCTACCAAGTTCAGTTTTCTTCCCAAAAGTAAACTGCCAGCGGTCAGAGCGCGAAAGGGGTAAATTTGGTGCGCTTGTTATATAACATCGCAGCTTTGCTCATTGCTGTACTGGCCATGCCGGTGTTTTTATGGCGATGGAGCCGCGAAGCTGGTTTTGGCAAACGAATGAAGCAAATGTTTGGCTTTTTGCCGCAAGCAGAGCTAGACGCTGTCGCCCATAAGCAGTGTTTATGGATTCATGCCGCGTCGGTGGGGGAAATTGTAGCGGCAAGTCCGATTGTAAAAGAGATGCATAAAGCCTTTCCAGCTCGGCCTATTCTTGTTACGACAGTAACAGCAACAGGCCACGAAATGGCACAAAAAATTATGCCTGATGCAGCGGCGATCCTCTTTTTCCCCCTGGATCTGCCCTGGCTCAGTGCCAGTGTGGTGAATCGAGTCGCACCGGATTTATTCGTCTTAGTAGAAACCGAGTTATGGCCGAACTTTTTGCAGGCTATTGCCCGCCGTAGTGTGCCTGTAGTGATGGTCAACGGACGTATCAGTGATAAAAGTGTCAATCGCTATAAACATCTTCGTTCCCTTCTGCGGGAAATGCTGGCTACAGTCAGTCTTTTTTGTATGCAGTCCGACCTTGATCGTATTTATGTGGAGCGCCTTGGCGCTGATCCTAAGAAGATCGTTGTTACCGGAAATACTAAATTTGATCAAGTTTATAGTGAAGTCAGTGAAGACGAAAAGCAAAAATGGTGTGAGCTTTTTCAGCTGGGGGAACCTTCCCTGAGCGCTCCGGTGATTATTGCCGGCAGTACCCATGAAGGCGAAGAAGAAATGATTTTAACAGCCTTCCAGGCTCTTGTGGCTGTGTATAGCAAGGCCCGACTTATTTTGGCGCCCCGTGATATCCGCCGCGCCGAGATGCTAGAAGCCTTGGTGCGTGAGCGGCAGCTCACTGTTTGTCGCCGCAGTAAAATGCAGGGGAAATCGAGCGGTGCAGCCGTGATTTTACTTGATACAATTGGCGAACTGGGTCGCCTTTATAGTCTTGGCGATATTATTTTTGTTGGCGGCAGTCTTATTGCGCGCGGCGGTCACAATGTACTAGAGCCTGCAGCCCATGGCAAGCCGATTTTTGTCGGACCCCATATGTTTAATTTCAAGGACTCTTATGCACTGCTTTCTAGCCGCAATGCCTGCGCTACGGTCAAAGATGGTAAAGATCTCGGTGAGAAAATCCTGGCTCTTTGTGTAAATCCGCTACAGGCTCAGGCGATGGGCTTAGCAGCGTCGCAGATTATGGCAGAAAATCGTGGGGCGGCCCAAAAAAGTGTGGAGTATATGAAACGCTATGTGGAGTAACTGGCTAGGGGACGAGGAGAAAATTATGCATTTTTTTGATCGGCTGCAGCAATATTTGTATGCCTTGGTTCATAATGACCGCCATAGCTGGCGTGATCAAATTATTTTACATATACTAGAAATGTTGTCATGGGTTTATGGCTTTGGCGTTTTTTTTAAGCTCTTTCTGTATAAAATCGGCATTCTCCATACATTTCGTCTGCCTTGCCTCGTTATTAGTCTTGGCAATATTACGGTAGGCGGTACCGGTAAAACGCCTACGGCGCAAAAACTAGCGGCGATTATTCGCGACATGGGCTATAAGGTCGCAATTTTAAATCGCGGTTACCGTGCTGGCTGGAAGGAGCCTGTCGGTACAGTTTCTGATGGCCGCAATATTTATATGACCGTAAGCGAAGCTGGCGACGAAGCTTATTTGCTGGCGAAAAATGTGCCAGGAGCCGCTGTGGTGATCGGCAAAAATCGTAGTTTGACAAGCGAGTTTGCCTTTGATAAATTAAAGGCGGATGTGCTTATTTTAGATGATGGTTATCAGCATTGGCCGCTGCATCGCGATCTTGATATTGTGCTTATTGATGCAATCAATATGTTTGGCAATCATTTTTTGTTGCCGCGGGGTACGCTACGCGAACCGTTAACGAATCTGCGTCGCGCCGACGTATTTCTCTTAACTCGTGTGGACCAGTCGGCCCAGGGAGCGAAAGATAATATTAGCGAGGTATTGCGTCATTACAATACGGACGCGCTCATTATGGAAAGTGTTCACGCGCCGCATTGCTTTATGGAAATTCAAGAATGGTATCGTCGGCCGCGCGGCAAAAGCCTGCCTTTGAGCGAGGTTGCGAATAAGAAACTGCTGGCATTTTGCGCCCTTGGCAATCCTTCTTCGTTTGAGCAGACCATTAAAGATCTCGGTGCTGCTGTTGTGGAAGGCGTACGATATCCTGATCACTACAATTATACAATGATTGAAATGCAGTCAGTCATGGACTTGGCCGTCGAGAAAGAAGTCGAGGCTGTCATTACGACAGAAAAAGACGCGGTCAAGATTCCGACTGAGTTCATTTATTCTGATAGACCAGTACCTCTCTACGTTTTAGGCATTGAAGTGCAGATGACAAGCGGCGAACAAGAATTTATGGAGCTTGTTGCCAAGATGACCAATGAAAAGAGGAAATTTGTCTTATGAACATATTATGTATTATTCCAGCCCGCTACGCTTCGACGCGTTTACCTGGTAAGCCACTGGCGCAAATTGCTGGTAAGCCCATGATTCAGCGTGTCTATGAGCGGGCGGCAAGTGCGAAGTTGCCACAGGAAGTGCTTGTGGCTACCGATCATGAAGCGGTTTTTGCCGCTGTAGAAGCTTTTGGCGGTAAAGTGATCATGACATCACCAGATCATAAGACTGGGACCGATCGCTTAGCGGAGGTTGCGGCTAAGTATCCCGATGTCGATGTGATTGTCAATGTGCAGGGCGATGAGCCGCTTATTGATCCGCAGCTTATTGATGATCTCGCTGCCGTATTTAGGGAAGATCCGGCGCTAGCCATGGCGACACTGAAAACGCCGCTTGATGCGACTGAGTATCAGGTTGACAGCGTCGTAAAAGTCGTAACCGATTTAAAAGGCTATGCGCTGTATTTTTCTCGTTCACAGATTCCCTTTCATCGCAGCGATCCAAAAGCAACTGTGTATAAGCATATTGGTATGTATGCCTATCGCCGTGATTTTTTGTTAGAATATGCAAAACTACCTCAAACACCGCTGGAAGTCAGCGAATCGTTAGAACAGCTTCGCGCTTTGGAACACGGCTATAAAATCCGAGTTCTTACGACAGACCAGCAGTTGATCGGCGTCGATACGCCGGAAGATCTCCTCTATGTAAACAAACTATTTGCCGGAGGTGTTTTTGATGAGAACAATTGAAGTAAGTAATGTGAAAATCGGCGGTGAGCAGCCCCTTGTATTGATTGCCGGTCCTTGTGTGCTTGAAGGCTATGAACGGAGTCTCAAGATTGGGAAAGCCATCAAGGCGATTGCCGAGAAATTTGCTATTCCATATATCTTTAAAGCCTCGTTTGATAAGGCGAACCGTTCGTCCATTCATTCTTTTCGGGGGCCTGGCTTAACGGAAGGCTTGGCGATTCTTCGGGCCATCAAAACCGAACTTCAGGTGCCTATTGTCAGTGATATTCATTCCATTGAACAGGTAGAACCAGCAGCTGAAGTGCTTGATTTGCTACAAATTCCGGCCTTTTTATGCCGTCAGACCGATCTGATCTATGCGGCAGCCAAGACGGGTAAGCCCATCAGTGTAAAAAAAGGCCAGTTCTTAGCGCCAGAAGATATGAAGAATGTAGTTACTAAGGTGGAAGAAGCGGGAAATCAGAATTTGCTGCTTACGGAACGCGGCGCTAGCTTTGGTTATCATAACTTGGTCGCTGATATGCGGTCACTACCGATTATGCGCGCTTTCGGTTACCCGGTCGTATTTGACGGCACTCATAGCGTACAGCTTCCTGGCGGTGCTGGTACCACGTCGGGCGGGAAGAGCGAATTTGTTCCTTATTTGACGCGTGCGGCTGTAGCGGCAGGGGTGGATGCTCTCTTTTTAGAAGTCCATGATAATCCGAAAGAAGCTTTGTCAGACGGTCCGAATATGCTTGATTTTGCTGGACTTGAATCCCTTTTAGCTGATGCGGTGGCGATTGACGCCATTGTGCGCAGACATAAATAAGGCGGTGAGTCCATGGAAATGTTAGAACAGGCCAAAGCGGCCTTAGCCATTGAAGCCGAAGCGATTCTTGCTTTAGTTCCTCGACTGAATGTTGAGTTTACCCAGGCCGTACAGGCTATTCTTGCCTGCCCTGGCCGCGTCATTGTAACAGGTATGGGTAAATCCGGCCATATTGGACGAAAGATTGCGGCGACGCTGGCTTCGACGGGAACACCGTCGCTTTTTTTACATCCAGCGGAAGGCATTCACGGCGATCTTGGTATGGTTACTGAAAACGATATGGTATTAGCTCTCTCTAATAGTGGCGAGACAGGCGAAATCTTAGCCATTTTACCTGTTTTTAAACGAATTGGTACGCCAGTGATTGCTTTATGCGGCGCTGCTGATTCGACGCTAGTGAGAAATGCTGATTTTTTTCTAGATGCCTCTGTTGTCAGAGAAGCCTGTCCATTAGGGCTGGCGCCGACGGCTAGTACTACCGCAGCTTTAGCTATGGGCGATGCCTTAGCAATTGCCTTGCTGTCCGAACGTAAATTTACTGCTGAAGATTTTGCTCTCTTTCATCCCGGCGGGTCCCTGGGACGGCGTCTGCTCTTAACGGTAGCGGACGTGATGCATGGCGGCAGCGAAAATCCGCTGATTACTGGCGATAAGTCGGTCAAAGAAGCCCTCTTCTTAATTACAGATAAAGGTCTTGGGGCAGTATCCATTGTTGATCATCACGGTATTTTACTAGGACTTCTTACTGACGGCGATATTCGCCGTTGCCTGGAAAAAGGCTATGAATTTTTAAGCGCACCTGTAGCTGAATTTATGACCAAGCAACCTGAGGTCATTACGGCTGAGAAACTCGCGGCGCAAGCCTTGCATCGGATGGAAAAGCATAAACCGCGTCCGATTACAGTGCTTCCTGTTGTCGATAGCGAAAATAAAGCGATTGGCATGATTCACCTTACTGACTTATTGCGGCAAGGAGTGGTATAATGGCACAAGGAGAAACTCTCAGCTTAAAAGAACGCGCGCGTCGCATTAAAGCAATTGTACTTGATGTAGATGGTGTATTGACTGATGGTCGTCTTTTCTTTAGCGCTGACGGTGAAGTTTTAAAGGCGTTCCATGTTCTTGACGGCATGGGTTTAGCGTTAAGTCGGGAAGCAGGGCTTGAAACGGCGATCATTACGGGCCGTTCCAGCCAAATCGTCCAGCGGCGCAGCGATGAATTGAAGATTGGACATTTATATCAGGGCGTTAGCGATAAAGTAACAGCGTTGACAAACTTACTGGAAGAAGCGAAGCTCTCAATCGAAGAAATTTGCTACGTTGGCGATGATATTAATGATTTGCCCTTGTTATTAAGTGTAGGCTTGGCTTGTACTGTGCCAAATGGTGCGGCCGAAGCCAAAGAAGCAGCTCATTTTATTACGCAGCGTCAAGGCGGCGAGGGAGCTGTACGTGAAATTATTGAAATGATTTTAAAAGCGCAGAGCAAGTGGGACAGCCTGATCAATCGTTATAAACAGCCAGGTTGCAATGGACTCTGCCAATAAGAAAGGGGAATCCCTTTGAACCCGAAAGCTTGGGTAATCGGCGCTAGTATCTGTATCGTACTTGGCGGCGGTCTTTATTATTTTTTGAAAGATGAGATGCCAGCAGCTCCGCCGCGTCAGGCAACAACGGCTACACCCAAAGAATCGCTAACCTTTGCCGGCAATCAGATTGTCGAAGAGGAAAATGGTCGACGCATTTGGGAGCTCACGGCAGAAGCGATTGCTGTAGACCCGAATACACAAAATATAACACTGAAAAAAGTGCAGGGAGCCTTTTACAGTGCCGATGGCAAGATATTGAAAATCGTTAGTCAAGATGGAATCTATGATTCCAAAACCAAAAATATTGTTTTGTCTGGTGATGTGAAAGGAACTTCCAGTGATGGCGGTGAATTTACGGCACCGCGCAGTGAATGGCAGGATCAGACGAAGAAGTTTTATGCCAGTGGCGGGATTCGTGTCGTCAAAGATGATACCGTTCTGACAGGCGACGAAATGGAGAGTGAAACACTCTTAAAAACAGTGAAAGTTACAGGCCATGCCCATATGGTAAGTAAAGGAGGCCAGGAGCCGTGAAGAAACAATGGATGATTGGATTTTTTGCTGTCTCAATGGCAGTTTGGGCTTGGACAAGTCCCGTTGGCGCCGCGCCAGGGCAGCCAGTAGAAGTATCGGCTGATGTCATTGACTATGATGCAGCGCAGGGGCAGGTTCATGCTAGCGGCAATGTAATAATGAAACAAACGAATGCGACCATTACTGGCAGTGAAGTTCATTATAATATGAAGAGTATGGAAGGGCTCATTACGGGCGGCGTTCATGCCGTAAAAGATGACGCGACCTTGACAGCTAGCGAAGTAAAGACTTATAACAATACCCGCATGGTTGCTACTGGTTCGCCCATCCTCGTAAAAGGCCAGTCGAAAGCGACAGGTTCGACTATTGAATATGATTCAGAAAAGCAGTATGCTTTAATTCCCTCAGAGGCAAGATTAGAGAGCGCTGATGGGGTGATGACAGCGAATAAAATTGAAGCGTTCTATCAAGAAGATCGGGCTGTTGGCGAAGGCGCTGTTCATTTAGTCAGTGAAAGTCGTCAAGTCGATGCGACAGGCGATCATCTAGACTATTATGGCTTGCAGACAGCAGGCAAGGGACGGGCTGTGCTTACAGGCAATGCCAGAGCTTTGCAGGAAGGCAATCTGATCACAGGCGATACGCTGACCATCCATATGGATAGCCAGACTGCTGATGCAAAGGGCCGGACGAAGCTTGTGATTACTCCGAAGGAATGAAAAGGATAAAAAGCTATGTATATTGAGACAAGCGGGTTAGTAAAAACCTATAAACAGCGCAATGTGGTCAACGGCGTCAGTCTGCGTGTTGATCAGGGATCGATTGTGGGACTTTTGGGACCCAATGGCGCTGGGAAAACAACCACATTTTATATGATTGTCGGCTTAGAACGGCCCAATCAGGGATCTATTTCGGTGAATGGCGAAAACGTCACGTCTATGCCCATGTATCAAAGATCGCGTTTTGGCATTGGCTATTTACCTCAGGAAGCGTCCATTTTTCGTAAGTTAACAGTAGAAGATAATTTAATGGCCATTTTAGAAACGACCAAGCTATCTAAAGGGGAACGGCGTGATAAGCAGGAATCGCTGTTAGAAGAATTCCATGTTACGCATGTGCGAAAACGGTTGGGATCGGAATTATCCGGCGGCGAGCGGCGGCGTGTGGAAATTGCTCGCAGCTTGGCCACAGATCCTTACTTTATTCTGCTTGATGAACCTTTTGCCGGTGTTGATCCCATTGCTGTGGCCGATATTCAAGGTATTATCAGCTATTTAAAAGAACGCGGCATTGGCGTACTCATTACGGATCATAATGTGCGGGAAACCTTAAGCATTGTCGATAAAGCTTATATCTTAAATGAAGGGCAGATTCTCATTTCCGGCGACTCAACGACAATCGCGGAAAGCGAAGTGGCCAGGAAATTTTATCTTGGCGAGAATTTCAGCTTGTAGGAGATTTGTATGCGTATTCTCGATAAATATATTGTTCGTGAACTATTAGGACCCTTTATCTTTGGGATTGCCGCTTTTTCTAGTGTCTTTATCGGCACAGGCACTCTCTTTAAAATTGCTCAGTATATTACGAAATACGGGGCGTCTCTTTGGGTTGTGACGAAGCTCTTTGTTTTTAGTCTTCCCAGCATTGTCGTCTTGACTTTTCCGATGAGTATGCTGCTAGCATCACTTTTGTCATTTGGACGATTGTCAGGGTCAAGCGAAATTACAGCCATGCGTTCTGGCGGCCTTAGCTTTTATCGGCTCACTTTGCCGGTGTTTATCGTGGCTTTTGGTGTGAGTGTCTTTGCGGTAGCTTTTAATGAACTAGTTGTACCGCGGGCTAATGAAGCCTATAATAATATTGTACGTTATGATATTGAACAAAATACGGCGCCCAAGTCGCAGGAACATGTCATTATCAAAGATATTAAGGACGGCGCGTTGCAACGTTTAACTTATGCCAAACGTTTTGAAGCCGCTACGAATGAAATGATCGGCGTCACTGTACAAGATTTTGATAATGGCGAACTTGTCCGAGTGGAAAATGCTGAAAAAGCCAAATGGTTTAGCGACAAATGGATTATGTATCATGGTACAATTCATGATTTAACGCCCCAGGAGAAATCCACGGCGATTCGGGTGATGCAGTTCCAGGAACAAGTTTTGCCGTTAAATAAAGATCCAAAAGCCATTTCTCGCGATCAAAAGAAAATGGAAGAAATGACGATTAAAGAGTTAAAGCAGGAAATTAAGCTGTTAAAAGGTCAGTATGTTAATACAAATAACTATGAAGTAGAACTTCATCAGCGTCTGGCAATCCCCATGGCTAGCTTTATTTTTGCCATGATTGGTACGCCGCTAGGGCTTCAGCCTCACCGTTCGAGCTCCTCTATTGGCCTTGGCATCAGTATTATCATTATTTTTATCTATTATGCGATTATGACTGTAGCGACAGCGCTTGGCCAGGGTGGCGCAATTCTACCCGTTGCAGCGGCCTGGATACCGAATTTCATTGGCCTTCTTGCCGGGATTTACCTGGTACGCAAAGCGTCGCGCTAGGGAGGGAATACCATGTTCGGGATTACCCTTGTACTAATTATCGCCATTATGGGCGGTTTAATTGCCTATATTGGGGATAAACTAGGAACAAAAGTCGGTAAAAAGAAACTTTCGATTTTTGGCCTTAGGCCAAAGCATACTTCGATTGTCGTAACAATTATTACGGGAATCTTGATTTCTGCCTCTACTCTCGGGATTTTAGCTCTGACATCGCAAAATGTCCGAACGGCCTTATTTGGCATGGAAGCACTGAAAGCCCAGTTAACTGATTTATCAACGTCTGTGTCCAGGCAAAAACAGGAGCTGGAAAGCAGTCGTCAGGCCTTAGCCGATAAGACCGCCGAATATAGTGCGATGAGCGATAAGGTGGCTGATGTAGCTGCTAAACTGAGCGCAGCGACAGAACAGCTTACTGCAGTGACGGCAGAACGCGATAAGACTTTAGCGGCTCTTGCCGCAGTCAATGAAGAACTTACTGCTGCCGAAGGCAATTTGCAAATGGCTCACAGTGAAATAGCAGCTTTGCAGCAAACAAAACAGGGACTCGAAGCAAAGCTCGTTTCCTTAGGTAAAACAATGAAAACCCTCGAAGCAGATAAAACCAATCTGGAAAAAGATGTGACGCAGCTTCAGGATGTTACGGCTAAATTACGTGCTGGCCTGCAGACTGTGCGTGAAGGAACGGTTATTTATCGGTCTGGTGAGGTCATTGGTAACTTCATAATTGCTGGCGGCAAAAATCGCGAAGAAACAACAGCTAGCTTGCAGGGGGACATTTATGATTTGAATCAAAGCATGCTTGATAAGCTGCAGATTGCTGATAAATCTATTCAAGTCCTGTGGATTCCTCAAGGCGAATTTAATCAGATTATTGATGCCATACTACAGTCTGAGCAGGATGCGATTGTGCGGATTGTAGCGGCTGATAATACCGTATATGGGGAACCCGTCATCGGTCATTTTGAACTTTATCCGAACAAGCTGATTTACAGTACTGGTACGGTGGTTCATAGCGAGGTGATTTCACCAATTGCGAATGCCCAACAGGCCGAAGAAACCGTGTTAGCCTTTTTGCGGCGTGTGAATGAGCAAGCTCGCAAGCAAGGCATCTTACCTGACCCACTGCAAGGCACGGTCGGGACGATTAGCGGCTCACAGCTCTTTGAGGCTGTGAATAAAGTAAAACGCTATACCGGTCCAGTTGAGCTTAAGGCAGTGACGGTGGAATCCATTTATTCTGCTGGACCGCTCAAGATTGAAATTAAAGTACAGCCCAGTTTCGGTTCACAATAGACCCAGGGGGGAATTAGGCTAAGCCTGATTCCCCTTCCTAATTCAATGAAAAAGGTGGAGACCAGAAGTGACTGTTTTTCAAACCATAGTTTTTGCTCTGATCCAGGGGATTACGGAACTTTTCCCTGTGAGCAGCGTAGCCCATGGCGTATTAACTCCTTATATTTTCGGCTGGAATATGGACCCGGAATTTTTAAAAGAACATTTCATGCCTTTTGTCGTTATGCTGCATCTAGGTACAGCCGTAGCTCTCTTACTCTTCTTCGGCAGTGAGTGGCTTAGTATTATCAAATCGCTCTTTACAGGGAATCGAAAATATCGTCGCCTGTTGTTGTTAATTATTGTCGGCACCTTGCCAGCGGCAGTGATTGGTCTGAGCTTTGAAAAATTGATTCGTCACATGTTCAGCGATGTGACCAATGCCGCGGCATTTTTGATCGTCAACGGTTTTCTGCTCTATTGGGGCGAACGCCTAAGAAATCGAGGCCGTAAGGAAATCGAAGATTTATCGTTAGGGGAAGCGGCAATTATTGGTTTTTTTCAATCGCTAGCCTTAATTCCCGGCTTTTCCCGCAGTGGCGCTAGTATGACCGCTGGTTTTTGGATGGGCTTAAAGCATGAAGCGTCAGCCCGCTTTTCCTTGCTGCTTGCAACACCGGTTATTGTTGGCGCAGCCTTGCTGGAAGTGCCGAAATTATTACATACTCAAACGGAAGGCCTCTTTCAAATTTCACTGATTGGCGGCGCCTTATCAGGCGTAGCAGCGTTTATCAGCGTATGGGCGCTCATGAAATGGTTCCATACGAACGAAATTAGCGCCATGAAGCCTTTTGCTTTTTATTGCTGGCTTCTCGGCGGTTTCATCTTACTGAAAACCTTTTTATTTTAAAGCGTACGTTTTGTTGGCTGTTGTATTAAGTAGATACTTAATACAACAGCTTTTTTTATTTTTTCCTTGGTGGTTGTTTTTTGCTTTTCCCGTCCCCCCTCCTTGCGTCTGAATTGTCCGTGTCATAAGCGGAAGTCAAGTGCTAACGGTGACGCGGTGACACGGAGAACTTCAGACGCCTTCCTCTCTTTTCTTTTTCCTAAATATACAAATTGTATTATGTAAATTAAAATGTTATGATCTCCATGAGGGTTTTTACAGATAAAACCCATGTATTGTGCGGATATTGCCAAAATTTACAGTGGCGATAAAAGCAGGAGATAAGAATGGTTTATAGAATTATGTAAACTAGAGAAGGCGATTAGAACTGATGGGCAAGTGACGAAGTTTGTTTTTGAGGAAACATGGCAACTCAAAAAATCTATGGCGTCATGTCTAAAGGTGACTGATCAGTCTCTCGCAAAACAAAATTTCTTAGGGGGACGTAAATCGTGAACAAAAGACTCTTAAAAGTAGCTGTAACTACCGCATTGGCTGTTGCTTTCGCAGTACCGGTTTTTGCGAATCCTTTTGCCGATGTACCGACAAACAGCTGGGCTTATGGCGCTGTTAATCAATTAGCCAAAGAAGGAATTGTTACTGGTTATAATGACGGTACTTTCAAAGGCGACAAAACGGTGACTCGTTATGAAATGGCTCAAATGGTAGCCAAAGCTATGAACAAAACGATGACAGCAAGCCAAAAAGCGATTGTGGACAAGCTGGCGTTGGAATTTGGCGTAGAACTTGGTACGCTTGGTGTGAAAATTGATGGTATGCAAAAACAACTTGATAATCAAGTGAAAATCTCTGGCGATGCTCGTGTTCGTTACGGCGAAATGTCAGGTTCCCATGATGCTACAGATTTCAGAGCCCGTGTTTCTTTTGACGGCAAAATTAGCGATAATCTGAAATTCAATGCTCGTTTGTCCAGCGGTAATGTCAATGCTGACGGCGGCACAAACAACATGCGTCTTGACACAGCAAACGTAACAGGTAACTTCTTAGGCCTTAATACAACAGTGGGTCGTCAGGATTTAAAACTTGGTTCTGGCTTCTTGGCTGATACGCAAATGAATGGCGCTTCGGCTAAATTCGGCGACTTGAAACTCTTTGGCGGTACCGCTTTCTCCAATTTGGCAATTGCTAACTGGGATCGCGTTTATGGTGCTGAATACAATACGACCGTTGCCGGTGCGAAAGTCACTGCAGATTACTTGAAAGATCAAACACAAAAAAATAGCATTTACGGTGTGAATACTTCTTTTGGAATCATGGATGGCGTAACTGCTAATGCCGAATACTATCGCAATACTGCAGCTTCTGAAAGCAATACTTCAAAAGCTTTCGGCGTGAAATTTAATAATATTGGTTTAAGCGCCACTTATCGTAACGTAGGCCAGAACGCCTTTACTTCCTTCTCGGGCCTCGAAGCAACTCCGGCGAACATTCAATTCCCGGCAGCAGGCTTCAACGGTTTCAAAGGCATGGAATACCAATATGATACGAACCTTGATAAAAATGCTACACTGACTGTGAAATATCAAGATTTCAAAGATCAAAACGGCAACAAGTTGAACAATCGCACAAGTGCGGCTGTAAACGTGAAATTCTAATAAAGCTTTGTGAAGGGCGGGGACAGATGTCCTCGCCTTTTGCTATGTTCATCGAAGTGAGTACTTTATATTACAACGCGTCAACGTTATCACTTGACTTCCGCTTGTGTAATATGAAGCACTCACTTCTTGTCTAAGTTGCAAAGGTGCAGTGCGTCACTGGGTAGCAAATAGACCGGAGCGGTTATGCTATAATAGGGCTATAGAAACGGTGGGACGGGGGCGTATTATGGTTGTGTTGGCGATTGATCCGGGACGGGAAAAGTGTGGTCTGGCAGTGCTAAGAGAAAATGGTGAGGTTCTTTGTCAGGAAGTAATTGATACGGCGACTTTTTTGTCGGTGATCGCAGCTTGGCGGGAGAAGTTTTCGGTTACTGACTTTATTATTGGCAATGGAACGAGTTCCAAGGAGAGAGTGGAGGAACTCAAAAAATATCAAAGTAGAGAAAAAAATCTGACGCTTCATATAGTCGACGAATATAAAACGACAGAAGCGGCTCGGGTTCGCTATTGGCAGGAAAAACCGCCTCATGGTTGGCGTCGGTTGCTGCCTACATCCTTTCAAGTACCGCCGGTGCCTGTAGACGACTATGTTGCAGTGCTCTTAGCAGAAAAATTTTTAAAAAAATAAAATTTTTTTAGCGGAAGAAGGAATAACTTTCCTCATGTAGAATATATTGTTTAGAGTCAATATGGGGAGAATTATGTGAGGAAACGTGGCAACTCTCATTTGCATCCTCCTTGCGGCTCAAAAAAACAATTTCCTTAAGGAGGAAACAACTTTATGAAAAAGAAAGTTTCTCTTGCTCTTGCAGTAGCTATGGCTACTAGCGTAGGCGCAACCGCAATGGCTGCTCCTGCAAATCCTTTCTCTGATGTACCTTCCAAACACTGGTCCTACAATGCAGTACAGCAGCTTGCTAAAGCTGGTATCGTTGATGGTTTCAACGATGGCACTTTCAAAGGCGACAAAACCATGACTCGTTATGAAATGGCTACTATCGTCGCTCGCGCTATGGCTAAAGTTGACAAAGCTGACGCTCAGCAGAAAGCTATGATTGACAAATTAGCTGCTGAATATTCCACTGAACTGCAGAACCTCGGCGTTCGTGTAACGAACCTCGAAAACAAAGTGGGCAACATTAAATGGGAAGGCTATGCACGTCTACGTTCTGAAAGCTATTCCAGCCAGAATGGCGAAAATGGCACTTCTCGTACTCGTGAACGTGTTCGCTTGTTCATGACTGCTCCTATCGACCAAGACTGGACTTTCAAAGGCCGCGTACAATACGAATCCTTTGAAAATTCCAATGCTGGACAAGACAGCAGCAATATGACATTGGCTAATGCCTATGTAACTGGTAAAGCTCTTGGTCTTGACCAGATCTCTGTTGGTCGCGTACCTTTATTCCTTGGTCAAGGCATCATTGCTGACTTGAGCGGCAACTATAAACAGTCTGCTCCTAGCACTGTTTCTATCGGTAAAAAAATCGGTGCATTTAACTTAGGCGGCGGTTTTGGTCGTTATGAAGCCGTTCTTGGTCAAGGCACTTTGAATCTTGCTTGGGCAAATATGCAGGTCGCTGCTACTGATAATTTGACATTTGATGCTACCTACCTGAAAGATAGATCAAATTCTGTATATCCTGTAGCAAAATACAAAACAACGGCAGTTGGCTTGAAATACACTGGTTTTGAAAACTTCACGCTGAGCGGCGAATATGGTAAAAATGCAGCTGACGGTGCAAAAGTTAAAGGTCAAAGCCCGAAAGCTTATGAAGTAACTTTGAAATACAAAGGCGCTGACAAAAAAGCTGTCAATACTTGGGGCCTGTGGGTTTCCCAGAAGAAAATTGACA
>URQW01000007.1 GCA_900550105.1 uncultured Pelosinus sp.
GCATAATGCCCAAAACCTGTATGAGAACAAAAACCATAATCGCCAGCCCTGCTGTCGTGTTCAAGTCGCTTGTCGGCGAACTAAACTTCGGAATGAGTCCAAGCCAGTTGCTGATCAAGAGAAAGAGAAACAGCGTAATGATCATCGGTGCAAACTTGAGGCCTTTCGGGCCCATAGTGGATTCAATTTGATTCAAAAGCGCTTCTACAGCCATTTCCAATAAATTTTGCCAGCCAGATGGCACTAGTGTCAGCCGTCTTGTTGCTAAGATTGCGATAATAATAACAACCGCCATAGTCAGCCACGTCATAATGAGCGTGTCTAGATGAAAACTCAGGCCGGCAAAATGAGCAATCTGATGTGAGCCAATTGCATGTCCTTCACCATGTTCCATCAGAAATCCCCCCCTTTCTTATTTCATTTAGAAGAATTTGTGTTTGATAACAAACACACAAGCAGCCCCCAGGAAAACTATATGAAGTGAGAAAAGCCCCACGACTGCTGCCAAAAAATCGAGTTCTGGAACTCGCAAAGAAAAATAAAGAATAAAACAGACAAATACAAGACGAATTACCCAGCCCACGCGCATGGACCAAACCGCCTTCTTCGGCGGCAGGTTGGCGCTTTTTTTTACGCGGATCATCACCAGGATAAAATAAATATAAGCCGCCACGATACCAAGCAAGAGTCCGGGCAGCTTATCACCATGACCTGATAACCACGTACTGCCAAGCAGGAAGAACGACCATAAGGGTAGTCCCCAAAAATAGGATTTTTTCATCTCCCCAAAATCGGTTCTCATACAAAAAGCGCTTCTTTCATTTACTATCACCATAATATTCAATTTTTTTGACTGGCAACAATGAGCTTAAACACTCCCACGCAACCAGCTAAAGCTCCCAGCGCAATTCCAATGATCGTTCCCCAAGGGTAAGTGGCAAAATAGTGATCCCAAAGCCGCCCTATCCCGATTCCTACAGCAAGTGTCGAAACAAGCGTAAGCCCTAGAGCCGATACAAGATTCAGCGCCTGCAGCAAAGCATTTTTGCTATTCTTGCCCATCTTTGCATCCCCTTCATCTTCAAAAAATAGCATACCCTGGAATACGCTTTTCTATGATTTCGGAAATGGCATGAATAGTATTTGTATATATTCTTCACACAATTAAAAATTCCTCCTCGATTGTGTAAAAAAGAAGATTTTTGTCTAGTTATTCTATAAAATTGCTGAAAAAGCGCTAAATTTATTTCAAATACAAAAAGTCCGCATCACAATAGTATGCGGACTAAATTCTTATTCGTTTTTGCAAACAAAAGGAGCTGGCATTGTTTGTTTCAAGCCATAGCGACATAGAATCGTTTCGACAATCCGCCGCGAAGAAAGTCCATCACCATAAGGATTGCAAGCCCCGGCCAACTTCTCATAGTCGCTGCGACTACTTAAGAGCAATGAGGTTTCCTGATAGACTCGCTCTTTTTCTGTACCAATCAACTTTACTGTACCAGCAGCAATTGCTTCCGGCCGTTCTGTCGTATCGCGTAAAACGAGAACTGGCTTACCTAACGACGGCGCTTCTTCTTGGATTCCGCCCGAATCGGTTAGAACCAGATATGACCGCGCCAAGAGGTTAGCAAACGGTTCATAGTCCAGTGGATCAATAAGATGAACTCGTTCAATGCTGCCAAGTTCGGCCTCAACAACTTCACGTACTTTCGGATTTTTGTGAACAGGGAAAACGATTTCTACATCAGAAAAATCATGAACAATCTGCCGTAGCGCTTGATAAACATGGCGCATCGGTTCGCCAAGATTCTCGCGGCGATGAGTCGTCACCAGCACAACGCGGCGCTCGCCATAAGGAATCGAAGCTAACAGCGGATCAGAAAATTGATAGGTTTCGCTTACCGTTGCTTTCAAAGCATCAATGACCGTATTGCCTGTAACAAAAACATTGTCAGCAGAAATATTCTCTTTCAAAAGATTTTCTTTTGCTGTCGGCGTCGGTGCAAAATGCATTTCTGCTAAAGAACCAGTCAGCTTACGGTTCATCTCCTCGGGAAAAGGCGAATATTTATTGCCTGTTCTCAGCCCCGCTTCCACATGGCCTACGGGAATATGATGATAGTAAGCGGCTAGCGCTCCCGCAAAAGTGGTTGTCGTATCGCCATGAACAAGAACAATATCGGGTTTTTCGGTGGCAAGCACACTGTCAAGACCATGCATGGCTTTCGCGGTAATATCAAATAAAGTCTGCCCTTGCGCCATAATATCAAGATCATAGTCAGGTTGAATCGCAAACAGGCCGAGGACCTGATCCAGCATTTCTCGATGCTGGGCTGTTACCGTAACAATCGGCTGGATGAGATCGCTATATTTAGCAAGCTCTAGCACCACTGGAGCCATCTTGATCGCTTCCGGTCTTGTGCCAAATACAGTCATAACTTTCAGACGAGCCAAACAAATCACTCTCCTAATTAGCTAAAAGAGGCAGGCCTTGCGCCCGCCTTTGTGGTTTCTTGCTATTTTTACTTTAAAATCATACTCAGGAATGACTTTGCGCCGAATCGTTCTGTTTCAGAACGCCCACCTTCCGCGCCCCAACAAAGGCAAGCGCTAGGAGGCAGAAAAGAATGACGGCAGCAAACCCCATATTTACTTCTGTCAAAGCAATTGCGCTAAGACCGAGGCAGCCACTGATCACATACATGAGTAAAACAGCTTGTTTCTGTGATAAGCCCATCGCTAACAAACGATGATGCAAATGTCCTTTATCAGGCTTAAATATGGGCTGTCCGCTATTATAGCGGCGAATAATTGCAAAGGTTGTATCCATAATCGGCAGCCCCAAAGCTACGATCGGCACAATCAAGGCAATCGTTGCAGCGGATTTTACAGTTCCCAAAATGGAAATCGCCGCAAGCATATACCCTAAAAACATACTGCCTGTATCGCCCATAAAAACTTTAGCCGGATTAAAATTATGCTGTAAAAAACCAAGGGCGCTACCAGCAAGAGCCGAAGTCAGCACAGCAACAATCCAAAAATTCTGTTGCAAAGCCACGAGCAAAATCGTAAGCGCTGCAATTGTTGAAACACCAGCGGCCAAACCATCTAAACCGTCAATTAAGTTGACTGTATTGGTCAGCCCAACAACCCAAAGAATCGTAATCGGTACAGAAAAATATTCTACATAGATCATATCCCCGAAAGGATTTGTCAACCATTCAATCTGAATATCAAATAAAACTAAAACAATCGCTGCAGCAATTTGCCCGAGAAGTTTCACTTTTGCTGGCAGCTGCAACATATCATCAGCAATACCTACAAGCAAAATTACGGTACCGCCAGCGAGTAGGCCAAGAATATCTTTATCCATATGCATACTTGCCAAAACAGCGACGACAAAACCGATGTAGATTGCCAGTCCGCCCATCCGCGGAATCGGATGCTTATGCACTTTGCGTGCGTCAGGCGCGTCCATAGCCCCAAGTTTGATTGCCAGCTTTATTACGGATGGAGTAATGAGATAAGCCAAAACTAAAGCCGTGATAAAAGCAACAACATAAGATTGCACAATTCATGCACCTCGTTTTCTAATGTACCTAAGGTAAGTTCAAAAAAACTGACCAGGCACCAACAGCCCTATTGTACCAAACCACGTAAAAACTTGTCAATGAAAGCCTGTACATTCCTTTCTGATTTACCGCGTAAAATAGCCCCGTTTTTCCAGTTTTTCTACATGCTCAGCCACAAGCGCCGCAATATCGACTTGATAACGGTCAGCGAGAATATACATCATCGTAAAACAACACTGCGCTACATCTAATAGTTCTTCGGCGCAACCATCTAGAGCAGCCGCAAAGTCAAGTTGAACGGTTTCACCGGAGGCGCCTGTCATCTTGCCTAAATACTGCGTCATCTCGCCAAGCTCTTCTTGAATCTTACAGACCGTGGTGAGCAAAGTTACTTCATCAAGATAAAGCCGCGGCAGTCGTAATGTCTTAAAAGAACCGCACGTTGCTATCTCATAGGTTTGCCCCTGATCAAAACAATACCCTTTTGCCATGAGTTTCGCCAAATGTCTGTCAATCATGCGATCAATTGTTAGATGATACTCGTCTTCCATCACAAACAGCATGGTCACGCAAACCTGAGCCACATCTAACAGTTCTTCCGCCACCGAACGCAAAGTGCGCTGAGCTGCCGTCAGATCAACTGCCTTGCTTGGTATCGCACTAATCTGTCCGACCTCTTCCGCTCGTCCATACGGCAAAAAGTGCAAAACAGCCCGCGCCAACTCCCCAGCTTCTTCTACCGCTTTTAAAAGAGTCGAAGAAAATGTCGGTGTCAAATGATTCAATTTTGGTAAGCTAATTGTATCCATTTTGTTTTCCTTTCATTCCTTGTCCAATCCAACAACAAATGTCCCATCCTAAATTATATCTTCGCAGGGCAGATTTTGTATATTTTATACTTAAAATTAAGCTATATCTCTATTGTAGCATAAAAATAGGTTAACTGCTTATTGACAGAAGATGTTTCATCATGCTACAATCTAATAGTGTCCTTGGAGTGATACTCAAGTGGCTGAAGAGGACGGTTTGCTAAATCGTTAGAGGTCGCAAGGCCTGCCAGGGTTCAAATCCCTGTCACTCCGCCATAATAGGAAGAACCGGTTATTTACGAAGGTAGATAGCCGGTTTTTCGCATTTCCCAGCCTTTTTCGGGTAGACGAAAGGGAGATATTACTCATAACGCGTCACCGTTAGCACTTGACTTCCGCTTTTATGAGTAATATCTCCCTTTCTGCCTTATCACGAAATCATTGCGATAGGCTCCAAACCACACCATACCATTAATACATGTTCCGCTTATATGGCTGCCATTCCTTGCGAAATCATTCCAACAAGCTCAAACCGCACTATTCGGCGCACCTAAGCACAAAGGATGGCCTGCCATACAAGCCGGAAGTCAAGTGCTAACGTTGACGCGGTATGGCTGCCATTCCTTGCTTAACGAGGCAAATGAACGATTTCAATCCACGGCGCCAGCGAAAACCACTCGGTATGAGGCTCGTAGTCTCGGGCAAAAACAACGCGCTGAATTCCTGAGGTAATAATAAGCTTCTGACATTCTGGACAAGGCCTATCCGTACAGTATAAGGTAGCCTCATGACGTTCATCAGGCGAGCATTCCAGCAAAGCATTCGGTTCCGCGTGAATGCAGCGGATACAATGGCCATCAAGCATGAGACACCCTTCTTCCAGGCAATGAGGCAGTCCTGCCGGGCTGCCGTTGTAGCCAGTTCCTTTAATCCGCTTGTTTTTCACAATGACGGCGCCGACTTTTCGCCGCTGACAAGTACTGCGCTCAGCTACCTGAAAAGCAATATCTAAAAAATATTCATCCCAGTTTTTCCGCATAAAAACCCTCGCTTTACAATACGCTTTTGCAAAAAAACGGCAGTGGACAGTTCCCTAGAACCAAGTCCAACTGCCGTTTTTCTTATTTTGTACCGAAAATCCGGTCGCCTGCATCACCAAGACCAGGAACAATATAGCCATGGTCATTGAGTTTAATATCAACAGCTGCTGTATAAATTTCTACATCAGGATGCTGTTCATTGACAAGATTAATGCCTTCCGGCGCTGCAACAAGACACATCAGTTTAATGTTCTTAGCACCGTGGCGTTTTAACAGATCGATCGCCGCAGCGGAAGAACCGCCAGTAGCAAGCATTGGGTCAATAATAATGAAATCACGTTCTGTTACATCGGTCGGCAGTTTGCAGTAATATTCAACTGGCTGCAAGCTCTCGGGATCGCGGTATAAACCGACATGACCGACTTTTGCTGCGGGAATCAGGCGAAGTACGCCGCTAACCATGCCGAGACCGGCACGCAGAATTGGCACAACACCGATTTTTTTACCTGCCAGCATTTTGCAATGGCATTTTTCTACAGGTGTTTCAATAACAACGTCTTCTAAAGGAAGATTGCGAGTAATTTCATAAGCCATTAGTGTAGCAATTTCTTCAAGAAGTTCACGAAACTCCTTTGTTCCTGTATTTACATCGCGAATCAAAGATAGTTTATGTTGGATTAAGGGATGATTAATTACATGAATCTGCATTCTGTTATCTCCTTCGTCTCTTTACGCTTTTTCAGGATAAAGAGGGAATTTTTTGCAAAGAGCCGCTACTTTTTCTTTCGCAGCTACTTTTATGGTTTCGTCATTTGGCGCGGTGAGCACTGACGCAATGACTTCGCCAATCACTTCCATGGCGGCTTCGTCCATGCCTCGCGATGTTACTGCCGGAGTACCAATCCGGACACCGCTAGTCACAAAGGGGCTGGCCGGATCAAAAGGAATGGTGTTTTTATTCACAGTCAAACCAACTTCATCTAAAAGATGCTCCGCTTCTTTGCCTGTTAAGTTTTGCGGCCGCACATCTAGCAGCAATAAGTGATTATCCGTACCACCCGACACAAGTGTGCAACCGGATTTCGTCAGTTTCGCCGCCAAAGCTGCCGCATTTCTTACGATCTGCTGCTGATAAGCTTTAAAAGCTTCCGTGCTAGCTTCCTGCAAGGCAACAGCTTTCGCTGCAATTACATGCATAAGCGGGCCACCTTGAATTCCGGGGAAAATCGCTTTATTCACTGCTTTCGCGTACTGCTCTTCCCGGCAGAGAATCATACCGCCACGCGGTCCGCGTAACGTTTTGTGAGTCGTCGTCGTAACAATATCAGCATGCGGTACAGGACTGGGATGAAGGCCTGCTGCCACAAGTCCAGCAATATGAGCCATATCGACCATAGGCAACGCGCCTGCCTCATGGGCAATCGCTGCAAGACGGGCAAAATCAATGACGCGCGGATACGCACTGGCGCCTGCAACCAGGAGCTTCGGCTTATTTTCTAACGCCAATTTGCGCACTGCGTCATAATCAATGCACTGGGTCTGTTCATCAACGCCGTAAGCAACAACTTTAAACCATTTACCGGAAAAATTGACGGGGCTGCCATGAGTCAAATGACCGCCATGGGATAAATTCATACCGAGAATGGTATCACCAGGTGAGAGCAGCGCGAAAAAAACAGCCATATTCGCCTGAGCGCCAGAATGAGGCTGCACATTGACGTAAGGAGCGCCGAACAGAGCTTTCGCCCGATCAATAGCCAATTGTTCTACTACATCGACATGTTCACAGCCGCCGTAATAACGATGCTTGGGATAGCCCTCAGCGTATTTATTCGTCAAAACAGAGCCTTGCGCTTCCATAACCGCTTCACTGACAAAGTTTTCTGATGCAATCAGTTCCAGCTTATTTTGCTGACGTTGTTTTTCTAAAGCAATAAGTTTAGCAATTTCCGGATCTACCTGTTCCAAGAACGACATGATGTGCCCCCTAACAAAGTGTTGTATTATTTGACGAGTACTTCTTCATGATAAACAGCCCGTTGACCGCCGATCAGCTTAGGTCGCGTTTTTGCCGCCACCAACAGAGCTTGTCCAATTGTTTTTTGCGTAAGACGCAGTGGTACAGCTACAGCCTTTAAGTGCATGCCAATGAGCGTACAGCCAATATCAAGACCCACATGAGCCTGAATCGTTTCTACCACCACAGGATCGCTGAAATCGGTCATGGCTTGGGCCGCTAACGCGCCGCCGGCATGAGGGCGCGGCAACACCGAGACTTCTGTCCAGCCGTATCTTTCCTGAGCTTCCCGTTCTACAACGAGAGCCCGGTTTAAATGCTCACAGCATTGTATGGCTAAAAAAACCTGACGACGAACGGCGGCCTGACGAAGTTCTGCTAGCAGAATTTCCGCTACAGCCTCCGAACCGGCTGAGCCGATTTTTTCCCCTTTTACTTCACTGGTACTACAGCCCACAACCAGAACCATCCCAGCTTTTACCTGAGCTTTCATCAGCAGTTCTGTAGCGGCCTCACGGGTCGCCTGACGAATTTCTTCCAACCATTCTTTCTGTGACACCTATGCTCACCTCTATTGTTCGAGTTCACTAATTTTGCCAACACGACGCTCATGACGACCGCCAGCAAAAGGAGTATCCAGCCATGTATCTAAAATCATACAAGCAAGCCCCGGTCCTGTTACCCGCTCACCCAGAGCCAAGATATTGGCGTCATTATGCTCGCGCGACATTTTCGCTGAAAAGACATCGCAGCAAAGAGCGGCGCGAATTCCTTTTACCTTATTGGCTGCAATAGAAATACCGATTCCTGTGCCGCAAATAAGAATTCCGCGCTCATAGTCACCGGCGACGACAGCTTCAGCCACTGCTTTGGCATAGTCAGGATAGTCCACCGATTCCTCTGTATAAGCGCCAAAATCGTGAAATTCGATCTGTCTTTCTTCTAGGCGCGCTTTTAGTTCTTCTTTCAGACGTAAGCCGCCGTGATCACTGCCTATTGCAATTTTCACTTTTGTACCCCCTTTGACTATTCTCCTCATGATTCTCCGTTTACTGATTTTTTCCTGCCGAAGTCTGCAACTTTTCCCAGGCAAGATCAACAAGTTCTGATAGCATGCGGGCGCAACGCTCATATTCCGCTAAATCACCGCCAAAAGGATCTGACACATCGGCAAGGTTGCCCGTATATTCCGCCAAAGTAAAAACTTTGCTCTTAGCCTTAGGAAAGAGCTGCAATACTTGATTTTTATGGCCTTGCGTCATAGTCAGTATAAGGTCGGCTGAAACAAGATCATCTTCCGTCAGCAACCGTGAACGATGCATCTTGGCATCAATTCCGCGCGATTTCATCGCTTGCGCGGCTCCCGCCGAAGCGGCCTGACCAGGAAATGCCGCCAGACCGGCTGATTTTACGGTAAAGGCATGCGTCATTTCCGCTTCTTTAATGCGCTCTTGCAGCAAGAGCTGCGCCATAGGACTGCGGCAAGTATTTCCTGTACATAAAATGAGAATTTGCAACAAAGGACTCTCCTCCTTCTATTTTAGCCAAAAAACTCGTAACAATGTCTGCATGCCGAAAGCGGCTAAAAGCAGTCCGCCTAGAACAGGGGCATAGCGACCTACGAAAGCTCCCAGCTTATCGCCTAAAGTAAACCCGCAAAAACTAATAACAAAAATCGTCAATCCGAGAATTAAGCTGAAAAAGAGCAGATTGACTTCAAGTATGCCTAAGCCAATTCCCGCAACAAAAGCATCAAGACTGACACTGACAGCCAGACTCACCAAAGCGCCGCCGCGCAAGCGGCAAGATCGCATTTCCTTGCCTTGTTTTTGCTCCCATAGCATGTTGCAGCCAAGCAAAATTAAAATCGTTGCTCCAAAGGCGCTCGCCTGAGCCGTAAGCACATCGCCAAGTAAGTGACCAAAAAAATAACCAGCCCAAATCATAAAAATATGAAAACAGGCAAAAACCACAGAAGAAAAGAAAATACGTTCTTTCTCAAGCCCTTGCATCCCAATCGGCACAGCCACAGAAAACAGGTCAGCCCCTAAGGCAATGCTGAGTAGTAAAACCTCCCAAAGCGACATAGGCCTCTCCTCCTTTTAGTAACTATATGAAGGAAAAAAGCCGCGCAAACCTCTAGGATTATACTTTTACAATCTGCTGACCGGCCGCTTTACGCAACCGATTCATCACCGCTCGACCAATTCCCGATTCAGGAATTCCCTGCGCTAAAATGAGATCAACCGATTCATGGTCAAAAGACCGTAATGCGCCAAAAATCTGTCCAGCCACAGCATCAAGGTCTAAGAGGGAACCAAAGGTTTCGACAGATTCTACCATTTGAAATAGAGACCGCCACTCTTCACAAATGAGCAGCCCCAGCCGCCGTCCCTGCTTTGTCTCTTGCGCCACTCGCTCTTGCATGGCCGTTTGCACAGCCTGCTCCGGCCCTTCAAACAGTATCAGCGGCGCAGTGGGCGCATAATGGCGATATTTCATACCAGGAGCTTTCGGCGCTGCCTGGGAACCTAAAGATAACCCAGGATCGACCTCGACTTGTCCTAGCTCTTGTACAAGCATTTCATAGGTAATACCGCCTGGTCGCAAAATTACCGGAATATCACCAGTACAATCAAGCACCGTAGATTCCAAGCCAATATCACAAGGCCCGCCATCAATAATCATATCAATTCGTCCGTCTAAATCCTCCAACACGGCCTGCGCCGTTGTCGGGCTAGGCTTGCCGGAGCGATTGGCGCTCGGTGCTGCGATCGGTACGTTAGCCGCAGCAATCAGCTCCCGAGCAATTACTGAGGACGGATAGCGCACAGCAACGGTATCAAGTCCGCCAGTTACCGCCAGGGGAACGCGCGAACTCTTCGGCGCGATAATCGTCAAAGGACCGGGCCAAAAGGCTTGTAAGGCTTTTTCCGCTGCGACCGGCACTGTCGTAACCAGTTCATCGAGCATGGCTAAAGAGGCAATATGTAAAATCAGCGGATTGTCGGAAGGGCGTCCCTTGGCGGCATAAATCGCCGCCACTGCTTCAGGTGAGTAGCCATTCGCCCCTAAACCATACACAGTCTCAGTAGGAAAAGCCACAAGACCGCCCTGACGCAGCAAAGCCCCTGCTACTTCAATCACTTTATGGCTCGGATTTTCCGCCGACAATTTATAATAATGAGTTTCCATTGTTATTCCTTCTTTGATTCTTTTTTTACAAAGACCATGACGCGCTCAATCCCGCCATAGTCCTTCACAATCTCCTGTACCTGAAAGGGCGATGCTGCAGCGAGTGCCTGCAGTGGTTCAGCTTGATCAATCCCAATTTCTATCGCTAGAAACCCATCATCCGTAAGCAGTGGCGCGCAATCACATAACAAACGTCGGTAAAAGTCAAGGCCGTCGTTGCCGCCTTTTAAGGCAAGACTTGGCTCTTTTAATACTTCCGGCGCTAAAGTCCTCACCTCGTCATCAGGAATGTAGGGAGGGTTGGAAACAATCGCTTGAAAGCGTCCTGATAAAGCCTGCGTAAAATCGCCGCAACATAAGTCTAAGCGGTCCTGTACCTGGTGATTCTGGGCATTTTGCTCAGCTATAATAAGCGCCGCTTCAGAAATATCAACAGCTACCGCCTTGGCTTTAGGCAACAATGTCAACAAACTTACGACAATTGCGCCGCTGCCTGTACCAAGATCAGCAAACGAAATATCCTCATATTGAGCAAGACGCTTTTGGACTGCTTCTACAAGAATCTCCGTATCAGGGCGCGGAATCAGAACGGACGGGGAAACGACAAAGTTAAGGCCCATAAATTCTTTATAACCTGTAATATAAGCGACAGGCAAACGCTGCGCTCGTTCTTTCACCGCTTCCCGATAAGCAGTAAGTTCTTCTGGCGTGAGCGGCTGATCAAAGTGCACATATAAATAAATTCTATCTTGCTTTAAAATATGGGAAAGCAGTACTTCGGCGTCAAGGCGCGGAGATTCCACGCCTTTGGCTGCAAAGTACTGCTTCGTCCAAGCTAAAATACGGCCAATCGTCCACATTTCAGCCATAGCTACTGCCCCTGCCGCAGCCGTTCGCTTTGATCCGCCGTAACCAAAGCATGAACAATTTCATCAAGATCGCCGTTAAGAACAAAATCTAATTTATGAAGAGTCAGACCAATCCGATGATCAGTCACACGGCCCTGCGGGAAGTTATAGGTCCGGATCCGCTCGCTACGGTCGCCTGTCCCAACTTGACTTTTTCGCTCCTGCGCCACTTCAGCATGCTGTTGCTGCTGGGCTAATTCTAACAATTTTGCTCGTAATACGCGCATGGCTTTATCACGATTTTTTAGTTGGGATTTTTCATCCTGACAAGTAACGACGACGCCTGTTGGCAAATGAGTAATTCGCACAGCCGACTCTGTCTTATTGACATGCTGTCCGCCAGCGCCGCTGGCACAATAGGTGTCAATTTTTAAATCATTTTGATTGACTTCAATATCGACTTCTTCGGCTTCTGGCAGTACAGCAACAGTCACTGTTGATGTATGAATCCGCCCGCCAGATTCTGTCGTCGGAATCCGCTGTACACGGTGCACGCCGCTTTCAAATTTTAAGCGACTGTAAACACTATCGCCCTCAATCAGAAAAATAACTTCCTTGAAGCCGCCAAGTTCCGTCGGATTCGACTCAAGTATTTCCGTTCGCCAACCTTTTGTTTCGGCATAACGCGTATACATGCGGAAGAGATCACCTGCAAATAGAGCCGCTTCATCGCCGCCGGCGCCGCCACGAATTTCAACGATAACATTTTTACCGTCATTGGGATCTTTCGGCAACAGCAGAATACGCAATTCCTCGCTCAGCACGGCAAACCGATCTTTTAGCTCATTTAATTCCGACTGGGCTAAAGAACGCATTTCATCATCGAGTTTTTCTCGCAAAAGCTCTTCTGTATCAGCGAGTTCCTGATGCACTTCTTTATATTCGCGATATTTTGCCACAATTGGCATAAGCTGGGCATGAGCGCGCGTATGCTTTTGCCACTGAGCTTGGTCAGCCAGTACAACAGGATCGCTAATTAAATTTTCCAATTCTAAAAATTTATCTTCTATGGCCTGTACTTGTTCAAGCATGGTCATCCACCTTTATTTCTTCACTTAATACTTGTTCCGGCTCATTCGCCGGGTTCACCGCTTCCAGGGCGGCGACAGCAACTTCAATCTGATCATCGCTCGGTTCACGGGTCGTTAAATTCTGCAACCATAAGCCTGGTTGAATGGCAAATGCCACGAAAGGACTTTCACTGCGTCCGGCAAAACGGATTACCTCATAAGCAAGACCGGCCACAACCGGCATAAGAATAATCCGTGAAACAATTCGCTCGATTAAATCAGGCCACCCGAGAAAAGCAAACAGTACGATGCTTACGACCATGACGATCAAGAGAAAGTTCGTACCGCACCGCGGATGCAACCGACTCTGCGGCCGAATATTTTCTACCGTTAAGGGAAGTCCTTGCTCATAGGCGTGAATCGTTTTATGCTCAGCCCCATGATATTGAAAGACACGCTGAATTTCTCCCATGCGCGAGATTCCATAAATATAGGCAAAAAAGATCACAAGCCGCAGCAATCCTTCTAGAAGGTTGAGCAAAATCGGATTATCTAGCGAAGAATGGAGGGCTTTCGCCGCATAGGTGGGCAAAATCACAAACAAACCAATGCCAATTGCCAGCGAAACGATCATCGTCATGGCAATTTCCTTATCAGACAAAGCTTCCTCTTCTTCACCGGCCGCTTGCGCCGAATAGGAAAGCGATTTTAAACCATATACCAGCGACTCCACTAGCGCAACAACGCCCCTAAGCATCGGCTTCTTTAAAATAGGGTAGCGGTCCATAATTGAAGTCAGGGGCGATTTATCAATCACAATCGTCCCGCCTGGTTCGCGAACAGCTGTAGCGATATGCTTCGGCCCGCGCATCATAACGCCTTCAATCACAGCCTGGCCGCCAATATATACTTTTGGTTTCACTCCAGTTCTCCTTTGATCCATTGTTCTTCTTGTCTATATTATCTGATAAACTAATAGATATAAATACAGCAGAGCATGTATGTGCTCTGCTGAACCTATCGTTCTTAGTTACCGTAACGTTTATTGAATTTTTCAATACGACCGCCAGCCTGAATGTTTCTCTGCTGACCCGTATAGAAAGGATGGCATTTAGAGCAAACATCAACGCGCAGTTCTTTTTTCACAGAACCCGTTGTGAATGTGTTGCCACAGCCGCAAACTACTTTGGCTTCGCCAAAATTAGGATGAATGTTTTCCTTCATAATTTCTGCACCTCACTTTTACTAGCATCACCATGTTCTTTGACATAGTGCATAGAACCCCTACAGTTTACCTATGAATTATAGCACAATCGACTTTTCTGTGCAACACGAAAAGCCAAAGAAAAACCAAAGAATTATTCTTCTTTATTATAATGACTGAAGCTGCCAATTACGAGGGATGGCGCCGCCTGCTGCAGCCTTGCGATCATGGGCTTTACGCCCATAGCGGCTGAAGTCATTTTCGGCATAATGGTCATGAGTTCGTCAGGATCTACATTCAAATTACGCAACTGAATCATATCAATCGCGAGCTCCTTGATAAAGCTCTCCCAAGCAGCGACTTCCGACTCACAATCATTGATTCCTGGGAAAAAGAGCATATTGAGCGATACGAAAACACCTTTGCTCTTGGCATAGCGAATCGATTCTTTGACCGCCGCCAAATCATAACCAGCCCGGTAATACGCCTGATAGACAGCATCGGTAGGACTGTTAATGCTGACACGCATACTATTGAGTCCAGCGTCCACAATCGCCTTGATTCCTGTCGTAAAGCCCGCGTTCGTATTGATATTGAGAATCCCTTGATCGGTTACGGCACGAATCTGTTGCATCGCAGCAGCAATCGTCTCATAGGCGAGCGACGGTTCCCCTTCGCAGCCTTGGCCGAAACTGATGATCCCATCTTCCGCTGTCGCCAGATGATAGGCGCCAATTTCCGCCACCTCTTCCGGTGTCGGCGTAAAGGCAATGCGCGTCTGCGGCGATGGGCAGCATTCTGATGGTTGCAGCGAAATACAGCCAAAGCAATTGGCGTTACAAACAGGCGATGTGGGAATTCCCGCTTCCCAGCGGTGATAAAAAAGATTTTGCGCCGTACAGCAATGCCAGGAAAGCGAACAATTCCCCAAATGTTCTACTAAGCGGTTTTTCGGAAACTGCTCCGTAAGCCGCCGGACCTTTCCCTTTAGTTTCGGCGTATTATAGGCATAAGGATGCCACTTGGCATTATCATCACTTTTCACAGCAGCTACATAAATTTCATCATCAATAAGCGCCGCCGCCGTATAGCCATAGAGCGGCAAAACAGGCGCATCTTCACCTTTAATAAAAGCTGGCAGTAGCGTCCGCGTATAGCCTACAGGCAGCATGGCCGCAACAGCAAGTCCTTTGTTCGTAAGAGCTTTCGCTTCGCCCTGCTCCCAGGCGACAGCGCGCCGCCCCGGCAAAAACATTAGCTCAGCACCTTCAGGAAGAGGAATCATATTTTCCCGCGAAAGCGGCACAAGGCGATCGCCGCTGCGCCCGACGGCCGCTTTGCCTGGCTGGTCAAAAATTTCGCCATGCTGATCGGCAAATAAAGTGGTAATCATTATTTCACCTCACTCATTCTTGTTATATCCATTCATGGCTACCGTAATTCCCTCTTGGAGCCACGCTTCTACCGCTTGTTCGGACCGCGCCAAGGCCGCTTCAATGGCTTCGCTTTCTTCTGGCGTAAATGGGGTCAGCACATGATCAACGACTTTGCGTCGGCCGCCAGGATGACTAATTCCTACTTTCAGCCGAGAAAAGTGATTGTCCCCTAATTCAACAATCATTGATTCAATGCCGCGGTGGCCGCCGGAAGAGCCTTTCGCCCGAAACCGCAGCTTCCCCACAGCAAGATCCATATCATCATAGATCACCAGCATGTCAGCTAAGTCGATTTTGTAGAAATTCGCTAGTTGGCGTACCGCCACACCGCTTAAATTCATATAGGTTTGCGGCTTCACTAGAATCACTTTTTCCGCCTGAAAGCGCTGCTCAGTAATGAGCGCCTCTTCCCAGCGCCGCCAATCAGGCGTCTCCCAGCGTTTTGCTAAGCGATCCACAGCCATAAACCCGATATTATGACGCGTCGCCTCATATTCTCTGCCGGGATTGCCCAGACCGATTACTAATTTCATTTATCTCACCTAAAATCCTCAAGTAATAAACTATTACCATTCAACCCAATGGGTATAATATAGCAAAAGCGCTAACCTGTTGCAACAGCGCCCGCTTTCTCCTTGGCAATATTTCATCTATTATAACATATTTCGGTATAGCCCACAGCCGCCCTTAAATCAGGATCGGTCTTTTCGGCTCTTTACACAATTGCAATGCCCAAAGGGTTTCCTTGCCAACTAGAGAATATAGGAGGAAAAAGGAGGCTTTCTATGATTTTCTTTGCTAGCCTGAGTGCTATCTTGTTTTATTTTTCTACGGGTTTTTATGATTACTGGCTCTTAACATGGTTAGCCCCATTGCCGTTATGCCTATATTCGCTACAAGCCAAAGCGGCCAAAACTGCCTTGGCCTCATTTGTCGCATTTATTTTAGGTGCTTTAAATCAGTTTGGCTATCTGCCTTTGCTCTTATTTTTCAGTACAACGCTCCTTAGTGCAACTGCTTTTACTTTAGCGATCTTGCTGTTTCGATCAACATTCCGCTCCATGAATCAACCGCTAGCGCCACTGGCCTTTGCCTCAGCCTGGACTGCCTATGAGTTTATCCAGTCCCAGCTTTCTTCCCTAGGCACCTTGGAAAGTTTGGCATACACGCAAGTGCTCAATCTCCCGATTATCCAACTCGCCTCGGTAACTGGCATCTGGGGAATTACTTTTCTGCTGATGCTTCTCCCTGCCAGTTTGGCTGCGATTTGGCATATTCATAGCAACGGCGATGCTTGGCGAATTCCAGCACTAGTCGTGGGCGGACTTTTGACAATCGTGGTTCTGTTTGGATTCTATCGCCTTTATGGACCGACTGTAAGTCCAGTTATGACCATCGGCTTAGCCGCTGTCCCCACAACGTTTGAAGAATTACGCAGCCAAGATCCAACTACTGTGAACAACTCCTTGCAGCATTATATTGACAAAATCACCCCTTTAGCCAATACGGGAGCACAGCTCGTACTATTTCCCGAAAAAATCGCTTTTTTAGCTCCGTCAGCCCAAGCAACAGGTCTATCGCTACTTAGTCAAGCCGCTCAGAAAAACCACGTTGCACTCGTCGTCGGCCTAAGCTTACAAAAAGAAAAGCTCCATAATACAGCCCTCGCCTTTGGTCCAGACGGCTCTTTACTCGATTCGTATGACAAGCAACACTTACTTTCTCCCTATGAAAATAGCTATAGCCCCGGCCAGGCTCTTACGATCTTGCCAAGCAACGATACTGCCACTGCGGGCCTTGCGATCTGTAAAGATATGGACTTTTCCTTGCCAGCTATGAAGTACAGCCAAAAAGGTGCTGGTCTTTTACTAGTACCCGCGTTGGATTTCCATACTGACGGATGGTTACATGCTCGTGTCGCCATTTTGCGCGGTGTCGAGGGAAATTTTGCTGTAGCCCGCGCCGCCCAATGGGGACTACTTACGGTCAGCGATAGCCGTGGCCGCTTGCTAGGAACCGCTTCTACCAGTAACCAAGGCGCCGGCCTCGTTGTTCAAACGCCCCTAAGTAGCGGCGATTCCCTATATAGTCGGTTGGGAGACTGGTTTGCCTGGCTTTGTTTGTTAGGAACAGCCTTTACTATGTATCGCTTAGCCTATCGCTTAAAATCCTTGTACGCTTGATCACTAAAAGCCTAATTCCGCCGCCCTATCCCAGCATAAAAAAAGGCCGTCCCCTAAGGGACGGCCATCTATTCTATGAAAAGCAAGTTTTGCTATGTTTAACTATCAGCTTGCTTCGAGTCGCCAAATTAATCGTCAAATAATTTGCTTACGGAAAGTTCGCCGAAAATGCGAATAATGGCTTCGGCCATAAGCGGTGCAACTGACAAAACTTTAATTTTATCTATTTTCTTACTGTCAGGCAAAGGAATTGTGTTCGTAATGATCAATTCCGTAATATTGGAATCTTGAATGCGCTGTACAGCCGGATCGCTTAAAACGCCATGAGTACAGCAAGCATATACGCTTTTTGCACCAAGCCGTTGCAGGGCTTTAGCACCTTCGGTCAAAGAACCAGCCGTATCAACAATATCATCAACAATAATTGCATTTTTCCCTTCGACGCTGCCGATCAAGTTCATTACTTCAGCCACGCCTGGTTCGGGACGGCGTTTTTCAATAATAGCAATCGGCGCTTCCAAACGGTCAGCTAATTGCCGCGCTCTTGTTACACCGCCAAGATCTGGTGAAACAACAACTAAATCACCCAAGTTTTTAGAGGTAATGTAATCAGCCAAGATTGGACCGCCAGGCAGATGGTCCACAGGAATATCAAAAAATCCCTGAATCTGACCAGCATGCAAATCCATCGTAACAACACGAGTCACACCAGCGGTGGTTAACAGATTCGCCATAAGTTTGGCCGAAATAGGTTCCCGTCCCCGTGTTTTACGGTCTTGCCGCGCATAGCCATAGTAGGGAATGACGGCAGTGATATGGTTGGCGGAAGCCCGTTTCAAAGCATCTACCATGATCAAGAGTTCCATGTAGTGATCATTGACCGGCGTGCAGGTAGGCTGAATAATAAATACATCGGTACCACGAACGCTCTCGCCAATCATAACCTGTGTTTCCCCATTATTAAAATGCCCTACGGAAGCTTCCCCTACGGCGATTCCTAAACAAGCTGCAATTTCTTCAGCCAGCTTTTTGTTGGCATTGCCGCTGAATATACGCAGCCGTTTACTGTCATCTAACATCACTTGTACACCCTCCAAAATTACTTTCTTTTGTTTTGCATTTTTTCGGTCCATCCCGGCAAAATCGTCTGCCGACTTCTTGCCACTCCTAATGCTCCCTTGGGAACGTCTTTCGTAATCGTCGATCCTGCCGCGATAAAAGTATCGTCCTCAATCGTAACAGGCGCCACCAAATTGCTGTTGCAGCCAATAAAAGCATGGTCGCCAATGGTTGTCCGATGCTTTTCATAGCCGTCATAATTGACTGTAATCGTACCACAGCCAATATTTACATGCTCACCCATATCGGTGTCGCCAATATAGCTTAGATGGGGCAGTTTGGAACCTTTACCTATTGTAGAATTTTTCACTTCCACAAAGTTTCCCACTTTAACGCCAAAAGCAAGATGCGTATCAGGCCGTAAGTGAGCATAAGGACCTACAATAGCCTGACTTTCCACCGTGCAGTCATGGGCATAGGAAAAGTGGATCGTCACGTCGTCACGAATGCGGCAGTTCTGCAACCGACTGTTCGGCCCAATTTCACAGCCACTGCCAATCACCGTATCCCCCTCAATCCAGGTAAAGGGATAGATGATCGTATCAGGACCAATCGTCACCGTTTCGTCAATAAAGGTAGAGTTCATATCCATAATCGTAACGCCTTGATCCATAAGTTCATCAAGTTTACGCTTACGCAATACTAATTCGGCTGCCGCCAATTGGCGCCGCGAATTAATCCCGCTTGTCGCCTCATAGTCAGCAGCGGCTACTGCCCAAACCTTTTCTCCAGCCTTTGCCAAGATAGCGACTACGTCAGTGAGGTAATACTCGCCTTGCGCATTATTGCAATTCGTCGCGGCAAGCGCCTTAGCCAACGCATTTTGTTCAAAGCAGTAGATCCCTGTATTGATTTCACGAACAGCTAGTTCTTCCGGCGAAGCGTCCTTTTGCTCTACAATCTTTACTACTTGACCAGCTTCATCGCGAATCACCCGCCCATAGCCAGTCGCATCAGGCATATGAGCCGTAAGGACTGTCGCTTTGGCCCCTGCTGCCTCATGTTCTGCGAGCAGATTTTGCAGCATCTCTACTGTAAGCAATGGCGTATCGCCGCAAAGCACCATAACGGTTCCTTCTCCAGTGGGAATCTGCGGCAGCGCCTGCAATACAGCATGCCCCGTTCCAAGCTGCTCTTTTTGCTCAGCAAACATAGCCTGTCCCGCTAGAGCCTGCCTCACCTGAGCACCGCCAAAACCGACTACAACAATCTGCTGGGAAACACCAGCTCCCTTTGCCGCATCGATTACATGCTGTACAAGCGACTTACCGCCGATCTTATGAAGGACTTTCGGCAAGGATGATTTCATCCTTGTTCCTTTGCCCGCAGCTAAAATAACCGCCGTACAGGGGATATTCGTCATCTAAATTCCTCCTGACAGAAAAATTCGCAAAAGTGCACAACGAGTTCTCTTCGACAAAAGTCTAACTATTCCTTCACAGAATAGTTAGACTTTACAAGATTTCTTGTAAAAAAATAGTATCCTAAATCACCGTAACCTGATACCCTTCGTGCTGCAGCAACGCAACAATTTCTGCTGTATGGCCGCTATCGCGCGTTTCCAAACTGATTTCAAGCACAGCTTGGCCAATCGGAACTTGGCGTTCAATCCGATCATGCAGCACATGCACTACATTTGCTTTGGCTTGCGCAATCAGCGCCAATACGTGCTGCAACGCCCCTGGCCGATCAGGTACAAGTGTGGCAAGTTTCACGCGCCGTCCTGATTGGACCAGACCGCGTTCAATCATTCGGGCAATAAAGTTCACATCAATATTACCGCCAGAAATGAGGCAAACGGAATTCCCCTTAAATCTTCCCTTGCTTTTCAGCGCCGCCGCCAAAGACACTGCGCCAGCACCTTCGACCATGAGCTTCGACCGTTCCAACATTAACAAAATGGCAGCGGCAATTTCTTCTTCCTCCACAAGCACAATTTCATCAATGGTTTCATCAATAATGGGAAAGGTTAAATCCCCGGGAACTTTAACGGCAATCCCGTCGGCAATCGTCGTCGCATCACATATAGGCGTAAGCACATGACGCGCTTTGGAAAGATACATACTCGCCGCACCGCTGGCTTCCACACCAATCACTTTTACGTGAGGCGCCTTGGCTTTGATATAGGCGCCGATTCCCGCCGCCAGACCGCCGCCGCCAATGGGCACAAAGATCTGATCTACGCTGGGAAGTTGCTGCAAAATTTCTAAACCAATCGTTCCTTGACCGGCAATGACCTGTGGATCATTAAAGGCATGGATAAAGGTCAAACCTTCTGTTTCTTTAAGCTCTGCCGCCTTTTGATACGCCTCGTCATAACACGAGCCATAAAGTACTACCTTTGCGCCATAACCGCGCGATGCCATAACCTTGGCCAGCGGCGCTGCTTCCGGCATAACAATCGTAGCAGGAATATTTTGCAGTCCTGCCGCATAAGCGACTCCCTGCGCATGGTTTCCCGCTGAAGCGGCAATAACGCCATGACTTTTTTCCGCGTCTGATAAAGAAGCAATTTTATGATAGGCACCGCGAATTTTAAAAGAGCCTGTCTTTTGGAGATTTTCGAGTTTCAAATAAATCGGCTGACCTGCCATTTCACTAAAAGTTCGACTGCGGTCAAGCGTCGTAAAGTGAATGGCATCCTTTAAGGTTTCATAAGCAAACTCGATATCCTGCGCCGTTACCGTTTTCATAAAAAATCCTCCCTTTGCCTATTTTACAATACGGGTCGAATCTGCACAGTTTTATTATGCTCATTGACGCTTTCCAAGATAAGCAACGCCGTATAATTTTCAATCATCTTCACTTCTGGTTCCTGTGTCGCCACAAGAACGCCAACGCCCACAGCCTCAGCGCCAACCTCTTTGGCTAAATCAACCATGCCAGCAGCCGTACCGCCAGCTTTCATAAAGTCATCAATAATCAAGACTCTAGCGCCATCGCGAATCGCCCGTTTCGGTAAAGACATGGTCTGAATCCGCCGGGATGAGCCTGTCACATAATTAATGCTTACAGCCGATCCTTCGGTTACGCGGCTGCCGCGGCGTACAATGACCAAGGGAACGCGAAACGCTCTGGCCGTCATAAGCGCTAGGGGAATTCCTTTGGTTTCTACTGTCATAATATAGTCGGGATTGGCATCACGAAACCGCGTCAAAAAGAACTCACCGACAAGTTCCATAAGCCCAGGATCAAAGAGCAGGTCTGACATATATAAAAAACCGCCGGGAATCATCCGTTCTGCTGTACTCAAGCGCTCAGCAATCGCCGTTAACTCCCTGGCGATAACAGCTTCAGAATGATACGGCAGATAACGAACGCCGCCAGCTGCACCAGATACGGTTTCTAACGTTCCCATTTCAAAATGCTGCAGTGCTTGCTTAATTGTCAGCATATCTTCACTCAGGGTTGATTTTGCCGCTGTAAAGAGCCGATTAAAATAATTTAACGGAAAGAGTTGATGGGGATGGTCGACAAGAACTTTCGTCATTGCCACCAAACGGTCCATTCTCCGTACTTTATCCATGAAAAGTCCTCCAGTTTACCTAAAATTCCGAACATTAACTGCTAAATTTCTATTTTTATTCACTTTCTCTCTTTTCGCGGTAAATCCTGCTTATTTTTTTCGGCAAAAAAATAACTATCAAGAGGATTCCCCTGATAGCTTCTCTTTTATGTTTTATAAATTGCTTTTGTCTTGCTAACTCTATAATTAAAATCGCCTTCGCTAACAATCAGAAGTTTAATTTGGTAACCGCCGTAAAAAAGCAGTAGCCGTCTCCAAATCCGCCGCCTTATCAATATCCATAGCCACCAAAGGAAACGGACCATTAATCACCGCACCCTGAAACCCCAACAATGCCGATGCCCGTTCTTCAATGTGCGACAAGGAAAGCTGTCCCGCTAAAAAACGCAACAGAAAAGAAAAACCTAAAAAGCGGCAAAGCGCTACAGGCTGTTTGCGATGCTGAAATAAATAGTCGGCTTGTTTAATGCATTGCGGTAAAACGGCTGGATTGGCCAAAAAAAGATTGCCGCCCGTAAACAACCCATCCTTAAGCTTCACATAGGTTCTTTTAGTTGTGCGAAAGGTTTGATCCATAATCGCTTTCGTGACAATAGGATAATACAAGTCGGCTGTACCAGGCAAAGTAGCTGCAAAAAAATCACGGACAGTCTGACCCGTCAAAAGCGGAATATCGGCGGAAGCAATGAATACTTTTTGAGCCGCTTGCACCTCGGCCAACCCTCGCTGCAGACTTTCTAATAACGTAGCACCGCCTGACACAATCGAAACAGCGGCAGGGAAAGCGCAGGAAGCAAGCGTAGCGATGTCGCCCACTACGATAATTCGCTTGACAAGATCGCTCGCTAGCAGTGCCTCTATGACCCAAAGCACCATAGGTCTTCCGGCAATAGGAAGCAGCGCTCGCTCTTTCGTTTGGGTAATTTCATATAAGTCATGACCACTTTGTCCGCCAGCCAAAACAATAGCGTCTAGTTTCAAAGCCCTGCGCCTCCTGCGACGTCAGGTTAAACCTGACGCCGATGGTTCATATCTAGGAGTAACGTTTGTTCGGCATTTTCCATATGCTCACGCGCTAATTTCTGAGCTAGTTCCGGATCGCGGGAAGCAATGGCCTCGACAAGGCGGCTATGCTCTTCCAACGTATTTTTAATTCGGCCCGGAAAAGCCATAGAAATAGAGCGAAACCGTGTAAACTGTTCGCGAAGATTATTAATGATCCCAACAAGCCGATCATTGCGACAAGCCCGATACTGAATATCATGAAACTGGCTATCCAGCTCAACAATTGGTTCCATATCGTTTTTCTCGATACATTCGCCGATTTGCACTAAAATTCGCTCAAGCTCTTCTAACTCTTCATCAGTAATTCGCTCTGCTGCCAAACCGGCTGCCAAAACATCCAGGGCTGTACGAATTTCAAATACCTCATTGACATCTTTGATTGATAAATCAGCTACATAAGTACCGCGCCGAGGAATCATAACAACAAAGCCTTCCAGCTCCAGTTTACGAATCGCCTCTCTTACCGGCGTACGGCTTACGCCGAGTTCCTCAGCAAGCTGAATTTCCATAAGCCGTTCTCCCGGCTGCAGTACCCCGCTCGTAATCGCCTCGCGAAGTGTTTCACTGACCACTTCCCGCAAGGGCTTGTAACTATCTAATTTGATCGGCAATAGACGCCTCTCCATCTTACACGTTCCTCCCCACAACATTTTTCACCACAGTAATAAATAAATTTTCTTTGTCTTGCAACTGCTTCGCGGCAGCCAAAGCCTTGTCTCTAGTGGTAAACAGGGCAAACACCGTCGGGCCACTGCCTGACATCAACGCCACAAGCGGCGCCGCTTGGGCAAGCTGCGCTTTAATAGCGGCAACTTCAGGATAATGCGCCAGCGTAACTGATTCCAATACATTGGCACTGCTTTGTACCAGCGATGTAATATCGCCACTCGCTAAAGCTTGCGTCATAGCTGCTACATCAGGGCGGCATGAAACTTTTTCAGCAGAGTAATTTTGATAGACCCAACTTGTCGCCACAGCAAGCGACGGTTTCACCAACAGAACCCAGAGGGGTGGCAAATCGGGCAAACGCTGCAGCTGTTCGCCGCGTCCTGTAGCCAGCTGCGTCCCGCCAGTTAGGCAAAAGGGCACATCAGAACCGACTTTTGCACCAATTGCTTCGAGCTCTGCCTGCGACAAGCCAGTTTGAAATAATTCGTTCATCCCGATTAATACGGCGGCCGCATCAGAACTGCCGCCAGCCAATCCCGCAGCCATAGGGATTTTTTTATGCAGTGTAATGTATACGCCAGCCGATAGCGAACAAGTCTCCTGAAAAAGAGCGGCCGCCCGATAGGCTAAGTTGGACGGTCCGCCTGGCAAATCGCTACGATCTGTACACACCGTAATTCCCGATGGCGCCGTTTCCAGCGTCACATCGTCATACAAATCAACAGACTGCATAATCATATTGACGGCATGATAGCCGTCGGAACGTTTATGGAGCACATCAAGAGCTAAGTTAATTTTGGCATAGGCCTTTACTTCTACCACGGCATCTCCTTATTCATTCACTTGGCGCAAAGCCGATTTCGGCTTTTACGCATCCTTGTCCTTCTATTTTACAAAGTCCTATTCGACAAAGTCAAGTAAATGCCTGCTCAACAGGCTCGCTTTCGCCGGAAAAAGAGTGAGGATCCGCTGCGGCTTCTGCTTCATAAGCTGTTACGATTTCATCAACCAAGCGATACTTCTCATAAAAGATAACAATTAAATCTCCTGCCTTAGCCTGCGTTAAAGCCGCTCGAACCGCTTCTGTTTCTGAATAAATCACTTCAATCTGCTTGGCCGTAAGCCCGCCTTCCATCATTCCCTGCCGCAAAAGTGCAGCTACTTCACCGGGACGGCGACCGCGCAAATCCTCATCTTCCTTAATAATTACCTTGTCAAAACCGCAGCCAGCTTTACGTCCGATATTTAAAATGCAGCTATCCTGCCGATCGCCTGGCGCCGCAATGACGCCGACAAGTCGTTTCGCGCCAAGCTGCTTCACTGTCTGAATCAAAGCACTGTAGCCTGCTGGATTATGACCATAGTCAATACAAATTCGCACAGCGCCTACTTGCCGAATCGTCAAACGCCCTGGATTTTTTTCAAAGGAAACGAGTCCTTCCTGGATTTTTGGCAGTGGCACCCCTAAAGCAAAGGCGGTAGCAGCGGCAATTAGCGCATTCTGTACATTATGCAAAGCGGCTCCACCTAACGTAATCGGAATTGTATGAATCGGTGCAACTGGGCGCGCTTCATTGCCTTTTGCCTGATAAATCATATCATTTTTAACAAAAAAGGCTTCACCGCCGACACCCAAATGGCGCCGTACAATCACATTTTCAGCGGAAAGACTGAAATAAAGGCATTTCGCTTTTACCCGCTTAGCCATAGCAACTACTTGCGGATCATCGGCATTAATCAAAGCGGTACCGTCAGGTTTCACTCGCTCCAGCACCAGCGATTTAATATAAGCCATATCATCAAGACTTTCGATGCCATATTGCCCCAAGTGGTCTTCCGTTATATTTGTCACAACACCGACATCGCAAAAATCAAAGGCAAGGCCCGACCGTAAAATTCCGCCACGGGCTGTCTCAAGAACCGCAATCTGCGTAAGCGGATCCCGTAGTACAACCGAAGCGCTAGCCGGACCGCTGCGATCGCCTTCTTGAATGCTGGTATTGCCAATAAAGATTCCATCTGTACTCGTCATTCCCACAGTAAAACCTTGGCGACTTAATATATGGCTTACGAGACGTGTAACTGTAGTTTTGCCATTCGTACCCGTGATCGCCGCAATGGGAATCCGCCCTTGGCTACCGTCGGCAAAAAGCATATCTACTATGGCCCCAGCCACATCGCGCGGTTTCCCTGCCGACGGATATAAGTGCATACGAAGTCCCGGGGCCGCATTAATTTCAATAATCGCTCCCTGACCTTCCAGTGGCTGACAGATTGTTTTGGCTACCACATCGACACCCGCTACATCAAGTCCAATTAAGCGGACGGCCCGTTCTACGGTAGCGCGAAAGGCCGGATGCAGCGCATCCGTCACATCCACTGCCGTACCACCTGAACTAATATTGGCATTCTCTCTGATAAACACAAGGCGTCCCGCTGCCGGAATACTGTCAGGACTTAGCTGTTGCTTAGCCAAAGTGCTTAAAGCAACGGCATCAAGTCGAAGTTTGGTCAGCGGTTTTTCATGCTCTTCGCCCCGCAGCTCATTTTCGTTTTCCTTGGCGACAAGTTCACGTACCGAGTGCAGTCCATCGCCAAGAACCCGCGCGGCCAAACGTTCCGCTGCCGCCACGACCTTCCCGCCCACCACGCAGAAGCGATACTGATAACCTGGCACATATTCCTCAATCAGCACCGTATCACTATAGACTGCGGCCGCCTCATAGGCGCGTCTTAGCTGCGCTTCACTTCGTATGTCTAAGCTCACGCCGCGCCCTTGATTTCCATTGACAGGTTTTACCGCTACAGAGCTGGTAAACAGCGCCGCTTTCGTCGTCGCTTCTTCCCAGGAAGATACGGCAAAGCCCCGCGGCACAGGAATAAGATTCTGGGCTAACAGGCGATTTGTCAGTTCTTTATGGCAAGCCACATCGACTGCAACAGCACTGCTTTGATCGGTTAAAGCCGCCCAGATTTTTTGTTGCTTACAACCATAACCTAACAAATACAAACTGTCGCCATCTAGCTGTGTAACCGGAATATGGCGCTTCTTCGCTGCGTCAATAATTGCTTGTGTACTTGGCCCTAAAGCATATTTTGCTGCTGTTTGCTTAAGCTCTTGTACAAAGCTTTCACCAAAAACTCTCTTTTCTGCCAACACGAACCGCAGTAGCGCCTCCGCTAATTGAGCCGCTTGCAGCCCCACCATTTTTTCCTCATAACTATAAACTACATCGTAGTGTCCTGCGCCTTCGGTCCGACGCGTTTTGCCAAAAGCAACGGAAAATCCGGCTAAATTCTGCAGTTCAATCGCGACATGTTCAAATACGTGAGCTAGATAGGTTCCCTCCCGCAATCGTTCCACAAAACCGCCGGGATAGCCTCGCGAGCAGCTATGCTTCGCCAGGGAAGGCAGACATTGCAATAGGCGCTCTGTAAAACCGCCTATTTCCCGAGTCGATACAGATTCGTACTTCCCAATATCTACAGTCGCCTTGATCACTGGTGAATAGCTGTAAATATTGGGGCCGTCAATCGACCGCAATGCTAGGATATGCATGAATATATGCCACCTCTTTTAGGAATTAACAAGATAAGGAACACGATTTTTCAGATCAAAGCCAAAACCAGAAGGCAAAATATGAACACGCAAGTTGGTAATTGCTAAGGGATCAAGAGGATTTGATTCGGAAATATTAGTGTGAAGAATCTGCTTGCCATCAACAATCGTTACTGTCTTTGAGCCAATCACCCGACATTTCGCATTATCAGCTACCACCAGCGCCGTATCCTCATCAATACCGACTCCCAAAACAAAGGGATTTTGCGCCACAGCTGACAACAGACGATTCATCCGGCCGCGCTGGGCAAAATGCTGATCAATAACGACTTCTGCCAAGAGTCCCATGCCGTGTGCCATCGTCATAGCCTCTTTCTGCGCTGACTCATTGGCTTCGCCCTCTACAATCATCGTATCGCTCATAACCGAAGCGCCCGCACTTGTTCCAGCAATCACGACACCGCGTCGATAGGCCCGGCGAATGGCGCTTTCGACTTCTGACCCGCCAAGAATACTGGTAAGCCGCAGCTGATCCCCGCCGGTAAAAAAAATGCCAGTAGCCTCTAAAATCATTTCCGCCAAAGGACTGCCATTGGCTGTCTCACGATTATTAATGTATAAAATGGACGATTCCTTAGCCCCTAACGACAAAAACAAAGTACGATACTCTTCGCCCAACTCCCGCGGGTATTCACTGGCGGTAGTAACAATCACAATACGTGACTCCCGGCCTTGGGCCATACGCAAAAATTCCTTTAAGATCACACAGGAGTCTTCTTTGTCTTCATTGCCGCCAATAATCATCAGGTTACCTGCTACTTTTTCCCCCATGACGGACCTCCATTTGCCTAGTATAGCCATATTTTTGCCAAAGAGCGGCTCTATTTATGCACAAAGAACAAAACACAAAAAAACCCTTGTTGTCATATAAGTAAAAAAACAAACTGTTCGTATAAGAAGGAGGAAGTCGCATGCTAATTCGCATCTCGTTTACTCCCCCACAATCCCGGTGGAAGGAGAACCTAACTACGGAAATTCCCTTGGACACCCGAGCCTATAGTCAAGCGAAAGCAAATCATATTCTCATCGAAAAATCGCGCCGCCAGCTTTCCCTGTTGCAGGGAAATCGGGTCTTCCGCCAATATCCTATCGCCATTGGCAAACCAGGTACGCCAACGCCAGTGGGAAACTTCGCCATTGCTGTAAAAGTTGTAAATCCCGGCGGAGTCCTCGGCACGCGCTGGCTCGGCCTGAACTATGACACGTATGGCATTCATGGCACCAATCGGCCCTGGCTGATCGGACAACAAGTATCGAATGGCTGCATTCGCATGCATAATTCCCATGTAGAGGAACTATTTGGCCTTACCTTCGTCGGTACGCCTGTGGCGATCCGGGATTAGTCGGCATAAAGCAGCCACAATATCCTTTGCTAAGGCGCGTCGCTTAATGAGAAATAAAGCGAGCGCCTGTCGTTCAAGCGAACTGATCGCCCATGCAGCGGGAATTTTTTGGATCATTTCGCAAAAATCACGATCTGTCAGTGAACAAAACCGTTCTTCATAGGGTAAAAAATCAGCGGGATACAAGATTTCCCGCAATAAAAAACCATACAAGCCAAACGAGTTGAGCACAATTTTTTCGGCTTGCCGCAATAGTGACTCCACTTGCCAGCGCCCGCGATAGAATAAATGAGAATGATCAATTGCATAAATTCTTGCACCCGTCTTTTCCCGGCAAAGCAGCAAATTACGCCGATTGCGCGTTCGGTCAAAATTGTGAAACAAATGATCGAAAAATAAAATTCCGGCCATTTCGCGGCGATTCACGGCGCCAGAAGCACTTCTCGCCGTTACGTAATAGGCTTTAGGTAAAAACTGAGACGCAAAGTGTTCTGTTAGCGCTACTGGCTGCCGTAGTTGCCGACTTAAACCCGCTGCTATAGCAGGGTCAAAAGCAATCAAATCACCAGGAGGAAAACAGAGCTGAAGTTTTTGGCCAAGTTCTTTCGCTAAAAACTCATTCACAAGTACTTTGCAGCCCAGAGGATTGGATTGCAATTTAACCACATAAGAATTGCCATCATCAGCCAAAACTAGCAAAGGACGCGTCACGCCTCGATTCATTGGCCGCAAAAGCTTGATCCCCTGTAACATCACCATCACCTGCTTTTTTTATGCATTGATAAGTAAAAACAGCACCTACCGGTGCTGTTTTATTATCCCTTTGGCGCCGTGGGCATTGCATTCAGCAGCCAACTGGCAATCCAGCCTGTTGTCGTGCCATCAGGCAGAACGACACGATTCCAGCCGAAAGCACTGTCTTTTAATGTAACCACGTCGCCAGTATTTACCTTTGTAACAACAGGGAAAGTGGTCCCTGGTCCTGTACGCACATTCACATTCGTTCCTTTTACTGTAGCTGTACCTGCTACGGTCCCCTGCGTCGTACCGGCCACAGGCTCCATACCAGAGATCATCATATTTTCCGGTATATAGCCGCCATAGTCGCCGCCACCAGTCTGTGAGGCTGAAACAGTGTTGCCGAACTGCCCCAACGCCGAGGCGGAATCATTTAGAGAGCCTGATGCCGTAGTCGTTTCTAGTGTCCCAATTTCATCAATGGGCGATAAAGCATATACATCAAGCGCTGTTGTTGTCGTGACTCTGGTCCAGAATTTAAGTACAATGGTAATATGCACTTTTCTAGGATCACACCAGCAGTCAAAATCATAATCAATAAATTCTACTACTACATCGGCTGTAGCATTCATGCCTGGCGCTGCACCCGGTAGGGCAATATCTCGGGTAAACCGGATGTGTTTCTTCTCATAAGCAAAGACAGGCTCATCAGGTAAGTCAGCTACATACATGACTTTGACTTCTAGATTACCGCGAATAATTACCTTATCAAAAATTAAATCGATATCAGTGATGCAGACATCTTTCACGTAAACATCAATGACTTGTTTGATATTAGGTCTATCACTTGGTAAGACAATATCAAATTCGACCACCCGCTGGTTCGTACCAGCGCCAAGTACCTGCTCGACATCAATGGTTTCTGGTCCTGGCTGCGGGCAGCCGCAAAGAACATCGGCGGAATCGACTGTTCCGGTACCGCTCACCGACGTCACTGTTGTCGTTGTTGCGCCCGTCGACCCTGACGCCTGTCGGTTAAGCTCCTCTTTCATCACTATCCCCCCTTTACGCTCACTTTTCCCGCTCAGCCTTTGGGATTTGTCGGAACAACACCATAATTGAGCTGCACTTCCCTGTCGGCCATTACTTTTGCCACGATTTTAAGTACGACTGATACGTCAAATTCACGCAAATGGCAATGATGGTGATGATGGTGTCCGTCACAATCGTCGTCGCAGTCATGATGATGATGATGATGGTGGTGGTGATCACAATCGTGATCGTCACAGTCGTGATCGCAGTTGTCCGTATCATCATCGTCAGTCTCATCACAATCATCATCATATTTCTTGAAATTATAAGCGCGGTTATAGTAATCATCATCCACATCATAATCGACAAATTCAATGATTACACTGGCATCGGCATCCATACCGCGGCGCGCTCCCGGCAAATCAATATCCTGCGTCCATTTGTAATGCTTAATTTCAATGGCATGCACCGGCAGGTTTGGCAAATCGGCCACATAAATCGTCTTAATTTCAAATTCGCCGCGTACAATGACCTTATCAGTAATAACATCAATGCTATTGACCTCGACATCTTTTACGAGAACATCAATGATCTGTTCAATAGCTGGTTTTGCCGCCGGAACGGTCACATGAATATCAAGAACCTTTTGTTTTTCCTTTTCTCCAATTACCTGCCTGACAACAATCGTTTGCGGACCGGTCTGTACGCCAAGCGTACAAGGGTCGCCATAAGCACGAAGGTCTTTTTCGTCCACGCAGATCCCTCCTTTGAATACTCTTACCTTACCTATATGAGCAATCGCCTCATGATGTGAATCCTTGCCGCAAGGCTTAGCAGGGATTTCGGCGGTTTCTTCAGGCTTTGTTCATTTATATGCAGGAAAATCGCCCTCGGTGCCTTAATAATTCTAATAGCCGCCAAAATTTTCGTTTTGATACTACTTTTAAGGAGAGGATCATTCATGTCACGCCATTCCACAGGATTCTTGCTTCGTATCGGCCGCATTCTCTTGCGCAAAATGGCCAAAAAACTTTCCCCCTCTATGTATGAATACATATCTGTCAATCTGCCGCATATTATTAGACAATATGTCTGGGTCGCTGTTGGCAGCATGATCGGCGGTATCAGCATTAACACTTTCTTCGTACCTCATCACCTGTTGAGCGGCGGAATCAGCGGTATTGCCATGATCATTTATTTTCTCTTGCAAACACCGATTGGCCTGATGACCACGCTGTTAAACATACCAATCTTTTATTTAGCCTACCGTATGCTCGACAAAGAATATGTCATCGGCGCCCTCTACGGTCTGCTGATTTTTTCGGCGGCGCTTGATACTACAAAATTCTTAGCTGATTATAATTTTATTGATGATATTTTATTAGCCTCCGTGTACGGCGGGATCTTAAGCGGCATCAGCGCCGGTCTCATCTTTCGCGTCAACGGCAGCAGCGGCGGCCTCGATATTATCGCCGCCATCATGAAACGCTACTACGGCTACAGCATGGGGTCCGTCAGTTTCGCCATTAACTGTGTCATCATGGTCATTGCGGGGATTCTCTTTGGCCCTAAATCAGCTATGTATACCTTATTTGCGATGTATACAACGTCGGTATTAACTGACAAGGTTGTTGAAGGCTTTAACCGCCGTAAAACCATTATGATTATCTCTGATAAACACGAAGAAATCGCTACAGCCGTTCTAAGCCTGCTTGGCCGCGGCGTAACGATCTTAAAAGGGGAAGGCGCTTTTACGCGCCAAGAAAAAAAGGTTCTGTATATTGTCGTATCTTTTACTCAAATTGCTAAAATCAAGCTGCTCGTTGAAGATATTGATCCATCATCCTTTATGATCGTCCAAGATGCTGCCGAAGTTTCGGGGAAAGGCTTTACTCACTAGCAAGCGGCACCAACGCGACGCCTGCCTCATATTATGTAAAAGACTCCCCACTGAGTAACAAGGAGGCCTTTGCATGAATGAGGAAAAAATGTATTACCAGTCCAAAATGGAAGAATGGGACGACATGAAAGACTGCTGTCACATGAAAAAGGAACCTAAATTCATTTCCTGCGCTCCGAAGAAAAAATGTGTAAAAACCTTTGACTGTACCTTTAAACTCTACCGTATGTGCTATTACCGCCTGTATAAAGTCTGCCATGCCTGCGGCCATGAATATGATTTCTATCAGCACCGCGGGACGTGTCCGCGCTGCCAGAAAAAATTCTTTCATATGCACACAACGGATCTATCCTATAACGAATATGATATGGACTAAGTAAAATAAAAAGGCCGTCTCGCAAAAACAAACCGTTTTTGCTGAGACAGCCTTTTTGATTATTACTTACCAATAAATTCCTGTACTACATAAACATCGCCTTTACCATCATAGGCTACGCCAATACCAATATTCGTATAGTTTGGATTTAAAATATTTGCTCGATGGCCGGAACTGTTCATAAACGCCGTTTCTGCTGCAGCAATCGTCTGATTGATCGCTAAATTTTCCCCAGCGGCCTTATAGGTAATTCCAGCTGCTTTCATTCGGTCAAAGGGCGACTGTCCTTCGGGATTCACGTGAGCAAAGAAATTTCTAGCAATCATGTCTTTGGCATAATTTTCACCCAAAACAGTTAAACGGGAGTCAACAGCTAGCGGCGCCAATCCGTTCGCTTTGCGGTCAGCGTTCATTAGTGATACTGCCTGTGCTTCCGCCGCCTGTACCGAACCAGTTGAGGCTGTGCTCGTCGTGATGTTGCTGCTTGGTTTTGTCGTTGTTGTTGTACTTGTCGTTGCCGCCGTATCTTCCGCGGCACTCGTCGCTTGAGTGGAACCTTTGCCAGCGCTTGGCTGATGATCACTATGCCCGGCAGTCAGAGCCAAAAGACCGAGTAGCGCTAGAGCGCCCGCCCCACCAAACTTATTGCCTGATGGCTTGTCAGTCGCTTCTTTGCCGACTGCCGCTGCTGTATCAGCGGCAAAAGCAATACCGCCCCAGCCGAGCGGCAGTGAAGTAACTGTCAATGAAACGGCGAGAACCAACGCGCCTGCCTTTTTCGTTACCGATTCTGTCAGAAATTTTTTCATATCATCTACCCTTCTAGCGAGATAAAGATCTCACAAAGCTAGTAATTCGCGCTAGAAGGGAAAAACCCTGTTAACATAACGTTGGTAATATTAGTAAGGCGTTTTCGGCAGCCCCAAGCGAAATTTCCCCCTTGTTTCAATACCGCCGACGCCCTCAACGCCAGTCACAGAGGAAGTAATCGTATCACTTAAATTAATGGCCTGATTAATGGAAGTAAAAGCGACTTTTTCAGCAATAAACACGGGGTCATAGGCGTGAATAAAAATGCGCGTCGGGGAACTGGCAAAATTAGCGCCAGCAGCAATAATCGCTTCAAAGTAAGACTGGCAGGCCCCGGCAAATATCACCAGTTCATCACGAGACGGACATAGACTGCGCACATTGAGAACCGACTGCACAAAATGCTTGGAGTTACGATAATTCTCTATATTGCGGCAATCCTTTTTCCCATTGCCGCTTAAAGCGTCATGACCTGTAATAACCAAAATATCAGGCCGATATTTCTTCACTACGGCGACAATCTGTTCGGGTTGATTGGCCTCACTAATCCATTCGCCATCAGCTTCTAGGTTTAATTGACGATATGTTTTTAGGCACATTTTTAAATATTCCTCGTCACCATCAATATGCAAAACCCTACCGGGAATATCAAAATAACTATATTTTTTCCGATCACCGCGCCAGAGATTTGGCATCCGATCAGCGGATCTTCGCTCCATGACGCGACTTAGACAATCACTGCGCTTTTCTTCCAGTCTTTTAATTTCCACCCGTAAATGCTCGGCGTCGACTCTCTCTACATCATCAAGCGGCGCATCGGCTAATAACCGCATATGAAGTCCTTTTAACACACAGCTAGGTTCATATTGGCCCTGCTCACAGATATCCATAACCTTAAATACAATATCGCCGCCATGGGATTTACGAATCACTAAATCGCCCACTGCAATCGCCACAGGCATCCTCCTCCCCTGCATTATAGTATGCGACAGGATTTTGCTTAGCTACAAATCTCCCCGCCGACACTGTGACCAACAGTACGCTCTTTCAATATACTGTAATAATCCTGCCAGGGTAAAAGCCTTTGAGGTGATGTCCTTGATCACAGTTGTCATTCCTGCTAAAAACGAAGCAGGCCGCATTGCTACGGTCATCCAGAATGTATCACTGCTTCCTGTCGATCATATTATTGTAGTCATCAACGGCGCCACAGATAAAACGCTCCGAGACGTACTGGAACTCCCGGCAAAAAAAGTCCAGATCCTCTATTTCCATGAAGAACTAGGTATTGACGTTCCTCGCGCAGTCGGCGCCAAGCTGGCCTGTTCGCTAGGCAGCGACACGGTCCTCTTTGTCGATGGCGATATGGTGGGAACCTTTAATGAAAACTTATTAGAACTTATCGAAGGAATTACTATAAAACACTTAGATATGGCCCTGACCAACTGCTATCCGTCGCCGCCCCGCCATATTGAACGCTACAATCCAACCTTCCAGTGGCGCTATAATTTAGCCAAAGAACTCGGCTTCGAAAAAAAACTGGGGCTGGCAACACCAGCCCACGGTCCTCATGCTCTATCTCGCCGGTTCTTAGAAACAGTCCCCTTGGCGGAACTGGCTATTCCGCCTGTCAGTCTGGCCTTAGGTCGTCTGGCAAAACTGAAAATTGATATTGCCGCAACAATTCCCCACTATCGCCTTGGCTCTTGTGTCAAAAATTGCATTCATAGTCAGTTGATTATTGACACCATTGTCGGCGACTGCCTGGAAGCTATTGCCGCCTTCCACGGCAAAGAAAGAAACCGTTTATGGCAAAATAAAACCTACCTGGGGTATCACCCAGGCAGGCGCTTTGATGTATTAAAGAAATTTTTAGACTAAGCTGCCCTCGGGGCTAACCCAAGTTTTGCATAGCCGTATAAGCGTTCGCGAGATCGCCAAATTCCTGAAGTGATAAAGTTTCGCCGCGCCGACTGCCGTCAATAGCAGCGCGATGCAGCATTTCTTTCACTTCGTCAGCGGAAAAACTACCACTCTTTAAACTATTTCCTAGTGTTTTCCGGCGCTGGGCAAAAGCGGCCTTTACAACACGGAAGAACAGTTTTTCGTCGGCAACAGCGACTGGCGGCGCAGTTCGAACGCGACAGCGAATCACCGAAGAAGTAACAGCAGGCGCCGGAATAAAGGATTTCGGCGAAACATCAAAAACAATCTCTGGCTCTGTATAGTACTGAACAGCCACAGACAAAGCGCCATAGTCTTTGCCGCCAGGCTTTGCCACCATCCGTAGAGCTACCTCGCGCTGAATCATCGTCACTACGAGCGAGATTGGCAGTCGTTCTTCTAACAACTTCATAATAATTGGTGTCGTTATATAATAAGGCAGATTTGCCACAACTTTGTAAGGTGCTGTCGCCATTTCCCGGGGAATGTCAATTTTCAAAATATCGCCAGGAACAATTTTTACATTGTCATAGGCATCGAGCGTCTTTGCCAACACAGGCAACAGTTTTTTGTCGAGTTCGACAGCAACCACTTGCGCCTCTGTTTCGGCAAGGCCTTGTGTTAAAGTTCCAATGCCAGGACCGACTTCTAAAACATGGTCGGTTGCCTCTATTTCAGCGGCATCTACAATCGACTGAACAACAGATGGGTCAATTAGAAAGTTCTGTCCTAGCTTTTTGCTCATAGACAAATGAAACGTTTTTAAAATATGCAGCGTTACGTCGCGCTGGGCAATACAGGGAGATTTCATTGTTCATCCTCCATTTGTCGCAGTGCCGCCTCATAGTCCTCGCGAGTCACGCCGTAATGATTCAAGCGCTGCAAAAAAGTTTTTCCATTGGCAAAGCCAATTCCTAAAATTTCACCTAACTGGCGGCGGCGCTCCGAAGCGGCGGCGCACCCTGTCAGACCATCACGATTTAAATCTTCTAAAGAAAACTCCGCTTTCGGCTCAAACAAAGTATAGCGAACCTTCTGCAAGGCTGCCTGAATGGACGCAGCAGAAGCCTGTTCGACGCCAATATCATTATGAGCGATTGCTTCTCGTCGGGGAATATAAGCATGCTGAGCTAAAGGAAAGCGCTTCATGAGATAACGGCGAATCCGTTCACCGGGGCTGTCAGGGTCTGTTAAAATAATAATTCCTCGTTTCTCATAAGCTTGTCTGATTTGTTCAATCGTATGTTTTAAGAGCGAGTAGCCGCCTGTAGCAATACAGTCAGCATCAACAGCCTTCTTTACAGCCACAATATCTTGTTTTCCTTCCACGACAATGACTTCTTTCAGCATGCCTTATTCTCCTTTATTCACAGAAAAAGCGCAGGGTTGCCCCTGCGTACCGCTTTTTCTGCAAGACTATTCGCCTAATACATAGACTTTTACAGTACGCCGGCCAAAGCCTTCCGCGCTACCGTAATCTTCCATGCATAAATCAATGCGGTCGCCCACAATTGCACCGCCTGTATCAGCGGCTAAAGCCAGACCGTAGCCTGGTATGTAAAGTCGAGTACCTAAGGGAATTACCGAGGGATCGACAGCTACGATGCCACGTCTGGCAGCAATGCCACTGGCTGTAATGCCAGAACCACCGCCATCATAAGGCGTGTAGGCTGTCGCTTCCATATAAGCGATTCGGCGAAATCTTAAATCGCCGCGCGAAGTCGGTACAGTATCACGCATACCGACCCGAATTACCTGAGGTTGGGGAGGTACAAGGATTTTCTCTGATACAACTTCGCTTTTTGTCATAACACCATCAGTAAAATGTTGTCTGACAGTCATTTCTTTTATTCCTTGACTTCCGTCACTTTCAACTTTCTCGATGCCTTTTTCCAAGGTAGCATCGCCTTGACGCACGACAGGAATTGGAGCAGCTACCTGTTCGGTAACCACTTTCTCTGACAACACCGTGACAGTAATCGTCATGCCAGCTGTTGGCAAAGAATCGGGCTGAGGGGAAATTTGAACCTGTTCCAAGGGAATCCCTAGGGAACTGACCACTTCCCGAACAGTAGGCTTACCGGAAACAACCTGGGTGGTTTCGCCGCGATAAATTACTTGTAATGGTATGGCGCGGTATACATGAATGTTTGTGCCGCTAACCAGTTTTTCCGTAGACAGTCGAACCTCATCACTTGGTTCGACCACTACCTTGGCTTGGCGCAATACATCCTGTACATTCGAATGGTAAGTAGTAACGGCTAGTTGTTTATTATCGACTGTAATAGTTACATTTTTATAGGACCATACAAACCCAGTTGCCAGTAGTGATGTGATGATCAGCATGAGAAAAACCGCTAATCTTTTCCGCCCCATTGCAGAAAAAATGGGCTTTGCATCACTCATTTAATACCCCCTTTCGTATTTGAGTTCAAATTTTAGCATAGGAATCAGGACTTTGTCAAGTTAGCCTGTCCTAATTTCTCTAGACATAGTTCTTTGGAGCCTGTCACAAAATGTCCTTATTTCAACTGTTACAGACCGAGTAAAGAGCTTGGCTATACTTTACTATATGCTAAAGGTACGGAAAATATGTGAAAAAGCAAAACGACAAAAAGAGGCGCAAAGAAAACGCGCCTCTAAACAGATTACTCATTCGATTGATTTTTAAGCAATGCCAAATAAATTTTGCAAATTATTCGTAGTTACGGCCATCACTTCTGACCGATCTATGGCGCGTATCGCGGCAATTTCATCAACAACGTAATTTACATAAGATGGCTCATTGCGTTGCCCGCGATAAGGATGTGGCGTAAGGTAGGGACAATCAGTTTCTACAACCAGCGCTTCAAGGGGTACTGCCGCTACAATCTCTTTCAGCTTACGACCGTTTTTAAAAGTAAGAGCACCGCCGATGCCTAGGTAGTAACCTTTTTTAATCAGTTCCTTCGCCATTTCGAGGCTACCGCTGTAACAGTGAATAATCCCAGTCAATCCCTGGCCTTCTGCCTTTAATGCCGCCATCATATCACCATGGGCGTCACGAGTGTGAACGATAATGGGAAGCTTTGCTGCTTTGGCCAAAAGCAGTTGGCGCCGAAAAACCTGCTGCTGAATTTCTCGCGGCGAATTATCGTAGTAGTAGTCAAGTCCAATTTCGCCAATCGCAAGGACCTTGTCTTGTTTTGCCCACTCCAAAAGAGTGTCATAATCACTTTCCATAACACTTTTTGCTTCATGGGGATGAACCCCGATTGCCGCGTAAATCATAGGATACTTTTCAGCAAGTTCTAACGACTTTTGTGATGACGCCATATCGGCGCCAATATTAATCATGCCAGTAATGCCAGCAGCAAGAGCCCGCTCAATCACTAAGCTCTGATCTTCGGCAAAACGGTCGTCATCTAAATGGGTGTGCGAATCATAGAGCGCCACTTTATTTCACCTTGCTGCCAGCAGGCATGCCTGGTACTGATACAACTTTAAGTTGATCATCGCAGGAAGCAGCTAACACCATGCCGCGTGATTCGATACCGCGGATTTTAGCCGGCTTTAGATTAATAATCATGACGACATGCTGACCAATAAGTTCCTCTGGCGCATAATGTTTTGCAATCCCTGACACAATGGTACGCACTTCGCCGCCAAGATCCACTTCCAGCTTCAATAATTTATCGGCCTTTTGAACTTTCTCAGCTGCCAGGACTTTAACAACACGTAAATCCATTTTGGCAAATTCATCGATTGACACTTCCGGTAACGATTCCACCGTTTTTTGCGGTGCTGCCTCTGAAGCAACCGGAGCCACTGGCGCTTCTTCTTCTTCTTTTTCTTCAATACGCGGGAAAATCGGTTCTGGCTTAGAAACAGTTACACCACTGGCTAAACCGCCAAAAGCAGCATCGCGAAGACGCACATCAGCTAAGTTATCACCCAAGCCAAGCTGTGACCAGATTTTCCCTGACGTTACTGGCATAAAGGGAGAAATAAGAATAGCTACAATACGTAGCGTTTCTGCTAGATTGTACAGCACTGTGGCCAGACGACTTTTCGCCTCGCTTTGCTTCGCTAAAGCCCAAGGCGCTGTTTCATCAATATATTTATTGGTGCGGCTAATGAGCATCCAAACATCCTTTAGCGTGACCGTAATATCAAATTTATCCATAGATGCTTCATATTTTTTTACGGTCGCGGCGCATAAGGCTTCTAAGTCCTCATCAATAGCGGCTTTTTCGCCAGCAGGCTCAATGACGCCTTGTTGAAAGCGGCCAATCATGCTTAAAGTACGATGAAGCAGATTGCCAAGATCGTTGGCAAGATCGGCGTTAATTCGATTGATCAAAGCCTGTCGTGAAAAATTGCCGTCGGTACCGAGCGTAATTTCGCGCAACAGAAAATAACGAATGGCATCAGGACCAAACTCGTCAATTAATGCTAGAGGATCAATCACATTCCCCTTCGATTTTGACATTTTATCGCCTTCGACAATAAGCCAGCCATGGCCATAGACTTGTTTGGGCAGTGGTTCGCCAAGCGCCATAAGAATAATCGGCCAAATGATCGAATGGAAACGAACAATTTCTTTACCGACAAGATGCAAATCAGCTGGCCAATATTTTTCATATTTTTCTTTGTTGTCAAGATAGCCTGCTGCCGTAATATAATTGACAAGTGCGTCAAACCAAACATAAACTACATGCTTCGAATCAAAAGGTACAGGAATACCCCAATCAAAGGTGGTTCGCGTTACGCAGAGATCTTCAAGTCCCCCTTTAATGAAATTAATCATTTCATTGCGGCGCGATACTGGTTGAATAAAATCAGGATTTGCTTCAATATATTCAAGCAGTCTGTCCTGATATTTGCTCATGCGGAAAAAATAACTTTCTTCCTTTACTACTTCTACTGGACGACCACAATCAGGGCATTTGCCGTCGACAAGCTGCCGTTCCAGCCAAAAGGTTTCGCAAGGAGTACAATACCAGCCTTCGTAAGCTGATTTATAAATATCGCCTTGATCGTAAATTTTTTGGAAAATATGCTGTACCACTTTATGATGGCGTTCTTGCGTAGTGCGGATAAAATCATCGTTAGAAATATTCAGTTTCTGCCATAGATTCTGAAAACCTGCTACAATTTTATCAACATACGCTTGGGGCGTTACATTACTTTCTGTAGCTTTCCGTTCAATTTTCTGGCCGTGTTCATCAGAACCTGTCAAAAAAAAGACATCGTGGTCTGTTAGGCGCTTATAGCGAGCAATCGCGTCAGCCACGCTGGTGCAGTAGGCATGGCCAATATGCAATTTATCGCTCGGATAATAAATTGGCGTTGTGATATAAAAAGGTTTCTTGCTCATTGTATCCTCCTTTAGTAAAAACAGCTTGCTAAATTCGCTATTGCTTTTTATTATAAGCCTTCCAAGCCCTTCCATGCAATTTTTGTTCACAACTTCTTGATTTTTGATGAAATCACGTTGAAACTGAGCTGCTTGCTCTAATAAAAAGTTCGTTTTGTCGAAAAAAAGACTGAATTTCCCCTTGCTTTTTTAGGTTGACAAGCCTTGTAATTTTTGGTATTATTTAGTCAGACATATTTTGTCGAATAATGTTGTGTGGGAGGAAGTTAAAAATGAAATCTACCGGTATTGTACGTAAAGTCGACGAATTAGGCAGAGTCGTTATTCCTATCGAACTACGTCGTACTCTCGATATTGAAGAAAAAGACGCCTTGGAGATCTATGTGGACAGTGATCGCATTATTCTGCGCAAGTATGAACCTGCTTGTGTATTTTGCGGCAACGCTGACGAAGTAACGAACTTCAAAGGCAAAAACGTCTGTAAAACCTGTTTGCAGTCCATGAGCCAGTCTGCTACGTAAATAAAAACAGCTACTGCTCGATGCAAGCAACTACAAAAGAGGGAGTCGTAAACCAGGTTGTTATAGCCTGATTTACGACTCCCTCTTATTCATGTCCGTTCTGCTTATTCACTTTTTTTATTGCGATTCGCTAATCCTTGCAAGCTAGTACAGCCTGATAGACTTCGCGTTTCGTAAGATCATACTTAGCCGCAACTTGACGCATGGCCTCTTTCGGCGCGAGGCCTTCGGCGGTAAGCGACGCCACTGCCGCGGCAAGTCCAGCTTCATCCGGCACAACTAACTCTGTTACAATTTCTTGTTCACAGCCGCTCACCACCAGCGAAAATTCTCCTCGCGGCGGCTGCTGCGTAAAATGCTCAATCAACTCACTCAGCGTACCGCGCACAAACTCCTCAAACTTTTTCGTAAGTTCACGTCCTGCTACTGCCGGTCTATCACCCAAAACCTCGCGCAGCACAGCCAAAGTAGTCAGCAAATGATGGGGCGATTCATAGAAAAGCAGCGAATAGGGATGCGCTTGGAGCGAATTCAAAAGTTCGATCTGCTTTTTTTTCGTTTTCGGCAAAAAACCTAAAAAGGTAAAGGCCCGAGTATCCAGACCTGAGGCAATTAACGCGCATAATGCAGCATTAGCGCCAGGCAGCGGTACTACAGCGATACCAGCAGCGATAGCCAGTCGGACAAGATCACTGCCAGGATCACTAATACCAGGCATACCGGCATCGCTGACCAGAGCAATGGACTGACCTTGTTGCAACTTTTCAATCAGCCAAGGGCCTGCCGTCTCTTTATTATGTTCATCATAACGAACAAGCTCTTTATGAATCTCAAAATGAGCCAAAAGCTTACGGGTATGGCGTGTATCTTCAGCAGCAATCAAATCAGCCGCTTTCAAACATTCCACCGCCCGAAAAGTCATATCGCTCAAATTGCCAATGGGCGTTGGGCATAAGTAGAGTACATTGCTCACAGTCTGTCCTCCTTCGCAGCGTAGTAAGACTGCACTTCCTTAGTATAAGTACCGTCTGGCTCATGGACAATCAACGGCGGCAAAACCGTGAGGCCGCTCTTCCCGCCGCGCACCCCTTCGACTAGCATCATATTAGCTGGTTTATGAACAAGTGGATGAACAAGGCGCAACCGTTTTGGTTCAAGCCCCGCCTGATGCATCAGTACGAGAATTTCCGTCATCCGTTCCGGCAAGTGGACCATGACAAAGCGCCCGCGAAACTTGGTCCAATAGGCAGCGGCCTTGAGGACATCAGACAAAGAGGCGTTCACCTCATGACGCGCTGTCGCCACGCCAGCCTTAGCATTTTTTTGACCTGTCCCTAACAAGCGATAAGGTGGATTTGCAATGACTAAGTCCAGCGATCCCGGCGGCAGATCGGCGGCAAAATCGCCCGGACAGCTATAGTCGCCAGAAAGGATCTTAATCGTTTCATCTAAATCGTTCAAGGCCACACTACGCCGAGCCAAATCAACCATACGAGCATTACATTCAATGCCCGTAATTTCGCCAGCGCCTCTAGCAGCCAAAAGCAAGGCAATCACGCCAGTTCCCGTACCTAAATCAAGCGCTTTTGCTTTGGGCCGCAAAAAAGCAAAATGAGCCACAAGAACAGCATCGAGCGAAAAGGCAAATTCCTCTTCATGCTGCAAAATGCGATAGCCGCCATAAAATAATTCATCAATGCGTTCGCCAGGAAAAAGCTTCATATAATTGGCTGGTCACCCTTTTCTACGACTTCGTCCCAGGGAATATCCAGCGATTTTCCATCATTTAATTGAATATGGGCCGTTTTTTTCGTTGTATTCAGCGAAACTACCTTACCTTCGCCCTGAAGTGTCAAAACTTCAAGGCCCACCTTCGGCGCCATAACCTTTTTGGCATGGCCGCAATAGCAGTGGCTTTCATATTTTAAGCAGCACATAAGACGGCCGCAAATTCCCGAAATTTTGGTTGGATTGAGCGATAAGTTCTGATCTTTGGCCATACGAATCGACACAGGCTCAAAATCGCCTAAAAAAGTGGAGCAGCACAACGGTCTCCCGCAACAACCAATCCCCCCCATCATCTTTGCTTCATCACGCACGCCGATTTGCCGCAGCTCAATCCGAGTACGAAAGACACTGGCAAGATCCTTAACGAGTTCACGAAAATCAATGCGGCCTTCGGCCGTAAAATAAAAGATAATTTTATTTACATCAAAAGTATATTCTACATCAACTAAGTTCATGGGAAGCTCATGGGCGGCAATTTTCTGCTCGCAAATCGTAAAAGCACTTTTTTCCTTCTGACGATTTACCGTAACCTTTTGCTCATCCTCGGCTGTGGCCAAGCGCAAAACAGGTTTTAATGGCTGAATAATATCTTTTTCGGCCACATCGCGCGGTGCGATAACAACATCGCCAAATTCTAGACCTCGCGCCGTCTCTACAATTACGTGATCATTCGCCAAAATGGCGAGTTCTCCCGGATCAAAATAATATATTTTTCCCGCTTTTTTAAAGCGAATCCCGACTACTGTGGGCATATAAGTTCCTCCCTAAATACTGCTATTACCGCTTCGCCAAAGACGGTGAAGCGAAAGCGCTAAAGATTCAAAAACAATGCGGGGGTTTCCATTTTTCTGCAGGGCCGTCTCTGCTTCCTGCAGCGAAAAAACCATTCGCTCCCAAACGAAAACAGACTGCTGGCGGTCAAGTAGCGGCAAAGCGTTGTCCTCGGTGCTAACAGCGAGTTTTGCATAAGCCCCTGAGTCGCATAACTCGCGTAATATGCCGTCACGCAGTAACAGCTTACAAAAATAAAAAAAGTCACTGCGCGTCAAAGGTGTAAGGGCCTCAGCTAGGGCTTCGCCATGGGCGAGCAGCTTACTCTGCGGCAAAGTAAAGAGTTGCTTCAACCAGTCTGCTGCAACCCGACGCAGCTCTCGTCCTTCTTGTGACAAAAGCTCACGAGCTCTTCTTACACTGCCTTGACTGAGCCTTGCGGCCAACTGCGCTTCTGAGCGCGACCACCCTTCTTGGCAAAGGGCAGCTTCCAGTAAACTCTTCGAAATCACTGAAAAATGAAAGCGTTGACACCGGGAAAAAATAGTTTCTAAGAGCAGCGATAGATCTTGCGCTACAAGAATAAACGTAATACTTCCCGGCGGCTCTTCTAATATTTTCAGCAGGCTATTTTGCGCCTGCTGCGTCATTTTTTCCGCCTCATCAATCAGAAAAACCCGTCTCTGGCCAAAACGCGGCGAAAGCGCGGCTTCCTGCTGTAATTGGCGTATCTGATCAATTTTTATGGATGATCCGGCAGGAATTACTTGGATAAAATCGGGATGGTTTTCTGCGGCAAAAGCGCGGCAGGACAGACAGTGTCCGCACGGTTCGTCTTGGTCAGACTCACACAACAATGTTTTAGCTAAAACAGCAGCAATCCGAGCTTTGCCAATTCCTACTGGTCCGTCAAATAACAGTGCATGAGCCACAGCCTGCTGTCGCAACACTTTTCTAAGCACAGCAATTTCCCGTTCATGGCCAATAATCGAATTCCAGTCCATAAGCTCAGTCCCTTACATATACAAATCGACAAGCATGCCGCGAATTGCATCATGCTTGGCCATGATATCTAACTGCCGTTCCTGGCCCACTCGCACATCTTCCGCCATGTCCGATAGTGTATTATCAATCTTCTTAATAATTGTAAACATTTTCTGGCGACCTTGGCGATCCCAACCGCGATCGGAACTGACAGCATACATGCGCCCTACGGCTTCGCCGATAAACTGGCGCACAAGTTCACGGTAGCTTTTCAATTCACCATAAGTCGGAGCCTGACTCAGGTTAGTCCCCTGCTCCTGGATCTGCTCCATTAACTTATTCAGCTTTTCCTGATACTGTGTTTCCTGTGAATTGAGCAGCTCTGAGGCAAAATGCCCTGGAGATTTTTCCACTTTTCCTTGATTATCGCGATCACTTATTAGAGGAACTTGGCTTTTGCCTAAATTATTAATCTTCACAGGGTTTCCTCCTGTCTTTCAATCCCTCGATTTTCTCAAAAGGCTGTCACTATATAGTATCGATAGAAACAAGAAGCTTATAAGTAGAATTTATCAATTTATTTTATCATACCAGTCTGGCTTGGTATAGCAAAAGATTATTTCAAACCTTGTCTTTTCAAATAAGGTTTTACCAAATCATAAAGTTCTTCATGAATCGAATCAATCGATTTTACCTGATCCCCCTCGACACAAGAAACCTTTTTCCATCCGTACTTTTGTGCTAAAGTCTGTGAATGCTCATAGCAATGAGTCAGATACGTCTGATCCTGCTCATGAATATCCTTGCTTTCGCCTGACTTGAGCGAGCGTCCTGCCATAAGCTGCGCGGAAAAAGTCGGCGGCATATCTAAAAAGAGCACGCAATCTGGCACAGGCAAAGCGAGTTTATGAAACTCTAAATCCCACAGCCAATCAAGATAGACGTCTTTTTCTATGGCGTCATCAATCTTAGCTGCTTGATGGATCATATTTGAGGTAACGTAGCGATCGGCTAAAATAAGACCGCCAGCCTCATAAAAAGCGCCCCAATTCATTTTCCAGGAAGCAAACCGATCCACGGCATAAAAAGCGGAAGCAGCATAGGGGCTTACATCATCGGCTTTTTTGCCAAAATCTCCTTTTAAGTACATCTTTATTAAAGCCGATGACGGACTGTCATAATCGGGAAACTCCACTTTCCTTATTGTTTCCCCTTCGGCCTGCAATCGCTCAAATAGCAGTTTCGCCTGCGTAGCCTTCCCACTAGCATCAGTGCCGTCAATAATAATTAAAGTTCCTTTCATTCCCCTTGCTTCCTCTCTGCTGTAATCACTTTAATCGTCTGCAGCGAATGATCCTCTGGCCCGGCTACATTGAGCCCGGCCTGCTGCATGCGGCGACAGTAGTCAATAAATTCAGCCGTAATTTCCTCACCAGGACTAACAAGTGGGATTCCCGGCGGATAAAAGGAAAGAACTTCCGCGCTGATCCGTCCAGCTGCCTCGCTAAAGGGAATCACTTCTGTTGCTGCAAAAAGCGCCTCTCTTGGCGATAAAATCAGTCGTGGCAGCCACTGTGGACAAACCGCTTTAGCCAAGATCTCGCTGCGCTGTTGTTTTCTGGCGTCAAAAGCCATTGCCGCCAAGGCATCAATCAGTTTTTGAATCGTGGCTTTCCGATCACCAAAGGTAAGCAAAAAAAGTACGTTGCGCTCATCATAAAGCTCTACTTGAATCTTTTTACGCCGCAGAAAAGCTTCCGCTTCTGCGCCAGTCATCCCTAGGCCCGAAACCGTCACTGTTACTTTCGTACGATCCAGTTCATAGATCCCCGGCAAACCGATTTTTTCGGCGCCAAAGGAGTACAGCCCCGGTATCTGATTCACTTGTGAACGAAAAAAATCAGCTAAAGCCAAGGCTTTCGTCATAAGTTTTCTGCCTGAGCAAGCCATCTGCAACCGCGCCGCCTCCAAGGAAGCCAGTAAAACATAGTTAGGGCTAGTAGAGTGCAAAACCTTAAGCATGGAATGCAAGCGGGATGAATCAATCCGCTCGCCCTGTCGATGCAACATGGAACATTGCGTCATAGCGCCTAAAATCTTATGAGTGCTTTGCGCTACAAGATCAGCGCCAGCCGCTAGTGCAGCAAGAGGCAGGTCCTGATGAAACTGTAAATGCGGACCATGAGCTTCATCAATGAGTAGCGCCATATTATAACGATGAACCAGATTGGCGATAGCTGCTAAATCAGCAGCAGCGCCATAATAGGTAGGACTTGTTAGTAAAACGCCTTTTGCATCAGGATGGGCCATTAAAACAGCTTCTAAAGCCTCAGGACTCACGGCCATGGCTAAGCCGAGCTCGACGTCAACTTCAGGTTGCACATAGACCGGCCTAGCACCGCTTAAGGCAAGACCACTCAGGCAGGACCGATGAGAGTTCCGCTGCAAAATCAGTTTATCACCAGGTCCAACAGTTGCCAGAATCATTGCTTGAATGGCTTCGGTAGTTCCATTTACTAAAAAAAAGCTCTGATCCGCTCCGTAAAGCTCCGCTGCTAACATTTCAGCCGCCAATAAACAACTTTTCGGTTCAGCCAGATCATCCCATTCACTCATGAGCGACAGGTCATAACGCAGCAACTTTTTGCCCATCAAATTTGTAAAGGCTTTGTCCATGCCGCGCCCCTGCTTATGGCCTGGCGTATGAAAGGGCATAACATCTTCCTCTATATAGCGCCGCATCGTGGAAAGGAGCGGCGTTTCTCCCTGTCGGTCAAACTTCTTCATAACCACACCTCTTGTCAGACCACTTACAATAATGGCAACTTCACAATGATCTTTAAGCCTTGTTCTGGCTTGGAACGAAATTCGATATCCCCGTTAAGCAAATGAACCCGCTCTTTCATTCCCATAATCCCAAAGCTTTCTTTCCCCACATGATCTAGATTGCAGCCCTTGCCGTCATCTTCGACAATGACCTGTACTGCCCTGGGGCGAAATTCCAAAATAACTCTTACATGGGTCGCTTCCGCATGCTTTTCAATATTATTCAACGCTTCTTGTACAATTCGAAACAGACCAACTTCGACATAGGAGTCTACGCGTTTTTCTTCCCCAATTACCTGAACCTCGGCGGAAACACGGCATCGTTCCTTCACCCCATCAAGAACACGACGGATCGTCGGCACAAGACCGAGATCATCGAGCGTCATGGGTCTGAGATCAAAGATAATTTTACGCGTCTCCTTTAAACACAAGCGAACTTGTTCCCGCAACGAACCTAGCTCATATTTACACCGTCCGATATCTGTATCAGCAAGCCGCTCACATACCTCGGCCCGAAATACCAGATTGGCCATCGCCTGGGCTGGACCGTCATGAATTTCGCGAGCAACACGACGCCGTTCCTCTTCCTGAGCCTGAATAATCTTCGCACCAAATTGCTGACGCTGTTGCATCGTTTCCAAACTGCCTAGCACAGCGCCCATCTGGTTGCCCAGAAACCCCAGTGCAGCAGCAACCTGAGACGATAGACTTTCCGCCTTGTCTACAGTTTCTTTCAACCGTTTTAAACGAATATCTAAATCATCGCGTTTTTGCCGCAGATTCTGTTCCTGCGCTCTGGCTACAGCTAGTTCAATTTGAAGACTATTCGCTTCTTCATAGGCACTTTTTATATCGGCTTCTTTGTATACGCTAAAATTGCGACTCACTTCCATAAGACGAATTCGTCCCCGCCGCTCCTTGCGCTCCAGCTCATCAACTTTAAAAATAACTTGGATCATTTCTTCTTTGACAATTTCAGCATCGCGTCTAACGTGATCCATTTCGGTCCGGGCAGCTTCATAAATCTCATAGATTTGTTTTTTCCCTTTTTCTACCGCATCTACCGTATCTTTTACAATTTTATCCAAATCAGCAATAGTAAGTTCAGCCATCTCTGTTCACCCTGTGCTCAAATTCAAAATCTGCAGTCTTTCGGTGATTCGCCGCGACTTACTTTAATCCCTGCCCCAACCCCCTTGTATTCGCCTCTTTCTCAGGTATATAATAAACTTGAAAATAATTTTCACAAATGCCCCACTATTATGATTTTTATTTCGCAATACCCACTTCATTTCCTTGCAAATTAAAGGAGGATTTCTCATGAATTTTGTAAATGCACTGACTGATGACAAAAGCTATCAAGTGTTAGCCGATCTTTTGGCGCCGATTCCACTACCGAAGATGGTTAAAGTACGGCAAACCTTTGACCGTCCGCAAGAAACAGCGATTCCCCAAAGTCTAAAGAATCAGTTTACCGCTGGAAACTTTGCCGCTAAAATCCAGCCTGGCATGAAAATCGCCGTAGCCGTAGGCAGTCGCGGTGTTGCTCAAATTCCGCTTCTAGTCAAAGAAACGGTAGCCTTTCTAAAAGAGCAGGGAGCGCTTCCTTTTATTGTCCCTTCTATGGGAAGTCACGGTGGCGCTACGGCCGCCGGGCAACTAGAAGTACTGCATAACCTCGGCGTTACCGAAGAAAGCGCTGGCTGCCCCATTCGTTCTTCCATGGAAGTTGTTGAACTCGGTCGCCTGGAAAATGGCCTACCTGTGTATCTTGATCGTTATGCCAACGAAGCGGACGGCCTCGTCGTCATCAATCGGGTGAAACCGCACACGGCCTTCCGCGGCGATTCGGAAAGCGGCATGGTTAAAATGATTACCATTGGTCTTGGCAAACAAAAAGGGGCTGAATCCTGCCATGCTTATAGTTTTAAATATATGGCTGAACATATTGTAGCCATGGCCAAAATTGTTCTAGAGAAAAAAAATGTTCTATTTGCTGTTGGAACCGTGGAAAACGCCTATGATGAGGTGGCTAAAGTCGTTGTTGTTCCGCCAGAAAAGCTACTCGAAACAGACAAGGCTCTGCTTATTGAAGCGAAAGCCAACATGCCCAGCCTGCCGTTCAAACAAATTGACGCCCTCATCATCGACCGTATCGGCAAGGACATCTCCGGCGATGGCATGGACCCCAATATTACTGGCCGCTATCCCAGCCCTTACGCCACAGGCGGGCCAGAGATTGCCAAAATGGCGGTCCTTGATCTAACAAACCGCTCGGAAGGCAATGCCAACGGCATGGGCACCGCTGATTTTACGACAAAACGACTCATTGATAAAACAAATCTTTTTGCTACCTATGCCAATGGCCTTACCTCGACTGTCGTCGGTCCAACTCATATGCCTACGGTTCTTGCCAATGATCTAGATGTCTTAAAAGCCGCTGTCAAAACCTCCAATGCTCGTGACTTGACGCAGGTACGCCTTGTAAGAATTGAAGATACACTGCATCTAGGCGAATTTTATATTTCAGAAGCGCTTATCGCCGATGCGAAGGCTGCTGGTCTGGAAATACTCTCTGAACCAGCATTCTTTGAATTTAACGAAGCGGGAAATTTATTCTAGGAGGTCTTCCTATGGCTCAGACAAACTCGGCAAACATAGTAATTGCGGGAAACGTACTGCCAATTCTGCAGGAAACCCTAGCCCAAAACGGCCAGGTTCAACAGTTTCTCGATCCGGCAGGAAAAGACCGGGTTGCTTTTGAAGCATCGCTGACAACAACCGATGCGCTCCTTGCCACATCAGCAATTACAGTTAATGAAGCGTTGTTAGCTAAAGCGCCAAATCTAAAAGTAATATCCCAACCCAGCGTGGGTGTCGATAATATTGATTTAGATGCCTGCACGGCCCATAAGATTCCTGTCGGTCATACGCCTGGCGTCTTAGTCGAAGCAACAGCCGATCTGGCCTTTGGTCTCCTGCTCAGCGCCGCTCGCCGTATTCCGGCTGGCTGGAACTTTGTCAAATCCGGTGCGTGGGGGGAAAAACAATCCTTTGCTCTTGGTGTTGATCTCTATGGCAAAACGCTAGGCATCGTCGGTATGGGACGAATCGGCTCAGCCGTTGTCCGCCGCGCCCAAGCCTCAGGAATGAAAGTGATTTATCACAATCGCCATCGTCATCCTGACGAAGCGGCACTCAAGGCTGATTATGTTTCCTTTGATCAGCTCTTAGCATCAGCAGACTTTGTTCTGCTACTTCTACCGCTTACCAAAGAAAGCGAAGGTCTCTTTAACCGAGAAACCTTTGCTAAAATGAAACCCTCCGCTTATTTAATCAATATCGCCAGAGGTAAGATTGTCGATTCAGAGGCTTTATATGACGCGCTAACAACCGGAAAAATCGCTTTTGCGGCGCTTGATGTAACAGACCCTGAGCCACTGCCCGGCGACCACAAACTGTTAAGCCTTGATAACATTCTTGTTTCACCGCATATCGGCAGCGCTACTAAAGAAACGCGCCACGCCATGGCGCTCTTAGCAGCAGAAAATCTCTTATCAGGACTTGCCGATAAAGCCCTTCCCGCTTGCGCTAACAGCGCTGCCAACTACAAATAAAAAATGCAAAAAGACTCTTGCCTGATTGATGGGCAAGAGTCTTTTTATTTATTTCACCGAATCGCTTACTTATTTTGTCCAATCGCTGTGGAAAATTCCTGCTTCATCAGTCCGTTCATACGTATGAGCGCCAAAGTAGTCACGCTGCGCCTGAATCATGTTGGCAGGCAGCACAGCCTGACGGTAGCTGTCAAAATAGTCAAGCGAGGCGCTGATGGCTGGCGTCGGCACTCCCAGTTCCTTGCAAGTTTTGACAACAAGACGCCAATTGTCCGAAATCCCGCCGATGGCGTCAAGGAAAAACGGATCAAGTAACAAATTAGGAAGGGCCCCATTACGATCAAAGGCTTCTTTAATTCGTTCCAAAAATACCGCCCGGATAATGCAGCCGCCGCGCCATAAGAGCGCTAAATCGCCAAAATTCAGATTCCAGTTATATTCCTCGCTAGCCGCTTTCAACAGGGCAAAGCCTTGAGCGTAAGAACAAATCTTCGATGCATAGAGCGCATCATGAACTGCTTTGATAAAGACTTCTTTATTGCCAGTAAAAGCAATTTTCGGACCCGTAAGAATCTGACTCGCCGCCACGCGTTCTGTCTTATAAGCCGACATGCAACGAGCAAAAACAGCTTCGGTAATCGTCGGGGTCGGCACGCCAAGATCCAGGGCGCTTTGCGACGTCCATTTGCCTGTTCCTTTTTGCCCAGCCTTGTCAAGAACCATCTCGACTAAAGGACGATTCGTTTTTTCATCGACGCGTTTTAAAATATCACGGGTAATTTCAATCAAATAGGAATCAAGAACGCCTTCATTCCAAGTCGCAAAAACCTCATGCATTTCTGTTTCAGTCAGGCCAAGAACATGCTTTAAAATATAATATGCTTCACTAATGAGCTGCATATCGCCATATTCGATGCCATTATGGACCATTTTTACATAATGTCCGGCTCCGTCAGGTCCCACAAAGGAACAGCAGGGATTGTCGCCGGCTTTAGCGGCGATTTTCGTAAATATTGCCGCTACCTGTTCATAGTCTGCCGCTTTACCGCCTGGCATTAAGCTAGGGCCATTCAGCGCCCCTTCTTCGCCGCCTGACACGCCCATACCGATATAACCAATACCACGCTTCTCTAACTCAGCAAAGCGGCGCTGCGTATCTTGAAAGAAAGAATTACCGCCATCAATGATGATATCGCCTTTTTCTAAGTGCGGCACAAGTTCTTCAATCATGGTATCAACGGGTGCTCCGGCTTTCACCATAAGCATAATTTTCCGCGGCCGCTCCAGCATATTAACAAGTTCAGTAATGGAGTAGGCGCCGCCAATGGGCAGTGCAGCTGGTTTTTTGCCGAGAAATTCTGTGACCTTCTTTGTTGTCCGGTTATAGACGGCTACAGAAAACCCCTTTCCTGCCATATTCAGAACAAGATTTTCTCCCATGACAGCTAAGCCAATCAAGCCAATTTGATACATACTTGTTACCACCTTCCTATTTTTAGAAAATATTTTTCTTAAATTGAATCCGATATAGAAATTTATTTACTTTTATCTTAGCATTATTTACACGGTGAAACAAGAAAAAAAGACGGTACTCTCGGCTAGAGAAGTACCATCTTTTACTTTATAATCACTCAACAGTCTGATTGACGTCTTCCCAAACGACGCGATTCGCTTTGGCAAACCCATTGAAGATCGTGGCCGATGCGCTAGTATAGGCGCCGCAATTCGGCACAAGTAGCAAATCATCTACATTCAATACAACAGTTGGCTTGTCTCTAAATAGAACATCAAGAGAGTCGCAGCTTGGCCCGGCAAAAGTTGCCGTAATCTTTTTTCCTTCATTGAAGCTTTTGAGTTCATAATCCCAATGATCAAAAATGATTCCTGAAAAAGTTCCGTAAAGACCTTCATCAAGGAAATACCACTGCTGCTCATTGCGTTCCTGCGTCCCGATCACGCGGGTAATCAAGTTAACAGCAGTGCCGCAAATAAAGCGACCTGGTTCAGCCCAGATTTCTGTATTGGGAAAATATTTGTCAATAGCCTCTTGAATTTGGTCTAACATCGTTTCAATATCTATTGTTTCATTGGAGGTCGGAATGGGAAAGCCGCCGCCAATATCAAGAATTGTTAAATCAAAACCGCGCGCCTGCGCTTCAGCATAAATGTTATGGAAAATCTCCATCGCTGCAATGTAAGCCTTAGCATTGGGCGACTGACTTCCCACATGGAAGCAAAGACCAGCCACATTCAGTCCCTGCGCTTTAGCAATGGACAAGAGCTTAAGGGCATCTTCCGGGGCAGCGCCAAACTTTTTATTCAAATCAACTAAAGCCTCTGGATTATCGATCCGTACACGAAGCAATACAGTCCCACCAGGAATCGCTTTCGCCATTTTGTAGATTTCGCTTTCGCTGTCAAAGGTCATCTTATGAACGCCTTGTTTGCCAGCCATAGCCAGGCCGCCGCTCGTTTTTACCGGATTGGCGTAAATCATTCGTTCCGCCGCAATTCCCATTTGGGTTAATGCAGCCATTTCACCATCGGAAGCAACATCAAAATAAGATCCGAGCTCAGCTAAAGTGCTAATAATCCGTTCGTCAGGATTGGCTTTCACGGCATAGTGAATCTTGACCTGCGGCAGATGCGCCTGCAGCATCCGGTAATTATAAGCAATTTGCTCCGTAGACAGAACGAGTAGCGGTGTTCCGTACTTTTCAGCAAGTACCTCCACTGCTGCTTGGGGTAATGAAAAAACTTTTTGCATGGCCATTCTCCTGTCTTTCTAAATTCTGGCTTCCGGTCCGAGGTCTCGCCAAAAAGCACGATATGATTTTAACACAACTGACCAAAAGTGCAATAAAAAATTGAGAAAAACAAATTTTTTTTAAAGACAGTTTACACTTAGCCTGTACAAAAACAATTTTTTCTATGCCTGTTACGAAAAATAAGCCACACCGGACTCAAAAATCTTCTGATCTTTGCTGCCAGGTACATTTTTACCAATTTGCGATCCTCGCCGTTCCGAGTGTCCCATCTTACCAAGAATGCGTCCGTCAGGACTTGTAATCCCTTCAATCGCCCACAGCGAACCATTGGGATTATAAGGCATCTCGACCGCGGGCTGGCCAGTAGCATCAACATACTGGGTAGCAATCTGACCATTCTTAGCTAAAGTATGCAAAACTTCCGGCGAAGCAATGAATCGGCCTTCGCCATGAGAAATGGCGATAGTGTGCTCTTCTCCCAGCTCAGTGAGCGCGAACCAAGGCGACAATTTCGACGTAATTTTCGTCTGTACATAAGAAGACATATGACGTCCGATGCGATTATACGTAAGCGTTGGCGCCTGCGCCGTGCTAGCTTGAATCTTGCCATAAGGCAAAAGTCCCAGTTTAATCAAGGCCTGGAAACCATTGCAAATTCCCAGAATCAATCCGTCTTTTGCCAGAAAAGCGTCAACTGCTTCGGCAACTTTCGGACTTCTAAACAGAGTTGCAATGAATTTGCCTGATCCGTCAGGCTCATCGCCAGCACTAAAGCCGCCTGGGAACATAATAATTTGACTTTGCGCCATTTTTTTCACCAGCTCGTCAAGCGATTCCTGTAAATCTTGGGGCTGTAAATTGCGAATTACAGCAATTTCTGTATTGGCGCCAGCTCGCTCAAAGGCTTGCGCTGAATCGACTTCGCAATTCGTGCCTGGAAATAAAGGAATCAAAACTTGCGGTTTTGCCAGTTTAAGCTTAGAATGTCTAGCCTTTGCTTCGGGTGCCGCAAAAGAAATCGCCGGAATTTCAGGGGAAAGACCAGAAGGAACTACCGCAGGAAATACTTTGGCTAAGGGCTGCTCCCAGGCTGTTAATGCTTCATGCAAAGCAATTTTTGTTTCGCCAAGACAAATGGTAGCATCGTCTGTTGTCTGTCCCAGAACTTCATAAGAGCCAGCAGCAAAAATCACAGCAGGATCGACTGTATCAGCAACCTCTAATACGAATGCGCCATAGTCAGGTTGAAACCACGCTTGCGGTTCTTTCGCCGCAGTAAGCGCTAAGCCGATCTGATTACCAAAAGACATTTTGCTAAGCGCCGCTGCCAGACCGCCTTCACGAACAGTCATAGCTGCTAGAACTTGGCCTTGTTTAGCCATCGTATGAATCGTACCATACAATTCTTTTAACGCTGTAAAATCTGGCATGAACGCAGCATCCTTCGGTACAGGCAAATAGATGATCTGGTGTCCAGCACCCTTGAGTTCAGCCGATACAGCCTGCGAGGCTTTCACGGCAGCCACGGCAAAAGAAACAAGCGTCGGCGGTACCGTCAAGTCCTCAAAAGTTCCTGACATACTATCTTTCCCGCCAATGGCAGCAACACCTAGCTCCTGTTGCGCCGTATACGCGCCAAGGAGTGCACTAAAGGGCTTGCCCCATTTTTCCGCATCAACGCCCAGTTTTTCAAAATACTCCTGCAGTGTCAAATAGACTTTTTTTGCATCACCGCCCAAAGCGACAATCTTAGCAACAGAAGCAACGACAGCATACAAAGCGCCATGGAACGGGCTCCAAGTAGCCAGCTTCGGATAATACGCAAAAGTCATCGCTGTAGCATCATCGGTTTCACCATGACGCACCGGCAATTTTGCTACCATCCCTTCCGTGGGCGTAAGTTGATTCTTACCGCCAAAAGGCATCAACACAGTACCGCGGCCAATGGTCGAGTCAAACCGTTCGGCAAGCCCCTTTTGGCTGCATACATTCAGATCTGAAAGTGCCGTAAGCCAAGCAACTTTCAGGTCAGGCAGAGCCGTCAAAACAGGATCTGCTATTTCACTAAAGGGATTTTTTTCTAAGGGCGCTGCCACCTTTACAGTTGTCTTTTGTCTCACGCCATTTGTATCTAAAAAGCTCCGCTGCAAGTTCACGATAGTTTGACCGCGCCATTTCATCACGAGTCGTCCTGTCGTCGTAACCACGGCTACAGGCGTTACTTCCAGATTCTCTTCTTTGCCATAGGCAATAAAAGCTTCCACCGCTTCGGGCGCTACCACAACAGCCATGCGCTCCTGCGATTCAGAAATAGCCAACTCCGTACCATCAAGGCCATCATATTTTTTCAAAACCCGATCAAGATCAATATCAAGACTATCCGTCAATTCACCGACGGCAACAGAGACGCCGCCAGCGCCAAAATCATTGCAACGCTTAATAAGACGACTCACTTCACTGCGGCGGAAGAGCCGCTGAATGGCCCGTTCGGTCGGAGCATTTCCTTTTTGCACCTCAGCACCGCAATTTGCCAAGGAATCATCGGTATGGGCTTTTGAGGAACCAGTCGCACCGCCGCAGCCATCACGACCAGTCCGGCCGCCAATTAACAGAACGCAATCGCCCGTAGCAGGCCGCTCTCTTACGACATTCTCCCGCGGAGCCGCCGCAATAACTGCCCCTACTTCCATCCGTTTCGCCACATAGCCAGCATCATACACTTCCGTAACCTGTCCGGTAGCAAGACCGATTTGATTGCCATAAGAGCTATAACCAGAAGCAGCGCCTAGGGTAATTTTGCGTTGCGGCAGTTTCCCTTTCAGCGTTTTTTCTACGGGCGTACGAGGATCACCGCTGCCAGTTACTCGCATCGCCTGGTACACATAGGAACGACCAGACAGTGGATCGCGAATGGCGCCGCCAAGACAAGTCGCCGCACCGCCGAAAGGTTCAATTTCGGTCGGGTGGTTATGCGTTTCATTTTTAAACATAACCAGCCATTCTTCATCTTTACCATCAATCGTGACAGGCACAACAATACTGCAAGCGTTAATCTCCTCAGACTCATCAAGTCCCTTAAGATCTCCCGCTTGCTTTAATTCTTTCATGGCCATCAAGGCAATATCCATGAGGCAGACAGGGCGCAGCTTCTCGCCGTATACTTGGCGTCGACCAGCTTGATAGCGTTCATAAGCCTGTTGAATCGGCGCAGTAAGGGAATGATTCGCAAATTCAGCTGCTTCAATTTCCGTCTGAAAGGTCGTATGACGGCAATGATCAGACCAATAGGTATCAAGCACCTTAATCTCGGTCAAAGTAGGATCACGGTGCTCTTCTTCTTTAAAATAAGTCTGACAGAAAGCGAGATCGGCAGCGCTCATAGCCAAACCAAGGCTTACGAGACAGTTCTGCAGTTGTTCCGAGGAAAAATTACAAAATCCCGTCAGTACGGCTACATCGGCAGGAACCTCGCTGCTTTGTTCCAAGGACTCTGGTTTTTCCAGCGATGCCAAGCGGCTTTCCACCGGATTAATACAATAACTTTGTATGCGGCTTACTTCTTCTGCCGATAGCTTACCATATAAAAGAATCACTTTGGCTGTAACCACTTTAGGACGATCTTTTTGCGTAATAAGCTGTACGCACTGCTCCGCGGAATCGGCCCTTTGATCATACTGTCCTGGCAGATACTCCATTGCGAAGGCCTTGGCATCAGAAGGATAAAGCCAAGCTTCATCATAAACTACATCAACTGGCGGTTCCGAAAAGACTAGCTCTGCCGCCTGAGAGAATTCCGCCCCTGTTAAACCAGCTACATCATAACGATGGAGAATCCGCAGATCTTCTAAAGAGCGGATACCAAGATTTTCAACGAGATCCTGCTTAAGAGCCTGTGCTTCTACAGCAAATTCAGGACGCTTTTCTACATATAACCGTCTAACCATACCTGTCATTCTCATCATTCCTTTTATATTTTATCGGTAAAAATCCAATAAAGATCTTCTTCTATTCTTCCTTTACAAGGCTATTGTAGCATAGTAGTATTAATAAATAAAATGAATCGTTTTTATATATTTGATTAGTTCTGCTAATGAGTAACTTTGCAATAAACTACGAGGAGGCGCCCTATGAACAATAAATCGATTAACTTTGAACAATACAAGGTTTTTTTTCATGTAGCAAAAACACTAAGCTTCTCGAAAGCAGCTGAAGCTTTATTCATTTCCCAATCCGCTGTAAGTCAATCAATTCGCCAGTTGGAAAAAGAATTACGAACACCATTATTTTCTCGTACAACAAAACAAGTGCGCCTCACTCAGGCTGGCGGGGTTCTATTTCACCACGTCAAAGAAGCTTGCCAACTTCTCGAACTAGGCGAACGGGCCTTGGACAATCTGCAAGATTTATCGTTGGGCGAAATCCGGCTTGGCGCCAGCGATACGATCTGTCGTTACTATCTATTACCTTTTTTAGCTCATTTCAAAAAAAAATATCCCCCAATAAAAATAACTTTGATTAATCGTCCCTCCCCGATTTGCCTGGACCTGCTTAAAGCTGGCGATGTCGATCTTAGTATTGTAAATATGGCCAGCCAACCGTCTGACCCCTTCCTGCAAATTTCCCCGCTTGTAACAATCCACGATGTTATTGTAGCCTCGCCGCAGTACCCAGCGCTGCCCTCAACAGCTGTACTACTAAAGGATTTAGTAGAATTCCCCTTTATTTTGCTAGAAAAAAATTCTACTACAAGACGTTATGTATCCGACTTTTTAGCAGCACAAAACATCAACCTTGCACCCGAAATTGAATTAGGCAGTCTTGACCTCTGCCTCGATTTTGCCCGAGCTGGCTTAGGGCTTACCTTTGCAGTACGAGAGTTTATTACAAAAGATCTAACCGAAAACAAGCTGAGGGAAATTGCCCTCACCCAAACATTGCCCCCGCGACAGATTGGCCTGCTTACGCACAGCCGAATTCCGCTGTCCGCCGCAGCTCAAACCTTTTGCGAACTGCTCTTGCAACCTTCCAGCATGGCTACTGCCATTACGAACTAAAAAAATTACCACAGGAACTTTTGACAAGAATAACAAAAAAGCCGCCCAGCAAAATGCAAGGTGCGGCTTGTTTATTAACGATACCGTTTCATAATCAGAACTTCTACTCGACGGTTTTTCGCCCGTCCATCTTCTGTATCATTGCCCAATATGGGACGATATTCACCATAACCAATGGCACTAAAGCGCGCCGGATCAAGTTTTACATCCTGAGCAAGAAGAAATTTCATAAAATTAAGCGCCCGCTTCGAACTGAGATCCCAGTTCGAAGGAAATTCAGCCGTGTTAATCGGCAAATTATCAGTATGACCAGAAATTATAACATGCTGCGGCAATGTCGCCAAGAGCTTCGCAATTTCCCCGCCCCAGCGCTGCGAATCCGGCCGAAGCTCAGCCCGTCCGGAAGCAAATAGAGCCGTATCCTGAATGCGAATCATAAGCCCCTCTTCCGTCAATACCGTCTGGAGCTGTCCGCCTAAATTGTTCTGTGCAATATAAGCGTCCACTTTTTTCTTAACATCATTAAGCTGTACAGCTTCTTTCACTTGTTCTTTCAGCTTTTCCTGCCCAGGATCCTGGGTCGGCGTATTGGGATTGACATCACCTGCAATAGACATCTGATTCATCACCGAAGGTCCGCCATTGAAAGCAGCATTAAAAGACTGCGCCAAAACTTCAAACTTTTTAGAATCTACTTGTGCTGTTGCAAATAGTACAATAAACAAGGCCAAGAGCAACGTGAGCAAATCAGAATAAGGAATCAGCCATGTTTCATCAGCATGTTCTTCATGATGCTCGGCCGGCTTTTTCTTTGCCATAATGAATTACCCTTCCGATTTTTTCTCAAGCAAAGCGGCCCGCTCCGCCTGGGGAATAAAGACCATAAGTTTTGCCTGCAGGGCAATCGGTGAATCGCCAGCCTGCAAGGACAGTACACCCTCCATAACCATGCGGCGCATCTCCGCTTCTTCACCGGAGATCATTTTCAGCTTATTCGCAAAGGGATGCCACATAACATAACCGGTAAAAATACCAAGCAAAGTTGCTACGAAAGCAGCGGCAATAGAGTGACCGAGTTTTTCAATATCGCTTAAGTTACCTAAAGCGGCAATCAGACCAATAACGGCGCCAAGTACGCCTAGTGTCGGCGCATACATACCAGCCTGTGAAAAAATCAAAGCGCCTGACCGATGACGTTCCTGCATCGTATGAATTTCAGCCTCTAAAACATCCTGAATCAGCTCTGAATCCATGCCATCAACAACCATGCGGATCGCATTGCTCATAAAAGGATCCTTAATTTCGTCAATCCGGCTTTCCAGAGCTAGAATACCTTCGCGGCGAGCAATCTGCGACAATTCTACAAACATGGGCAAAAGCTGCGATTTTTCCATAAGTTCCTGCTTTTGAAACAGCAGTTTCATGAGTTTCGGAAAATCCTTTAGTTTGTCCATCGTAAATGCATTACAAAGAGCTGCGGCCGTTCCAGCAAAAATAATCAAAAAAGCGGCTGGATTAATCAGCGCGCTGGCGCTGGCGCCTTTTAAAACCATGCCGACGCCTACGGCTAGAATTCCGCCAACCATACCTATTACTGTCGATAATTCCAAAGTTTCTTCCTCCAGTCCCCACTATCAGCCGCGCTGACTCGCGTTTTTCCAAGTACATAAACTATTCCCTGTAAAGAGCCATAATCCTGTTATTCGACAAAAATCTTTTAATAAAATTAACAATAAAAAGATTCCAGTTTGATTGTAAGGTTTTATGACAAAAAAAGTCAAGCATTAAAGGCCATAAGAATCTAGGCTATAGGTCTCAACCTTTGCCCATAATAAAAACAGCCCCCCCTTAAGAAATTCAGAAAGGCTGTTTTACCTATTTACAAATTTTTAGACTTTAGGAATATTGCGTCCTGAAAAAATTTCAAGCATTTCCTTTTTAATACGCTGCTTAATTTTTTTCTTTTCTCCTGGCAACAAATCTTTTTTCCCGGTGCCAAAGAGATAGTTATCCATATCGAATTCTTTTAAAATCATCTTAGTATGAAAAATGTTATCTTGATATACATTTGTATCAATCATTTGATACTGAGATTTTAAATCGCGGGCAATATAGTTTTGAATCGAATTGATCTTATGATCAATATAAAACTTCTTGCCATTCACATCACGGGTAAAGCCTCTGACGCGATAATCGACAATACAAATATCAGAACAAAAGCTGTTAATCAAATAGTTAAGTGCCTTCAGCGGCGAAATCTGACCGCAAGTCGATACATCAATATCCGCGCGAAATGTACTGATCCCTTGGTCGGGATGACTTTCAGGGTAGGTATGGACCGTAATATGGCTCTTATCCAAGTGCGCCACGACACTATCACCACTAAATTCTTCCCCATCGGGCCCTTTTTCTTCCGTCTTATCTTCGGCAATCAGCATCGTTACGCTGGCTCCCTGAGGATCATAATCTTGCTTAGCAATATTGAGAATTGTAGCACCAATAATATTGGCTACTTCGGTAAGAATACTCGTTAAACGTTCCGCCCGATACTCCTGATCAATATAGGCGATATAGGCCTGCTGATGCTCCGGTGTTTTAGCGTAGCAAATATCATACATGTTGAAGCTAAGCGTCTTTGTCAAATTATTAAACCCATACAATTTTAACTTCTTAATCCCCTTGATTTCCATTGTGCTTTTACTCTCCTTATATGGTTTACGAATGACAAAACACAGACCTATGAACTAAAAATTCAAATCTCATGAATCATTCTAATGATAAACCATAAGAAATGCAAGCAGAACTGAAAGTTAAATGCTGGCAGATAGCAGCTTACTATTGTAAGACAGAGTCAATAACGCGCCAGGCATTTTTCCAAGCAATTTTTTCAATCTCCCTTTCCTTAAACCCAGCTTGTTCTAAGGCGTGCCATAATTTCCCCATTTGGCCGCTGTGAGCAATTTCCACAGAACAGTCAATCCCATCAAAATCAGTTCCTAAAGCAATCACATCAATGCCGCCAACTTGTTTCATATGCTTGATATGATGCACCATATCAGTCACAAGGCTTGTCGCTGAATTCCCTAAAAAGTGGTTGGAAAAATTCAGTCCCATGACACCGCCATTTTCCGCTAAACGGCGAATCATCGGATCACTAAGATTCCTGCTATGATTCGTCAAGGCCCTGCAGTTCGAATGAGACGCGACAAAAGGGCCGTTTAGCGTTTCAGCGACATCATAAAAACCCTGATCTGACAAATGCGACACATCCACAAGCATGCCAAGTCGCCCCATCTCACCGACCACATCACGACCAAATTCCGTCAAACCAAGTCTCTGACCCTCATGATAAAGATGGGGCCAGCCAATTTCGTTGGGATAATTCCAAGTCAAAGTCAAAAGACGAATTCCCTGCGAATAAAAATAATAAAGATTTTTCATAGATCCCGCTAACGCCGCACCTTCTTCAATCGTCAAAAAAGCGCCGATCTTCCCGGCCTGCCGACATTCCCTAAGTTCAGTCCCGTTCCTTACGAGCCTAAGTTCATCTGGTATAGCCGCCACTTCGTTTTGAAACCGTTCCAGCATAGATTGACAACGGGCAAAACAGTCAGGATGCTCTTGT
>URQW01000008.1 GCA_900550105.1 uncultured Pelosinus sp.
AGCTATGGCTATATTTATGTAGCGCAGATTGCTATGGGCGCTGATAAGAATCAGACGTTAAAAGCCATTGCTGAAGCCGAAGCCTATCCGGGACCGTCACTCATTATTGCCTATGCGCCATGTATTAATCATGGGCTGAAAGCCGGCATGGGATGCAGTCAGGAAGAAGCGAAACAAGCTGTGGCAAGCGGTTACTGGTCCTTGTATCGTTTTGATCCGCAGAAAAAAGAAACAGGCGCGAATCCTTTTGTGCTTGATTCGAAAGAGCCGACCGCCGACTTTAGAGAATTCCTGCTGGGTGAAGTCCGGTACTCGGCGCTCAAAAAACAGTTCCCTGAAATGGCGGAAGCTTTATTTGAGAAGACCGAAAAAGATGCCAAAGATCGCTTAGCTAGCTATAAACGCTTGGCTGAAACGAAGTAAAATAAAAAAACAAAGCAAAGCAAAAGACCCTGAAGAAGTCCTAGGACTTTTTCAGGGTCTTTTCATGATTGCGCCACTAGGGACGCAATCTACTGGAAGGATGTGGTTTACTGCTGCTAACGCGGTTTATTGCTGCTGCTGTTTAAATTTTTCCTGGACTTGAGCTGTTAGTGCTTCAATCCCTTCGTTAGCGACTAGAACGCATAACCGTTGGCCTTTTTCTCCCTTTTCGTTGTAGACGGCGAGGAGTGCATCAAGATACTGGGCAATTTTGTCGGCGGGAACAAAGGATTCAAGTAATTTCCCGTCATAACTATAGCGACCGCCTTTACCGCCAATATACACATGGAAGCCGGTTCTGCCTGTATGAATTGTCTTTTTAGGGCAAATACTTATACAAACGCCGCAAGCCAAACACTTGTCGGTGTCGATGACGACTTCGCCCGTATCCAGTGACATAGCTTTTGCGGGGCAGCGCCGTACGCAAGCGCCGCAGTGGATACAGTTACTTGGATCCACGATGGGTTCATGGGCTCCCTTACAGCCCACGTCATGGGCTTCTGGTTTCGTACAGGCATTGGCACAGCCGCTAATAGCAAATTTCGTTTTTGCCGGAAGTTCTCTGCCGACAAAATGTTGATCAAGGAATTTAGCTAATTCCTTTGTATCTTCTAAACCGTAAGGGCAGGTTGCCGTTCCGGGGCAAGAGACGACGGGACGAACGCGCGGGCCGCAGACTGCAGGCAGTAGTCCCGCTTCTAAAATAGCATTGTAGGCTTCTTCAAATAATTCTTCTTTTACGCCAGGAATTTCCATTCCCTGGCGAACGGTTACGTGAAATTCGCCGTTGCCGTATTTTTCGGCTAGATCGGCAAGTTTGCGCATTTGTGTTGCTGTCATATCGCCCGCTGCATTGCGGACACGCATTAATAATAGACCCTTTTGTCTTTGCGGAATAAATCCGAATTTCTTATAATCTGTTTTTCCTGCCATGGTGACACTCCCTTTTATCATACCGCCTTCAGACGATTCCTATATACTCTGTTACTATACCATTTTACTATTTATAATGAAAATATTATTATCTTATGATTATGATAGAGAATCTTTATTGATTCAATCCTAAGGGAGTTTTAACAGGCGGTTCATGGTATAAAGGAAGTAGCCATAGAACACTAGAACGGCAAAGTAGAAAAATGAATGAATGTCGCTATGGAAAAAAGTTCCCATCGTCATGACTTTCCACCTCTTTTATAAATGATTTTTGCATATTAAATCAAGAGTAACTCAATAGCTTAGCCTGAGTATAGGGGATTACTTTTAGATTTTATTTTGAACAGACGATTTACCAATTGCCACAAAAGAAGCGGTAAGGAAGTGACGGCTGTGCGACGGGAAATCCTGCTGATTCGCTTAAGCTCACTGGGAGATATTATGCACTGTACGCCTGTAGCTAGATCGATCAAACAGGCGTGGCCCTCTTGCTCAATTCATTGGCTTGTCGGCAGAGCCGGTTTTGATTTGCTTCGTTATAATCCCGATATCGATGAAATCATACTTTGGCCGCGCGAGGATTTTGATAGTGCGCTACGATGTCGAAAGTGGCGGGAAGCCTGGAGTTTATGGCAGCAACTGCGACACCTATTTCTTGAGCGCTTTTTTTATGCCGCTATTGACTTGCAGGGGTTGTTTTTAACGGGAATGATTATGACGCAAGTTCGGGCCAAGCACAAGATCGGCTTAAGTCATACGAAGGAAGGAAATTCCTGGTTTATGGGTGAGATTGCGGCGGCGGCGGGACCTGCCATCGTTGATCACTATCTAAGTGTACTGAAGCCGCTGGGGATTGCTGATCGCGATAGAAGACCTGTTCTGCTGTTGGCAGCCGAAGATTATGAAGCAGCTAGGCTTCTCTTGGTAAGCAAAGGGATTTCTTCTGGCGAGCCCTTTGTTGTGTTCGTGCTTGGCACAACTTGGCCAAGTAAAAATTGGCCTGCGGCATATTGGGTAGAACTGGCCAAGGCAATGCAGTGCAGCGGGGAAAAAGTGGTTCTTTGCGGGGGAAGACTGGAGGTGGAAACGGCGCGTTATTTACAGCAAATGCTGGGACAGCAAGTGATTTCCTTAGTGAATGAAACGACCCTCTTGACTTTAGGTGCAGTTCTGGCACGCGCGCGGTTAGTAATTGGTGGCGATACAGGGCCTATGTATATGGCGGCAGCCTTACAAGTTCCCACTTTATTTCTGTTTGGCCCGACAGACCCGCTTATTTATGGTTCTTTTGGCGAAAAATCTTTTGTAGCTGTTCAGCCGCAAGATTGTTCTTTTTGCCATAAACGACGCTGTCCCGAAAAACATGGCAATTGTATGAAGGAGTTAACGCCTGAAATCGTTTTTGCAGCGATCCAAAAGATTCTTTTCGCAAAAAAATAAGTCTGGCCATTAAGGCACAGGCTTATTTTTTTGCGAAGAGTTATTATGACAATGTTTTTTATCATTTATTAAAAGGGGTTTTGCCATTTATCACGAAATTAAAAGTGATTTATCAAAAGGGGGATTACCATGTCTTTATTGCAGCAAATTCAGGTAACTGCCCAGCAAATTGCGGAAGCCATTGCCGGTGTTCTTGATATAGAAGTAACGATCGCTGATGATTCTCTCGTTCGGATTGCCGGAACGGGGTACCATTATGATACGATTGGTAAACAAATTGATGGGAAGTCCATGTATCATAAAGTATTGGCAAGTAAGCGCGAGTATGTTATCAGTGATGTAAGTACTGACAGCGAATGCGGCGATTGTGAGCGGCGCGGCGTTTGTAAGGAACTGGCTGAACTGTGTTGTCCCATTCTAGTCGGATCGCGTGTGATTGGCGTGATTGGTCTTATTGCTTTTTCACCGGAGCGACAAGCGGAATTACGCAATAAAAACGAGCGCCTTCTGACATTTATCAGACATATGGCAGAGCTTTTAGCGGCAAAAGCGGTGGAAGTCGATAGCTTTAAACGAGCTGTTCTGTTGAAAAATCAGTTAGAGACAGTCATTAATTTTATTTCAGAGGGTATTTTGGCCATTGATCATACGGCAAAAATTATCAGTATGAATTACTCAGCGGAACAAATGCTAGAAGCAAAAGCTCGCGATTTTGTCGGTTTTCATATTAATGAAGTATTTCCAGGCACCCCAATTCCGGAAGTACTGCGTGATGGCGTGGGTTTTACGAATCGGGAGGTCAGTATCTGGCAGAAAGGGAAACATCATCACTATCTGATTCATGCGAAGCCCATGGTGGTAGACGGTATGGTGCAAGGAGTTGTAGCGAGTTTTTGGGCCGCTAATGATATCAAAGGTTCGTCACTGCGGGATCATCATCAGGCGCCGATCATGTTTTCGAGTATTGTCGGTAGCAGCAAAGCCTTAACGGAGGTAAAAACAGAAGCAGCTAAAGCCGCTTCGACTTCGTCCACTGTACTCATTATCGGCGAAAGCGGCACAGGCAAGGAACTATTTGCTCAGGCGATTCATAATGAAAGCAGCCGGGCTTTTGGACCGTTTGTGGCGATTAATTGTGCGGCTATTCCGGAAAACCTTTTAGAAAGCGAGCTTTTTGGCTATGCCGAAGGGTCTTTTACCGGAGCGCGCAAGGGTGGCAAGCCGGGAAAATTTCAATTGGCTCAAGGCGGCACCTTGTTTCTTGATGAGATAGGCGATATGCCGCTATTGCTGCAATCCAAGATTTTACGAGTTTTGCAGGAAAAGTCGGTTGAACCGGTAGGCGGCGTTAAGTCGGTACCGATTGATGTACGAATTATTGCCGCTACGAATCAGCCCCTAGAAGAACTCGTGAAGTCAGGAAAGTTCCGCGAAGATCTCTATTATCGCCTGAATGTCTTTTTATTGACTTTGCCGCCACTGCGTGAACGGGTTAGTGATGTTCGCGAACTGGCTCACTATTTTTTGCATAAGCACATTTTGCAGCATGAAGAGCAGCACAAGATTTTATCGGAAGAAGCGAAACAGGTGTTAGAAGCCTATGAATGGCCTGGCAATATTCGTGAACTAGAAAATGCCATAGAATGCGCCACAGTCCGTTCTAACAATGATTCCATCCAGATTGCTGATTTGCCGCAAAAAATCGTTGCTTTAGCAGCCTCGCAAGCGATAAAGTGTCAATGCGAGCAAAAATTTCATGAGGAAAAAACAGCGATCATTGCCGCCCTAAAGGAATTTGGTTCGACGGTTCCAGGCAAGCAGCAGGCTGCGGCAAAATTGGGGATGGGGATTGCCACGCTTTATCGGAAAATGAAAAAGTATGGGATTTAGTGAAAAATAGTAACAGCCAATCAGGTGGATATAAGGTAAAATAAAATTATGCCTGGAAACTATGGAAAAGGAGAGATGTCTTGTGTTTCATGATCTCGTAAGAAAAAATCGTAGCTACCGGCGTTTTGAGGAAACAGAAGCGATTGGCCGAGAAGAACTGCTTACCCTTGTGGACTATGCCCGCCTCACTCCTTCTGGCGCGAATAAGCAAGCTTTAAAGTATTATATTGCTAGTGAGAAAACACTCAATGAAAAGGTCTTTCATACCTTGGCCTGGGCCGCCTATCTTAAAGATTGGAATGGACCTGAGCCAGGCGAACGCCCCAGTGCCTATATCGTGATCGTGCAGGAAGCCGATTATAAAATGGGTTCTGTCTATGACTGCGGTATTGCCGCGCAGACGATTTTGCTCGGAGCGGTAGAAATGGGTTTTGGCGGTTGTATGCTTGGCAATGTGAAACGCGAAGAGTTAAAACAAGTATTGTCGATACCTGATAATCAGGAGATTTTGCTAGTTCTCGCATTAGGAAAGCCCAAGGAAGAAGTAATCGTAGAAGAGCTTGCGTCTGGCGGCGATATTCGCTATTGGCGTGATGAAACGCAGCGCCATCATGTACCGAAGCGGTCCTTGGAAGATATTGTTTTAAATTAACAAAAATATAATACAACCTTAATAAAAAGTCAGTCTGACAGGATTACACTAAAGGTGTAAGAACGTGCGGGCTGATTTTTTTATGAGCGAGCATGTTATGAAAAAAGAAAAAGCTGCCAAATATCTAAAGGGAGTGGAGAAATTTGGAGGATAAAACGACATTGTTACAGTTTCTGAAAGGAAAGCAAGATCAGGTAACACGGCGAAATTTTCTAAAATCCTGCGGTTTGTCTGTCTTAGCGTTGGGGTTACCGCTTCATTTTACCAAGGAGGTTTTTGCGGCTGAGGAAACGCTCCAGTTAGAAGACCGAGGTTTGGCTGATCATATTACTTTGACTTGGGCCGAAGATCCAAAGACTACACAGACTATTTTATGGCGTTCCAAGGAAGCCGTAACGGGTGTGGTTCAGTATCTCAAGACAAGCCGTTACAAAAAACAAGGCTGGCAGGACGCGGCTACTATTCAGGCTATTTCTGATCGACTTAGTACGAATTTAGGTGATATGAATTTGCAATTTGTCACACTGCAAAAGCTTGCTCCTGGTACGTCTTACACGTATCGTGTTGGCGATGGTACTAGTTGGGGCGATGCTTTTACCTTCCAAACGGAGCCGGAAAAAGAACAAGCTTTTAAATTTCTCCTCTTCGGTGATTCGCAAAGCGGTCTTCCTAAAGAGCCTGAATACGGTCCCTGGCAAAAGACGCTGCATAACGCCTATGAAGCGAATCAAGATGCTGCGTTTATGATGGTCGTCGGCGACTTGGTTGAAGTCGGCCAAAATCAGTATGCCCATTGGAATCATTGGTATGAAGCGGCGAAGGGCGTAATCGAAAAATTACCCCATATGGCTGTTTCCGGCAATCATGAGACCTATGATACAGTACTGGAAAATCATTCGACGAAAGCGCTTTATTTTACGAAACAGGAAAAACTGCCCGGAAATGGTCCCGAAGAACTGCTCGGTGAGGTCTATTCTTTTGACTATGGCAATGTTCATTTTGCGGTTATTAACAGCCAGGAAAATGAAGAAGGCCAGTATGTACCAGATATGCTAGCCAAGGAAGCCCTTTGGCTTGATGAAGATTTAAGTAAAAGTAATAAACCATGGAAGATCGTTTTATTCCATAAAACGCCTTACTATAACAAAGCCACGCGGGCTAATGAAAATGTAAAGGCCGCATTTTTACCGGTCTTTGATAAGCATCATGTTGATGTTGTATTTAATGGTCATGATCATGCGTATTCGCGCACTTACCCCATTTATCAAGATTCTTTTGTAGCAAGTCCGGCCAAGGGAACTGTCTATGTGGTGACAGGTCGCAGTGGTAATAAATACTATACCGATTTATCAAATAAAATGTGGAATGCTTTCTTTTTCGATCCCCAGGCGGAGCCCAATTACTTGGTCGTGAAAGTTGATGGCGCCGTGCTGACCATCGAGGCCTATGAACAGAGCGGAACCTTAATTGATCGCTATAGCATTAATAAAGCAACAGGTAAGGATTTACCTGTTACAGTTTTGCCGCAACGGTCTAACGATACGCGGCTTGTTATCTGGGGAAACCTGGTGCAAACCCCGCTATTATCAGCAAAACCACAGCAAATCGCAGGAAATTGGTATATTCCGCTTCGTTCCTTTGTAGAATTTATTGGCGGCGCAATCCAGGCTTCTGGTGGGAAAGTACAAGCTTCTTACGGAAAGAACTCTTTGGAATTTGAGGCCAACTCGACGGCAGCTACTTTAAACGGACAGAGCAAATCTTTAAAGTATCCACTGGTGAAGCAGCAGGGTGTTTCTTTGTTAGCGGCAGACGATGTGCATAGTCTATTCGGTTTTTCTTATAAGTATGATACCTCATTAAATATGATCTTTTTTGCAAAATAAGGAAGCTCCATTTCGAAGATTCGTTACACGCAACCTGCCTTTTGTCAGGAAAGCTTAGGCTTTTCCGGCAAAAAGCAGGTTTTTTTTGACGTTAAAGCGAATTTTCTTCAAAGCTTACTAAGGGGGTGGAGCATGATTTTAAGAACTGCTCTTTATGTTCTCTTAGGTTTTTTGAGTCTTTCTTTGGCCGGTTGCGGCGAAAGCCCCAGAGCCTATGTTGATTTTTCGCAGGGGGTAGCACCGCAGGATTTGCAGCGCCAGGAAGATCATATAGAGAAACCGTTGGTCATTGCCTTGGCCTCGGTAGTGTCACCACAGGAAACCATCCAGCATTATCGGGTGATTGCGGCTGTTATTTCTCGTAAAATGGGGCGGCAGGCTGTGCTGATTCAACGTAAAACCTATGCGGAAGTCAATCAATTGTTAGCCAATGGGGAAGCCGATGTTGCTTTTTTATCGACAGGAGCTTATAGCGCCTATCGTGGCATGAATGAAATTGAAGTATTAGTCATGGCTCAGTATGGCGGCACTTCCCTTTATCATGCTGATATTATTGTGCCTAAAGATAGTCCGGCTCGTTCACTCGCAGATTTGCAAGGCAAGGTTTTTGCGTTTACTGATCCGTTAAGCTATTCAGGACACATGGTTATCGAAGAAGTGCTGCGTCCTTATCACACAACGCCAGAGACTTATTTTTCCCGCTATTTTTATACGTACAACCATGATAAATCGCTCTGGGCGGTAGCCAATAAATTGGCTGACGGAGCCAGCTTTGACAGTCAGATTTATGAATATATGCAGCAAAGAAGACCGGAATTAACCAATCAGGTGAGACTGATTGCCACGATTGGCTCAGCGCCTACGGGGCCGATTGTCGTGCAGAAGAAGCTAGAGCAGAGTCAAAAGGAAACATTGCGACAAGTGTTTTTAGAACTTGAAACAGAGCCAGAAGCAAGAAAAGCGTTACAGGGGCTCGTTACAGACCGCTTTGTAATGCCGCAGCCGGAACTGTATCAGCCGCTGCGAAAAATTTATGATCGGACGAGTGTCAGCTTATGAAGACCGTTTTTTCTTTAAGTCTTTACTATAAGATTAATGGCATTATGATTGCAATGGTGCTCCTTTTAGGACTCGTTATGGGCATCATTTTATTTCAGTCTACCAGTCGTCTTTTGGATCAGGAAATTGAGCAGCAGGGGTTGCAACTCGCTGAATCTGTTGCCGTTTTAGGTAATAATGATATTTTGCTCGATGATCGTTATGCTTTGCTAGATCTTTTAAACAAGACCAAAAGAAATAGTGCCGATGTGCGGTATATTTTTATTACCGATGCAGCGGGCCGGCTTTTGGCCCATACCTTTGGTCCAGTTTTTCCGCAAGGCTTGATTGATTCTACCCTGAAAATGCCGCAAGAAACTTTAAATCCCGATAAAAATAATGTGACAGTTAGCCTCGATAGCGATGAAGGGCCGCTGCGCGAAATTATTTTGCCGATCGAAAAAGGAACAACAGGCTACGTCCATGTGGGAATGTCGGAAAAGCGTATGGCCCAGTTGTTGCAAAAAAGGATGTTCGAGCTTGTGGGAATTACCTTGATTGTTTGTCTGCTAGCAGCGGTAGCGGCAACCTATTTGGCTCGAATCATCATCCAGCCAGTAACGAGTTTGGCCGCTGCGGCGCGCGAAATCGGCCACGGAAATTTTTCGGTGCAGGCTGTGGGGCAAAAGAACGATGAAGTGGGTCGGCTGGCCCGTGTTTTTAATGAAATGGCCGCGAGTCTTAAGGCGCAGGAAGCAGAAAATAATCGCCTGCTCGCAGAGCTTCGAAACAAAGATGCTATGCGCACAGAATTAATGAATAAATTGATTTGTGTGCAAGAGGAAGAGAGAAAACGAATATCCCGTGAAATTCACGATGAAACAGGGCAGTCTCTTACCTCGCTGTTAGCTTATATGAAGGTTTTATCATCAAAATTGACCGATGAAAAGCAGCAAGAACTGCTTTTTGGCGCTAGAGAAGTAGCGCTCCATGTGTTGGAAGGATTGCGCAAACTAGCGCTTGAACTCAGGCCGCCTATCTTAGATGATCTAGGTCTGTTTGCGGCTATGGAAAAATATCTTGTAACATTCCGCCGACATTATAAAATGGCTGTTTCCTTTACAGCGCCTGATGAAAAAGTCATCCTTTCTCATGATGTATCGCTAGCTCTCTACCGGATTTTGCAAGAAAGTCTTACCAATGTGGCCCGTCATGCGAAGGCAAAAACAGTAGCCGTTGTATTGCAGTTGCAGCAAAGCGATATTGTCCTTACGATTACGGATGATGGGATTGGTATTGCCCCAGCAGTTTTGCAGGCGGCGAAACGCGATGAGCGATTGGGGCTTTATGGCATGAAGGAAAGAGCGGAGCTTGTTGGCGGTGTTTTTACTTTTGAATCGGTACCAGGACAAGGCACGACGATTCGAGTGATTGTACCGCTACATATAGGAAGTGCAGGAAGTGAAAAGAATGGGTAAAATAAAAATTATTATAGCCGATGATCATTCCGTCTTGCGGGCGGGGCTGAGGCTATTACTTAATAATGAACCAGACTTTACGGTGGTTGGTGAGGCTGCTGACGGCGAAGAAGTTTTAACGTTATTGGAAACGATTACGGCTGATGTACTTGTGCTCGATTTATCCATGCCTGGCATGGGCGGGCTCGAATGTATGAAAGAAATTGCCAGTCGGGGATTTTCTATTAAGCTGCTTGTGTTAACAATGTATGATGAAGAGCAATATATTAAAGAAGCGATGAAAGCAGGCGCCCTTGGGTATGTGGCTAAGAATGCCGTTGATACGGAACTTTTTGTAGCGCTTCGAACGGTTGCTAAGGGACAGCGTTATTTAAGTAAAGAAAATGCCGAGCTTTTGCTTACGAGTCTGTTAACAGATCGGTCACGGCAGGAAGAGAATGATCCCTATGTAATCTTAAGTGTGCGTGAACGGGAAGTGCTTAAATTACTTGTGCGCGGTTTTTCCCTCAGCCAGATTGCGGAACAGCTCTATTTGAGCGTAAAAACAGTGGACACTTATAAAACACGGCTTATGGAAAAACTGCATTGCAGTGAAAAAAGTCAACTTGTTGAATATGCCCTGCATTATGGTTTGTTACCAGTGGGTAAGAAGATGTAAGAAAAAATCCTACAAAAAAATCAGCCGTTTACTGATTTAGATTTCCCGCTAAAAGTAAGATAATTCAGTTAAGTCTCTTGGCTGCCGCCGTCTTCTAAGAGGCTAATTTACTTTGTGGGGGGAAAGTGTTTATGGCTACTATGCCAGTCACACCAACAGCGTCAACAATTAAAATGACAAATATACGTTGGCGCATCATGTTTCTTGTCTTCATTATTCTTACACTCAACTATTTGGATCGGGTTAATATTTCAATTGCAGCGCCGTTGATCCAAAAGGAATTTAATTTTTCACCAGTAGAATTAGGCATTATTTTCAGTTCTTTTACCTGGGGGAATGTGCTAGGACAGCTGCCTGGCGGGGCTCTTTCTTCGGTGTTTGGCGCAAAGCGCATGTATATTATTGCGATTATTTTTTGGTCGGCCTTTTTGGCGATGACAACGCTGGCTACGACGGTAACAGCTTTTGTAATTTATCGCGTAATTTTTGGTTTCTTTGAAGGAATGTGTTGGCCTGTAGCGTCGACGGTAGGCGCTACGTGGTTTCCTAAATCCGAGCGGTCGCGGGCTATGTCCTTGCAGTCTAATGGCATGGTTGTCGGTCTTGCCGTAGCGCCGCCCTTTGTAACATATTTTATGATGCAGCATGGCTGGCGAGGCGCCTTTTTTATTTCCGCGCTCTTGTCGTTAATTTGGCTTGCTTTCTGGTGGTTTACGATGAATGACCGCCCTGACAAACATCCGAAAGTCAATGCGGAAGAATTGGCCCATATTACGGAAGATGATGGGGCGGCTGAGGCTTTGGCCGAAGAACCGCTTTCCTTTATGGCTGCTTTGAAAATTGTAATGAAAAAACCATCGCTCTATGCGGCCTGTCTCTCCAATGGGGCGCTAGTTTGGACTCTCTACACTTATACGAGCTGGCTGCCCATGTATTTGCAACATGAACGAGGTTTTACGATTGCTAAAACTGGTTTTGTTGCGATGCTTCCTTTCTTATTTTCTATGATAACAATTCCTTGCGGCGGCATTGCTGCTGACTGGCTTTATAAGAAAACAGGCAACTTAAAGCTTTCTAAAAATATTCCGATTGTTAGCGGACTGGTAGCTGGCGGTATCATGATGATTCCAGCGGCGCTAGCCCAGGACCCGATGACTGGCGTCGTTTTGTTGTCATTGGGCTATTCTCTGATTATGTTTATTCTAGGACCACAATGGGCGATTCCGCCTGATGTAGGCGGCAAAAAAGCGGCTGGTTATGCCTGTGCTCTCGTACAGATTCTCAGCCATATTCCTGGGATTATTGCTCCAATTTTTATGGGGTATATCGTGCAGGCTACAGGTCATTATACGGCAGGTGTTCTTACGGCAGGTCTTGTAGGAATTGTTGGCGGACTGCTCTTTCCTTTCCTTTATCGCGGTGAGAAAGATCATTATCAAGCGCAATAGCCTGTCCTTTTAACAGCAGATATTTTGATTTTGCAAGATGGTGAAGGAGGACGGTCATGATGGTAGGAGATATCGATGCTGCGATTCGGCTGGTGCTGGCCCTGATACTTGGGGCAATTGTAGGCGGAGAAAGGCAGTGGCGGCGAAAATCAGCAGGACTTCGTACTCATGTACTTGTTTCTATGGGTTCCTGCCTCGTGATGATTTTATCAATCAACCTCTATCGTCAGGTACAAGGGTTTACGAATGCTGATCCGGCGCGATTAGCGGCTCAGGTTGTCAGCGGCATCGGTTTTTTAGGCGCTGGTACGATTATGAAGGAAGGGCTGACTGTCGTTGGACTTACTACGGCAGCAAGCCTCTGGATTGTAGCCGCGATCGGCTTGGCTGTAGGCAGCGGGTATATGGTTTGCGCTTTGGTTACGACAGCTTTGTCTTATGCGACGCTTACGTGGCTCTCGCGTTTTGAAAAGAAATTTATTAATAACTGTGATGTCTATTTGACAATCACTTCTTTAGATCGTCCAGGCCAAGTTGGGCGAATTGGTTCCTATTTGGGTGAACATGGTGTGGGAATCAAGGATATCCGTGTGATTGAGCATCGTCAGGAGCAGCTTATTATTGGTATTGTTATTTGTAATTTAGAAAATGATAATACCATTATGCAGGATTTGATTGAGCTTGACGGGATCGTGGAAGTAAAGCGGGATTCCTAAGGAGGTACTTATGCAACGATTTTTGCAGTTAGGCTGGGACTACTCGCTGCAGATTGTAGCGAAAGGCGATAAAATGAAACTGCGATTTTTTCATCATCATACCTTGCTTCATCAGGTGGCTAAACTGCCCGATGGAGAAACTGTTCTTGCCACATGGAGCAAGAATAAAACACTTAGTAGGATGCAAAAACGAGTAGAACGATATTTAATCTGTCTGAATCAAAAGGAATTACACAACAGACGACCGTTAAGTTTGGCAAGGCGCAGACGGTGGCCTTGTGCGATGCCGCCTGACCCAGTTGTGGAATATATCATTTTTTATGAATTGTGTCGTACCATTTATGAACAGGCTCAGCCCGATTTTTATCGGTTACTTGCGGCGATTTTGCCGGATTATAAACGATATCAGGCTTTGTTCCAGGATTATTTACTGGCGCGTACCTCTTGAATGAATGATTCGAAAGGAATCTTTACCCATTACTTGGTAAAGATTCCTTTTCTATTTTGTCAGAAGAGGGATTTGCCAAGGAAAGCCGAACCTAATACATACGGTTTTATCATGACGATAACAAGGATGAGGGGGAGAAGGTTTGAGTGACAAAACATTTTTTTTGAAATATGGTAAAGAAGAAATGTCCCTAACGATTCCAGAAAAACAACTTATCTGTGAGGTGCTAGGCAAGGAGTATCCGCCCCTGACCGATGTAGTGACAGCGGTCAGGCAGGCGATTCGTCAGCCGATTGATGCGCCGCCTCTTCGGGAAATTGTTAAACCTGGCGAGAAAGTAGTTCTTACCGTCAGTGATATTACGCGGGCCTGGCAAAGGATGGATCTCATTTTACCTGTGCTGCTGGCAGAATTAAATGAAGCAGGCATACCTGACCCAAATATAACGATTCTGATTGCTGTAGGCGGACACCGCCAGAATACCGTAGAAGAATGTAAGCTGCTCTGTGGTGAAGGTGTTTTTGAGCGGGTAAGAGTTCTCAATCATGATGCCTGGGACGAAGCAAATATGGTTTATCTCGGCAAAACGAGTCGAGGGACTAAAGTTTCGGTGAATCGGATCATGGCTGAAGCGGATAAAGTGATTTTAACCGGTGGGATTATTTATCACTACATGGTTGGTTATGGCGGCGGACGTAAGAGTATTATTCCTGGCTGCAGCTCGATTCAAACAATACGGCAAAATCATCTTTGGGCGCTTGGCCAACAAGACGGCAGCGGTTCGAATCCGAATAGTATTTCAGGTAAGACTTCTGGCAACGAATGTCATGAAGACATGATGGAAATTGCGGCATTTGTAAAACCTGATTTTATTGTGAATATGGTACCGACGCCAGATGGCAAGGTCGGTGGAATCTTTGCTGGCAATTGGATTTCAGCTTGGCAGCAGGGGACAAAGCTTGTTGATGAAATTTACGGCGTAGATATTCCGGCAAAGGCTGATATTGTAATTACAACAGCTGGCGGGTATCCTAAAGATATTAACTTGTATCAGACCGGTAAGACCATGGATAATGCCTGCTATGCTGTAAAACGCGGCGGAGTGGTTATTTTATTAAGTGAATGTCCCGATATTTATGAGCCACTAGAGTTTTCTGACTGGTTTAAACATGGGACGAAAGATAAGATTGAAACGGCTGTGCGCGACAATTTTGCAATTCCTGGGTGGGTCGTTCTAAAGGAAATGGAATGTAGCGATTTAGCGTCTTTTATTATGGTGACACGACCAGAAAATGTAGAACTTGTTACGAAAGCAAATATGACAGCAGCAGCGTCCTTAGACGAAGCTTTGGCTTTGGCAAAGCAGCGCTCTTTGACTTCTGAGCCGACCTATATTGTAATGCCTCAGGGCGCCAATACAGTACCGCTTTTTGAGGGGAAACCCACGATTGGCTGAGCAGCTAATTGGGGTGCAAGAATTCTTCTTTCTACTTAATTTTTTAGGAGGCGAAGGCAATGGATAAGCAGAAAATTACAATTCCCCAGCTCAAGGTTAAAAAAGAAGCAGGTCAAAAATTTCGCATGGTTACAGCTTATGATTACTTAATGGCATCAGTCGTTGATCAGACACCGATTGAAACGATATTAGTCGGCGATTCGTTGGGCATGGTGGTTCTCGGCTATGACAGCACTGTCCCGGTTACGATGGAAGATATGATTCATCATTTGAGGCCTGTCGTGAAAGGTGCGCCTCATACTCTGATCGTCGGAGATATGCCTTTCGGGTCTTATAATGGTACCGAGGCTGAGGCCGTAGCGAATGGTACGCGGTTGATGAAAGAAGGCGGCGCTGACTGTGTCAAACTAGAGGGCGGCGAAGCTTTTGCACCGGTCGTTAAGGCTTTAGTTCGGGCGGGGATTCCCGTTATTGGCCATATTGGGCTTACGCCTCAGACTGTATCACAGCTTGGCGGATTTAAAGTGCAAGGAAAAGACGCTGAGGCAGCGCAGCAATTAGTTGACGATGCGATGGCCTTAGAAGCAGCAGGCGCTTCGGCGCTCGTGATTGAGTGTGTTCCCGCGCCTTTAGGGAAAGTAATTACTGAAAAGCTATCGATTCCGACAATTGGCATTGGCGCTGGCCCAGATTGCGATGGTCAGGTTTTAGTAGCGCAGGATTTACTCGGCATGTTTGATCGCTTTGTTCCAAAGTTTGTCAAACAGTATGCCAATGTGAATAAAATTATGGTTGAGGCCTTGGAACAGTATGCGAGCGAAGTCGCGGCAGGAACCTTTCCTGGGCCAGATCACTGCTTCGGCATGAAGGAAGAAGTTCTTAAAAAACTCTATTAATAGAATAAAGGCCAAGAGAGAGGGGCGTGCCCATGAACGGCTATATTTGGGTCATTGCGCTTTATGCGCTGCTGCTAATTGGAATCGGCTTTGTTGTGACAAAGCGAGTAAAGGGATCAGCTGATTTCTTTGTGGGCGGACGAAAGTTTGGGCCTTTGCTGCTGTTTATTACTCTCGTAGCGCCGAATATTGGTGCCGGATCAACTGTCGGCGTGGCTGGTCTTGGCTATAAGTCTGGCTTGTCGGCGGTTTGGTGGATTATTGCCTCGGCGGCAGGTACGTTTATTTTGGCAGGCTGGGTCGGACCAGCTCTATGGCGATTGGCGACGAAACATAATTTTTACACACTCGGCGATTATCTTGATTATCGTTATAACCGTAATTTTCGCGGCATGATTTCGCTGTTAATGGCGATTGGTACAATTGCCATTTTTGCTGGGCAGCTTATGGGAATTGGCTGGATTTTATCGGCGGTGGCTGATGTATCAAAGCCTGTGGGAATTTTGATTGGCGCTGTCGTAGTGGTACTTTATTTTGGCGCTGGCGGGCTGCTTTCTGCCGCTTATGTCAATATTATTGAGGCTTCTGTCAAACTGATCGGCTTTGTTATTGCCGTTCCCTTTGTACTGTCTTTTGTCGGCGGCTGGAGCGGTCTGGAGATGAAAGCCGCTAGCCTTATCAATGACCCTGTTAAAACGGAAGCTTTTTTTAGTCTAGACGGTTTGGGGCTGTCGGCGATTATGGGATTTTTCATGATGTTGACACCGTCTTTCTTTATTTCACCAGGTCTTGTTGGTAAAATATATGGCGCAAAAGACGAAAAAACCGTGCGGATCGGCACGGCGTTATGCGGTCTTGTCATGTTCTTATTTGCGGTGATTCCTGTCCTGTTGGGGATGGCTGCTTCGGTAGTTGTGCCCAACTTGACAGAGCGCGACTTGGCGTTACCGACGATTATGAAGGAATGTATGCCCTTCTGGGCTTCGGCGTTAGCCCTTGCTGCCATTTTTTCCGCTGAAGTTAGTGCGGCTGATGCTGTATTGTATATGATCACTTCTTCATTTACGAAAGATTTATATAAATCTTTCATAAATCCAGCTATCAGCGATGAAAAACTGCTTAAAAGCAGCCGAATTGTAACAGCGGCAGCGGGTGTCATTGGCGTAGGCATGGCCATTATGCTGCCCAATATTATTACAGCCCTGTCGATTTTTTACTCGCTCATGTCAGTCTCACTTACGGCGCCGCTTCTGTTCGGGTTGTTTTCCAAACGGCCAACAACGACAGCTGCTTTTGTTTCAGCCGGAGTCGGTATTCTCGTGACAATTGCTCTGCAGTTTGGCAATGGCGGCAAAGGGCTGGGCATTTTAAATGCGCAATCAACAGCTATTTTGCTGACGATACTGATTATGCTTGCGATGATGTTTTTAGCGCCAGCAAAGGAAAAACGCCCAAGCGATGTGTAGTGGAATTTTTAATAGTGTTCTAATAGGAGATGGATAGTTTGTTTCAGCGCATTTGTGCAAAGTTTCTTGTTTTATTAGCAATGGCTCTTTTTTGTGGCCAGTTTCCTGTCACTTCAGCAGCGACGCCAGCGGCAATCTTTCGTACAGGCGAAGTACATTATTTAGCTACGGAAGATGGAATGTTTGGTATTTTAGGCGATGACGGAATCAAATATCAGCCGATTAATTTGCCACGGCAGTTTCGTAAGGAAGGCGCTGTCATTGCATTTACGGCAACGCCTAAAGACGACACCTTTACTTCCATTATGTGGGGAAAGGTTGTGGAATTGAAAAATGTTCACTCGCTATCGCCGGATTTACCAAAAGGCGAGCGAACGGCTATCTATCTACTTCAGCAGCGTATGGATGCTTTTAATGAGAAGAATCTGGCGAAACTTCAAAATGTCGATGTAGAATCGCGGTCATTAGCTCCAGCGCAATTTATGGATTGGATCGGCGGCTATGGCGGTTTTACCTTGCGCTATGTGGAAATTCTTTCGGCTGATTCGATGTCGATTACGGGATATTATGTTTATACACGCGGCCTTGGCAAAGAAATTCGCTGGTCTGACGGCGCTGAAATCGCCGCAAGCGCTTTTGAATTGACGCGGCGCAATGATGGCTGGAAATTAACTGCATCAGGCTCGGCTATTGATAAAATTGCCGATGTAGCGCCGCAGGATTTAATGAAAAAATCCAAAGCAAAATATGGTACGGATGATTTGTCTACTCTATGGCGCTAACTAAACAATACAAAGAACATCTTAGGTTTCGGCCATGATTTGTCCCGTATAGGTTAAATCATAGCCGCCCATACCAGTGAGTTCTTTTTGGAATTCTTTAGAGCGCAAGATTGCGATAAGAATCTGAAATTCACTTTTGGCAATATCACGTTTTCGTATTACGAGATCATAGCGTTCTAGGTGGAGGGGAATGAAAGAAATTTTCTCTACCTGGAGCGCTGTTTTTTCAATGCCAAGACCGATATCGGCTTCGCCGCGGGCAACCGCGCTGGCAATGGCAAGATGGCTTGTTTCTTCTTGTTCGTAGCCGTGAACAGATTCCGTAGCTATTTTTAAGAGACGCAGCTTTTCATCAAGTAGAACGCGAGCGCCCGATCCTGGTTCACGATTGATAAAGCGGATATCTTCTCTGGCTAAATCGCCCCAGTCGGCAATTTGTTTGGGATTGTTTTTGGCAACGTAAAATCCTTCAGTACGGCAGGCGAGGTTAATAATTTGAGTTGCTTGGCCTGGCAAGAGACGGCGAACGTAAGGCAGGTTATATGTATCAGTATCGCTGTCCCATAGATGGCAGGTCGCGGCATGGGCTTTGCCGCGATAGAGGGCAAGCAGACCTTCCATGCTGCCAGCATAGTTACGTAGGCAGCGACAGCTTGGCAGCTGTTTTTCTAAGTGCCTTATCAAAATATCAAGCAAAAGATCTTGACCGCAAAGAATGAACTGATTTTCATTCTTGGCAGTCGAAACAGGCAGCGTCGCCGAATCAGTGGATAGAAGCGGCGGTGCTGTTTTTGCTTTTTGGATGTATTGTTCTAAGTCAGGAGCTTCCACTCGCACTTTGCGACCAATATGATAGGCGGGCAAGTCACCGCGTTTAATCATTTCATAGACAGTAAATCGGGATATTTTTAATATTTTTGACACTTCTTCTGGCGTATAAGAGATTGATTCTGCCATATAAGTCACTCCATTCTTGATCGGCAAAACAAATTGTTATAAAAAGTTCTTGCAAATATCTTATAACAAATACTATAATTATGCCATAGTAGCTTTAGTTTGGTTATGTTTAGTTATGTTTGGTTTTGTTTAAATTCACATCATTGAATTTACTTATATTCGTTAAGTTATGATACGCTGTTGTGTCAAGTAACTTGTACGCTGGCAAGCGACAGTTACTTGATTTTTTATTTTATAGTACATTTACGGAGGCGATGAGTATGAAGAAGAAGTGGATTTTGATGGTAGGTATGATGCTGGCGACTATGGCTTTTATAGTTGGCTGCGGTTCTGAAAAAAAAGAAGCGCCGGCAGTGCAGGCGCCAGCGCCAGTAGAGCTGAATATATCGGCAGCGGTGAGCTTAAAAGATGCGCTACTAGAGATTCAAACCAACTATCAGGCAAAGCATCCTAATGTAAAATTACTTTATAATTTGGGCGCGTCAGGTTCACTGCAAAAACAGATTGAGCAAGGAGCCCCAGCCGATCTCTTTATTTCAGCGGCGCCGAAACAAATGGATGATTTGGCCGCAAAGAATTTACTGAGTCAGGGAACACGTAAAAACTTAGTAGAAAACAAACTTGTATTGATTGTACCGGAAAATTCTTCGCTTTCCCTTACCAAATATGAAGATTTAACGAATGACAAGGTACAGAAAATTGGAATTGGCGAACCCTCTGTTGTACCTGCTGGCGACTATGCGCAGCAAGTCTTCAAAAAACTGGGATTATGGGATCAATTAAGCAGCAAACTTGTTTTGGCAAAAGATGTGCGGACTGTTCTGGCTTATGTGGAAACAGGGAATGTCGAAGCCGGGATTGTTTATAAGACCGATGCCGCTTCCAGTAAGAAAGTGAAAATCGCAGCAACAGCGCCCGAGGGAAGCCATAAACCAATTTTGTATCCTGTAGCGATTTTGGCGAATACGAAGCAAAGTCAGGCTGCAGCTGATTTTCTTGCTTATTTATCTACGCCAGAAAGCGCTGCTGTTTTTGAAAAATACGGCTTTACGATGAGTAAATAGCGGAAAGGTGCTTGAAAATCGTGAATTGGCAGCCAATTATTCTTTCGATTCAAGTGGCATTGTGCTCTCTGATCTTAGTTCTAGTTTTCGGCGTTACCGCCGCTTATGCAATGCGGCGTTGGAGCTTTCCTGGCAAAGCTGCAGTTGAGGCTGTTTTTGCCTTGCCGTTGGTGTTGCCGCCTGTCGTAACGGGTTTTTTGCTGTTGCTCCTCGTCGGGCGTCAGGGGCCGATCGGGCGACTCATGGCCGAATATGGTCTGGGACAGATTATCTTTACGCCTTACGCAGCTGTTTTAGCAGGAACGGTTGTTGCTTTTCCCTTGATGTATCAAAGTACCAAAGCGGCGCTGCAAAATATTGATATGCGGCTGGAAGATGCAGCTCGCACGTTAGGCGCTGGTGAACTTAAGGTTTTTTTCACGATTACGCTTCCTTTGGCTTGGCATGGTCTCGTAGCTGGCATGGTACTTTCTTTTTCGCGGGCATTGGGCGAATTTGGCGCAACCATTATGGTTGCAGGTAATATTCCTGGTAAGACCCAAACTATCCCGCTAGCGATTTATTTTGCGGCGGAAAGTAATGATTTATCGACAGCTGGTTTGTATGTTCTGCTCATTAGCGGCATGACTTTTTTATTGATTTTTGCTTTGAATTTGTGGTCTCATGCCAAACAAATTGCGATGCCCTTTAAGGGGGGATTTTAATGCTGGAAGTTTCAGTTGAAAAGAAATTGGCCGATTTTACGCTGCAGGTGAATTTTTCGGTAGACCAGGAAACGCTAGTGCTGTTTGGTCCTTCGGGGTGTGGTAAAACGACAACACTGCGCTGCATTGCGGGTCTTACTAAGCCTGATAAGGGGAAAATTATTTCTGCAAGAAAGGTGTTTTTTGATAGTGCGGCCAGAGTTTCTGTGCAGCCCCGTAAGCGCAATATCGGTTATATGTTTCAGGATTATGCCTTATTTCCCCACATGAGCGTAAAGCAGAATATTTGGTATGGTGTGAAAGAGTCAGGGATAAAGGCACAAGAATTATATGAGAACCTGTTAGATTTACTACGGATTCATTCGCTAGAAAGACGGGCGATTCATCAGTTATCCGGAGGCGAGAAGCAGCGAGTCGCCTTGGCGCGTTCTCTCATGGCTCAACCGGAAATTTTGCTGCTTGATGAACCACTTTCCGCCCTAGATCAGAAGAGTCGCGCCGAAGTACAGGAAGAATTGAAACGGATGCAACAGCTTTGGAACATTCCTTTTATTTTGGTGACTCACGATGCTGCGGAGGCAGAAGCGCTTGGCGACCGCATTTTATTTATGGAACAAGGGCGCCAGGTTGCGTTTTCCGCTATGGGTGCTGCCGTCAAGCAAGGATAATGTAAAAAAAAATACCATGATACAGTTTTTCTTCAATTTTTATTTATCATGATTTTTTAATGTGGACAAATGTGTTTACTTGTAATACTATAGAAGCAGATCCACTATTTAGTGAGCAACGGAGCTTAGATTTCTTTCTTAAGCTCTGTTTTTTTCTGCTTAAAACGAATAAAAGAAGGCGGGGATTGTATGAAAATTAGTGGTAGAAATAAACTAGCAGCTACAGTGAAGGAAGTTGTTAAAGGCGCGGTTATGGCAAAAGTTGTTATGGATTATAAAGGGAGTGAACTTGTTGCTGCAATTACCGTAGATTCCGTGGAAGAGTTAGATTTAAAACCAGGTGATCAAGTAACCGCATTAGTGAAAGCAACAGAAATGATGGTTTTAAAATAAAGGGGACTTTAAAAACAAAGAATTAAATCGCTTGGCCGACGCAGACACAGAGCTGGATCTACAGCTCTGTTTCTTTGTATACAATCATTTACTTGAGCCTTTGAAAAATTTTACTCTTTGCAGGTAATGCAGCAAAAATCGACGAATTGTTTACTCAATAAGGTTTTGAATAAAGGGAGTGAACAGTATGGCGCTGACAATTCAAAAGAAGATGATCGTGTATATTACTGCTTTTATTTTAGTAGCCGTTTTATCAGTAACCATACCGGCTGTAACGTATTTCTCGAATGATATGGAAAAAGATTATGAACAACAAGTCGTTTTGGGAATGGAAGGATTAAATAGCGTACTTGATGAGTATAAAGAAAAGGTTACAAATTATGGAGTGATTTTAGCGCAGCAACCGCAAATCATTGAGGCCGTTGAGAAGAAAGATGCGGCGGCCTTACGTCAGCTGATCACCCCCATCGCCAAAAGTGCAAAATTTGACTCTGTTACGATTTCTGATGAACAGGGGATTGTCATTGCCAGAACGCATGATACAAAGGCTGGTGACAGCGTCTTTAACCAAAACAATGTAAAGCTCGCGCTAAGTGGAACTGTGTCGGCCTTAGTGGAACCTGGCACTGTAGTTCCCTTATCTGTACGAGCCGGTGTGCCTGTGAAAAACAGCGCAGGTAAAATTGTTGGCGTGATTACACCAGGCTACGATGCCAATCGGGAAGAGATTGTAGATCGTGTCAAAACGATGTTTCATGTAGATAATACGATTTTTTTAGGTGACCAACGAATCTCTACAACGATCATAAATGAAGGAAAACGGGTCATTGGTACAAAGCTAAGTGAAAAAGTAGCTTCTATTGTCTTAAAAGAGGGTAAGGTTTATAAAGGTCGTGCGGAAATTTTGGGTAAGGATTATATAACTGCCTATATGCCCTTAGTGGGGCAGGACCAAAAAGTGATTGGCGTTCTTTTTGCTGGACGAGACAGTGCCGATTTAGCGGCGAGCCGCGCGAAAATGATATATACTATTGTGGCTATAGCGTTAGTAGTTTTGGTAATTTGTCTTGGTTTAACCATTTGGTTTGCAAAAAACTTAACAAAACCAATCCATCAGCTTGTTAATACGGCGGAACAAGTGGCTCGCGGTGATTTGACGCAAAAAGCAACTGTGACTTCGCGCGATGAGATAGGTCTTTTGACCGAAAGCTTTAATCATATGGTGGAAGCCTTGCGGTCTTTGGTTTTTCGGGTTGATACGATGACGGGTACGCTGGCTGCTTCTAGCGAGGAACTAAATGCTACAGCCGACCAATCCGCCCAGGGCGCCGCTTTAGCGGCAAAGGCGGTCGATCAGATTGCCGCAGGAACGAAGCGGCAGGCTGATTCAGTCAATCATATTACCAATGTAGCGGAGAAAATTGCCGATAGCACTGAACAGATTTCTCGTAAAACGCAAGGGGCTGCTGTCATAGCCCAAGAAACGGCAAATCAAGCGGAGCAAGGACGAAAAACAGTAGAAACTACAGCCAGGCAAATGGAGCAAATCGGCGCCGGTACGCAAACAGTTCAGAAAGCAATTGGCGAATTGGCTGCCGGATCTGCTGAAATCACAAAAATTATTGGCGTTATTTCTACCATTGCCGGCCAGACCAATTTGCTTGCTTTAAATGCCGCGATTGAAGCTGCCAGAGCTGGCGAGCAAGGTCGAGGGTTTGCTGTCGTAGCGGAGGAAGTACGCCACTTAGCGGAAGAGTCTGATTTAGCGGCACAGCAGGTTGCCGCTTTAATCCAAAAGAATCAGAATAATATGGATCAGGCCGTTGCGGCCATGGAAACAGGTGCCGGTGCTGTAACAGAGGGAATTCGCGTTGTTGCCTTAACAGGCAGCGCCTTTAAAGAAATCATGGACTCCATTATGGCATTATCAGCAGAGATACAGGCTGTTTCAGCAGAAATTGCCGCGATTGTAGCGGCGAGTCATCAATTAGTGGGCGAGATTGGCCAGATTGCTACAGTGGGGAATCAAACCGCGCAGGAAGTGGACAATGTTTCGGCAGCGGCTCAGGGGCAGGCCGATTCCATGGAGGACATTGCATCGTCCAGCAGGCAGCTTGCCGAACTAGCTGGTTCTTTGCAAGAAGCGATTGAAAAATTTCGTGTGAAATAGGCGAAGTGCTAGGTGAAAGATTAAATTTTTAAAAAAGCAGGACTTAAGACCTTGAAACGTGAAGAATATGTCTAAATATAGAAGATTCGATTTGGAGGCTGGAACATGGTCGGTAGAGAAAAGCGCTTTCCTGATGTCACTACAGAAGAAGAGACTGCCTTTTACCGAACCGTTATGGAAGAAGCTAGGGATATCATCTTAGTTGTGGCGGAAAATGGGAGTCTTCTTTATGGCAATCAAGCTGCTTTAAAGGCTTATGGATATTCCTTAAGCGAGTTTTATCGATTGTCAATCGAAGAGTTGCGTGCGGCTGATTCCAGAAATCTTATTTGGCAGCAGATGGGACAGGCGGCGCAACAGGGGATTTTGTTTCGTGCGCAACATCGCCGTGCTAATGGCGAAATTTTTCCCGTCGAGGTGAATTCCCGTTCTATTTTCTTTGACGGCAAGGTAGCTCTTGTCAGCGTCGTGCGCGATATTACAGAAACGATTCTTTTGGAAGAAAGATTGGCTCAGCGCAGCGAAGCTCTAAGCAAAACGAATCAAGAGCTTTCGGCTACTCATGAGGAACTTGTTGCATCAGAAGAAGAACTCCGTCAGCAATTTGAGGAGCTCATGTTACGTGATGAGGCAATTTATCATCAGAATATGGTTCTGTCAGCGCTTCATGATGTGGCAGTGAGCCTAATGCAGCGCCGGACTATGGATGAATTGTTGCAAATGATGGCGGCCAAAACGAATCAGTTGCTTCATACTTTTGATAGCTGGATTTATTTAGTAGATGAGCAGCAGCAGATATTTCGCAAAAAGATAGTTTTAGGCGAGGTAGCTGTTCAATTTCCTGACCAGATTTCGCTGACTCACGGTTTGGTTGGTCAGGCTTATCGAACGAGAAAATTAGCGCTTGTATACAATTATCGCAGTTGGTTAGAGCGGTTACCGCAGAAAGTTTATGACCATTGCTACGGCTTTGTGCAGGTTCCCCTTATCAGGGAGAAAAAAGTTTTCGCTATTTTAGGATTAGCTTTTTCCGAGCAACGCGGTTATTTGACGAATCTTGAACTGTCGCTTTTGCAACAGATGGCTGATCTTGCGATGATTGCCATTGATAATGTAGCGTTGTTAGATTCTTTTCAGCAAGAGATTGAAGAGCATAAAAAAACGGAAGCGGCTCTAAAACAATCCGAACAGAACTACCGTACTATTTTTCAGGCTGCTAATGATGGAATTATTATTCATGATTCCTTGACGAGTGAGATTGTTGATGTAAACGAACGTGCTTGCCAGTTATATGGCTATAGTTATGCTGAATTTATAGCAGGTCAAAGTGGCGAAATTGGTACAGGTACCCCGCCTTATAGTCGTGCGGATCTCAGAAGATGGTTGCAAAAAGCCGCGCAGTATGGGCCGCAGTTGTTTGAATGGCAAAAACGACGCCACGATGGATCAATGATTTGGCTAGAAGTAAATTTAAAACAAATTTTAATAGAAGATAAATTTAGGGTTATGAGCTTTATTCGCGATATCACAGAGCGAAAAGAACAAGAGCTTATTTTGAAAAAATCTCAGGAAAGTATGCAGGCCTTGCTTGAGGCAATTCCAGACCCGTTGTTCGTGCTAGGGCGGGACGGTACCTTGGTGCGGTTTATTGCCCCAAAATCTGACGCTTATTTATTGCCGCAAACTTTGATCGGGAAAACCATTTTTGAAATTTTTCCAGCTGATGTAGCGGTAGCTTTATTGACGCAAATTGGACAGGCCCTTGATTTGAAAAAAGCGCAAACCTTCGAAAAGGCTTTTTATGTTGGCGGTAAAATGGAGGAGTATGAGTTTCGCATTGCCGCGAGCGGTGAGGCGGAGGTTCTGGTGATTGTCCGTAATATTACTGATCGTAAACGCATGCAATCAGAACTGGAGTATTTGAGCCTTCATGATGCGCTAACGGATCTTTACAATCGGGCTTTTTTTGAAGAAGAAATGAAGCGTTTTCAACGGGATCGTAAGGGTGGAGCGGGGATTCTTGTATTTGATGTTGACGGTCTTAAATTGATTAATGATACGTTAGGCCATGCCGTAGGTGATTTGATTTTAAAAGATGTAGCAGCGATCTTAAAGAATGCTTTTCGTTGTCATGATGTGGTGGCAAGGATTGGCGGAGACGAGTTTGCTGTCGTTTTGCCCGACTTATCTGTTGGGGTATATGAAGGACATTGCCAAAAAATTCGGCGGCAAATTGCTGCTTATAATGAAGCGGAGCCGGTTGTTCCGCTAAGCCTGTCCATGGGATTTGCTGTAAGCCAGGAACAAAATTTAGATATGGTTGCTCTATTTAAAGAAGCCGACAATAATATGTATCGGGAAAAAATGAATCGGCAAAAAGAAGTTCGGCTAATGATTATTAACTTCTTGATTAAAGCGTTGGAGAAACGTGATTTTATTGCGGATGGTCATGGTGACAGAATGCAGAAACTCATTATGGATTTTGCAATTCAGCTGGGGCTGCCTGAGCAAGAGATCGAAACATTGCGCTTACTCGCTTATTTTCATGACATTGGTAAAGTAGGTATTCCTGACAGTATTTTATTTAAAACGGATAAACTGGTCGACGAGGAATGGATGATTATGCGTCAACATTGCGAAATTGGCTATCGGATTGCCTTAGCGGCGCCGCAGTTAACGGGAGTTGCTGACTTGATTTTAAAGCACCAAGAGTGGTGGAACGGACAGGGCTATCCGCTGGGGTTGAAGGAAGAAGCGATTCCTTTACCTTGTCGAATGCTTATGATTGTTGATGCTTTTGATGCAATGACCCATGATCGGCCTTATCGTAAGGCGAAAAGTTTGGAAGCGGCGCTTCAGGAACTCGAAAAAAATGCGGGAACACAGTTTGATCCAGCTTTAGTCGCTATTTTTTGCCGCATCGTGGAAAAAAACATAAATAAGCCGATGGAGACAGGAAAAACATGGAATAAGCGTTGACGGTCAATCTTTTAAAATTTATAATATTTAATGTACATAAAGTGATTTTTTTGATGCTTTTTTTAGCGTTTTTGTATGCTTTGTCGAAGTATGATAAGATATCTTTCGTTAGCGATTTATTGGAAGAGGAGGCATTTTCTTTTGTCCGGAATCAAGCGATGTTTCATTTCGCAAGTTCAGCCTGGCATGCGTCTTGCGCGAGCTCTTTATATGGAAACTGGAATGGTATTACTGGAAGAAGAAACTATTTTGACCGACTCTTTGATTCGTAGATTGAGTTTGCTAGGTATCCAAGAGTTGTTCGTGTTTGAAGAAAGGTTGTTTTTCCCTCCTGTAATTCTACAGAATGAGCAGAATTTATTTGTAGAAGAGCACCGGAAAATTACCACTTCCATGGCAGAGGCTTTTTATAAAGCTCGCCAGTTTCAATGTGTGCCAATGTGTCAAATATCTTGTCTGGCTGATCAAATTATTGCTTCGCTACTCAGTGTTCCCGGCGTTTTCAGCTATCTTCATATTATTAACTCTCATGATGATTATACTTTTCGTCATAGTGTTAACGTAGCTGTGACTGCTGGCGTGATTGGGCGATGTCTTGGCAAAAGTAAAGAAACTATTAAAGGACTTGTCATTGCTGGCTTGCTTCATGATATTGGCAAGGCGCGCATTCCGCTTGAAATATTGAATAAGCCGGACCGTTTAACTGAGGCGGAGATGGCTATCATGCAAAAACATTCAATGTTTGGCTATGAGCTCTTAGTGGGTACAGATGATATGCCGGGTTCGATTAAAACAGCCATTTTACAACATCATGAGCGCAGTGATGGCAGCGGTTATCCTTGTAAGTTTAAAGATACTCAGATATCGCCTATGGCCAAGATTATTGCTGTTGCTGATGTTTATGATGCTATGACATCCCATCGTGTCTATCAACGGGCTTTATCGCCGCTTGTCGTAAGGCGAGAATTGCTTAAAGAAATGTACGGACGCCTTGACAGTGAAGCTTGTCTGGCGTTGATTGCCAGTACCGAGAAGGCTCTCGTTGGATCTCTCGTTGAATTAAGTGATGGTGCGATTGCCAAAGTGATATATTTAAATGATCCGTTAGTTCAACCAATCGTACAGACAATTGATGGTCGCTGCATCGAACTAGAACGGCAAAAAGATCTTAATATTGTCGATTTTATTTTTTAACATAGAGACGCAGAGCAAGAAGCTTTGTGTCTTTTTATTTCTTGCCCAAAGGAGACTGACGCATACTATGACTCAGAACAGTAATATTAAAAAAGTGGCGGCAATTCATGATTTATCTTGCATTGGACGTTGCTCTCTGACCGTAATTATACCAGTATTGTCAGCAATGGGGATTCAAGTTTGTCCCTTACCTACAGCAATTCTTAGCAGCCATTTCGGCGGGTTTTCTCATATTGCCTCCTGCGATTTTACGGAATATATTTCCCCGTTTGCTGCAAGCTGGCAGCAAGAAAAAGTTTCTTTCGAAGCGATTTATAGTGGGTTTTTGGCGTCAGAAGCGCAGATTGATGGCGTTTTAGCAGCGATTGATCGCTTTGCTGCCACAAACCCGTTGATTCTAGTTGACCCAGTAATGGGCGATGATGGGAAACTCTATTCTCCTTATACGAAATCCATGCAGGAACATATGCGTCGCTTAGTGCAGCAAGCGGATGTTATTACGCCAAATTATACGGAAGCTTGTTTTTTACTTAAAGAAGCTTATGAAACACCCATGAGTACACCCGAGAAAATTCATCAGTGGCTTATTGCTCTCAGCCAATTTGGACCGCATAAGGTTGTTATTACGGGAATTCCTTTAGCTGGTGGAAAACTTCTGAATGCTGGCTATGATAGCGTGTCAGGGGAATTTTGGCAGAAGGTTAGCGAACGGATTCCTGTCTCCTATCCTGGTACAGGCGATCTTTTTGCTAGCCTGCTGTTAGGCCAGCTTTTAGCGCAAAAATCGTTGTCTGAGGCTATGGATCAGGCCATTCAGTTTGTAGAATTGGCTGTGAAAAAGACCTATGAGGCCCAAACGCCGCGCCGAGAGGGCGTGTTGCTGGAAAAAATGCTGCCTTATTTGCTGCAAGAGTCAGTCGAAGGCCAGTGAAAGGGACGGTGCTATGCTGACAGAAGGAAAAATTCAGGCGATGGTTACACAAAATAGTACCTTTACTAAGGGAATTAGCTATTTTCATGAAGGGAGAGTGAGACAACTTCGCTTCAGTTTTGATAAACGAATGTTTACGGCGCAGGTGCGTGGCGAGCAAGTTTATGAAGTTGCCATTGAATTTGATCGTCATCAGGAAATGCATGATTGTCAATGTACCTGCCCGGCTTTTGCGGCGTATGATGGCGCCTGTAAGCACATTGTCGCCGTATTAAAGGCGATTCAGGCAGGCTGGGCTCACTATTTCTCGAAAAGTTCGTCTGTTTTTGCGGCGGTTTCGCCAGCCCAGCAGCTTCTAGAGCATTTTCGCCGGGAAAGTTCAGAGCGGATTGAAACCGCCTTTGGGGCAGATCAAGCAGTGGCAACTGTTAAAGTGATTCCCCATTTAGCAATACAAGGTAGCGTCAGTGGCAAGAAAGCGCTGTTGCAGCTTAGTATGGGACATGACCGTTTATATATTGTTAAGAATTTACTGCCATGTTTGCAGAGTCTGTTACAAACAGAAGAATTTTTGGTAGGAAAGTCGCTGACGATTCGTTCGCTCATGGATTTTGAGCTGAAGTCTCGGCGAATTGTTGAATTTTTACTCAATCTGTATCGAGAAGAAATGCAGCGGTCAGCTTGGCAGTATGGCAGTTCTTTAAGTGCTGTTTTCGCGGAAGCACGGTTTTGTCATTTCACGGATTTTCAGCTTCGCCGCTTTTTAGAGCTTCAAGTGGGCGAAACATTGTTCGTTTCTCTGAATCGTCAGAATGAACAAAGCGTAACGGTTACTTCTGGCAGGCCTCCTATTGCTTTTGTGGTGGAACCGACGGCAAGCGGTTTGCGTCTTGCTTGGCAAAGTGCCACAGAAATCATTGAAAAACTAGATCAAAACGGCGAGATTCTTTACTATAATCATGCGATTTACTTAGTTGACCAGGAGTTTGCGAAAATCTTAAGTCCTGTTTTGGATAGCTTTAGTCGCAGTCGTCAAAGTGAGGTTGCCATTGATCGCATTGATTTCTCTGAGTTTTTCGGGATTTTGGCGCCAACGCTGCAGAGTGTAGCCACTGTGAATGTTTCACCACAGCTTGTTAAACAAATTGAACGTCTTCCTTTAGCAAAGCTCGTGTCCTTGGACCGCTATGGTCAAGGGATGAGTGCCAGCGTGCTGTTTCAATATGGTGACTATGTCTGCAATCCGCTGACGGAAACCTTTCCTGTTAAGCTGCCTGACGGACGTCTGTTGATTCGCAATTTTGTGGCTGAGCAAAATTTGCTGGGGTTTTTTGCAAAACAAAAATTTAATGCGCAAGAGGGGCTTTTTGTACTAAGCGACGAGGGCGAAACGTATTCTTTTTTGCAGCGGGGTCTAGCTATTTTGCTACAGATGGCCCAAGTCTCTTTTTCGCAGGAATTTCAAACTATGGAATTAAAGCCAACGCAGTTTGGTGCGACAGTTCGCTTGAATCAAACAACAGATCTTTTGGAATTTTCTTTTGACTATGGTAATTTTTCAGCCAGTGAGATGGCATCGCTGTTAGCGGCCTATAAGCTAAAACGTTCTTATCATCGTTTGCCTGATGGTGCCTTTATTTCTTTGGAGGATGCTTCCTTTCAGACTGTTGCTGAGCTTATTAGCGAACTGGGACTACGGCAAAGCGATGTAATGCGGCCGCTTACGAAGCTTTCGAAGTACTGGGCTTTGTATTTAGATGAGTTTCAGGAAAATCATCCTGATTTTGCTTTGAAAAAAGATGAATTGCTTACCGAGATGACGGCCCAGTTACAACGGAAAAGCGTTGCTGCTTATTCGATTCCAGATGGTGTAAGCGGAACGCTGCGTGATTATCAGAAAAAAGGGTTTTCCTGGCTTATGGCTTTAGCGGATTATGGTCTTGGTGGAATTTTAGCTGACGATATGGGGCTGGGAAAAACGCTGCAAGTTCTGACGTTTCTACTAGCAAGGCGGCAAGCTTCGCCTTATCCATCGCTTGTTGTGGCGCCTACTTCGCTGCTCTATAATTGGCAGGAGGAAGCTGCAAAATTTACGCCCGATTTGCGAGTTAAGGTCATTGCTGGGGCGAAGATGGAACGAGAAGAACTGCTTTTGAGCAGTGAAACGGCTGATTTATTGATTACCTCTTATGGTTTGTTAAAACGGGATATCGAACTGTATAGTAAAAAGAAGTTCTATTATTGTATTTTAGATGAGGCGCAAAATATAAAAAATCCCCAAGCTTTAAATAGCAAGGCAGCGAAAAAAATTCAAGCTTCTAGCTACTTTGCCTTAACGGGGACGCCGATTGAAAATCGCCTTACTGAACTCTGGTCGATTTTTGATTTTCTGATGCCAGGTTATTTGGGGACTTATAAGAAATTTGCCAGTCGGTTTGAAATTCCGTTGCAGCAACAACGAGATCAGAAGATTGGTGAACAGTTGCGACGTAAAATCAAACCCTTTATCCTGCGGCGGATGAAGGAAACTGTTTTGCCGGAATTGCCGCCCAAGCTGGAAAGTCGTCTGCTTTGCCAGATGACAAGTGAGCAGGAAAAGGTTTATGCTACTTGGCTGGTGGCAGCAAGGCAGGGAATTGAAGCGGAGCTAAGTTCGCAAGGCTTGGCAAAAAGTCATATGCGAATTTTAGCTTTATTGACAAGACTGCGACAGATTGCTTGTCATCCATCTTTGTTTTTAGAAAATTATCAAGGCGGTAGTGGAAAAATTCGTTTGTTAAAAGAATTATTACAGGAAGCCTTAAGCAGTGGGCACCGCGTGCTCGTATTTTCTCAGTTTACAGCGTTGCTGCATTTGCTGAAGGCGGAATTAGAGGCACTAGGGATTGAATATTTTTATTTGGATGGAGCGACGAAAGCAGCGGAACGGCTTTCCCTTACGGAAGCGTTTAATCAGGGCGAGAAGGAAGTTTTTCTGATTTCGCTGAAAGCGGGCGGAACCGGTTTGAATTTAACGGGCGCTGACATGGTGATTCATTGTGATCCTTGGTGGAATCCCGCGGTAGAAGATCAGGCTACAGACCGGGCCTATCGGATTGGTCAGCAGCGCTTTGTGCAAGTTTATAAGCTGATTACGCAAAATACTATTGAAGAAAAAATTTTCCAACTGCAGTTAAAGAAAAAAGAAATGGTTTCAGATGTTCTTGCCGTAGGCGAGACGTTTCTTGGCAAGTTGACGGAAGACGAATTGCGGGAATTGTTCTCTTAGCGAGAACCTTTTACTTGACAGGGCAAACAGTCTAGCATAGATTAGAAGAAGAAACAGCTTTTCCATTTTTTGTTTGGGAGGGGATTGCCATGTATGACCGCTTAAAAGAGACTATTGAATCGATTGCTCTCATTGATGATCACGGACACCCCGGTTTTGCCATGTATTTTTCGAACCTGCCGGAAAAACAGCGAATTCCATTTGCTGTGGATGGTTATAAATCGCCGGCAGAAAGCAGTGCTGGTTTTCCTTATTTGCGTGAACTCCATGCCAAAGCCTATGAAGAATTTTATGGTTTTACTCGTGAAGCTATGGCTGATCCGGCACAAACCGAGCAGCTTAAAGCGCGTTATGAAGAAAAACGCCAAACAATCGATAAGTGGATTGACGAATTGCTCGATAAGTCGGGCGTAGATATTCTCATGGCAAACATTGCTTTACCTGATGCTTTAAAAAACAATCGACGGATTCGCTTTGTACCGTCCGTTGATCCCTTAGTATTCCCTTTTGATAATAGCTTTTTGAAAAAACGAGTCTTAAGCGACTATTTTCTCGGTTACTTTGAATATGAATTAGCCAGACTGAAACAGGAAAATGGCTATGAAGAAACGGGGTTCTCTGGGTATTTGGCCTTTGTCGATACGGTGCTTGCCGCGTATTATCAGCAAAAAAATATTCCCGCGTTCAAATTTGTCATTGCCTATGCTCGTGATACGAATTTTGTCAAAGTCGCTGAATCTGAGGGAGAAAATCTCTATGAAGCGGCGAAACAAGGCGATGAGGCGGCTTATGTCCGATTGCAGGATCTGCTAGTCTGGCATATTATGCGCTGGATCGTTCGTCACGATATGGCCGTGCAGTTTCATTACGCGATTACCGATAACTATGTGAATTATTTTGATCCCTTGAATCTTGCGAATATGCTTGCTGATGAAGAATTAAAACAAGCTAAGATCGTCATTTTACACGGCGGTTATCCGCGGTTCCAAAACGCCGAAGTTCTTGCGCTAGGCGGTCTCACGCCAAATCAAGTGTGTATTGATATTTCCGGTCGCATTATGTTTGCCAATCATCCGAAAATCATTGCTAAAATGCTGCGGAGTTGGCTCGAAAAACCGCTTCTTTGGGATAAAATTCTCTATGGCTCTGATGTGCTTTGGGGCGAACGTTATGTGTATACCTGTGCCAGAACAGGTCGCGATGCTGTTTATTTTGCTTTAAGCTCGATGATTGACGATGATATTATTGATGAGGCAACGGCGATTTCTATTGCCAAAAAGATTTTGCGTGAAAACGCCTTGCGGCTTTATCGACTCGACTAAAGAATAGGATGTACTGAACAGGCTGTCAGGCTAGGGGAAATTTCGCTATCGAAATTTTTTACTTAGCCTGACAGCCTTTTGTATTGCCACGTAAAGTTTCATTGATGAATCTTCTTTATTTTGCTTATACTAAGTTTAGGGAAAGCAAATCGCGTTGTAGTGGAGATGAATGGTGTTGCGGATTCTGCTAGTGGAAGATGACCAAAACTTAGGAGATACAGTCAGTACGCTTTTGCAGGAAGAAGGCTATTTAGTGGATCGGGCGCTGCAGGGCGATGAGGGGCTGTTTCTGGCCAGGCAGAATATTTATGATCTGCTGATTCTTGATGTGATGCTGCCAGGCATGAGTGGTTTGGCTATTTTAAAACAGCTGCGCGAAGAAGCAATCGTTACGCCAATTCTTTTTTTAACAGCCCGCGACAGTATTCAAGATAAGGTTTGCGGACTAGAGAGCGGCGCTGATGATTATCTCGTCAAGCCCTTTGCCTTTGCCGAACTGTTGGCGAGGATCAAAGTTCTGCTAAGGCGCCAAGCTGGCGTCAAGGAGAGCAGCCTTGTCTACGGCAGTCTTTCATTAGATATCAAACGAAAAGAAGCGTTTATGGACAGTCGCCCCCTAGGGCTTACTGGCAAGGAATATGAGCTTTTGGAATTCTTGATTTTAAATAAAGAGCAAATTTTAGTGCGTGAGCAGATTTTCGACCGGATCTGGGGCTTTGAATCAGAAGCGACACAAGGAATCGTTGATTTATATATTCATTATTTACGAAAAAAGCTAGCTCCCTTTGGGTGCGATGGCCTGATTCATACCATTCGCGGCGTTGGCTTTATGCTGAAGGCGTAAGCGATGTTTAAAAAGACGCTCCTAAGGCTTACGATCTGGAATTTTTCGGTGTTTTTGCTGTTCTTTCTTTGCTTTAGCTACATTTTGTATCGCTATGTGGCTGATGAGACCTACCGTGATACCGATGATGCCTTGGCGCGAAAAGCCCATGTTTTTGTCTTGGGGCGCGACAGACAGGCGGGAAAACGGGATGAACTTGGTTTTTTAGATCCAAGAATTTTTGTCTTTTGGCATAACTCGGCAGGTGTACTCTTTAGTGAAGCGCCCTTGCCTGTGGCGGAACGGGATAAAATTACCGAACAGATTGAGCAGCTCAACAATCAGCCCCAAACTCATCGAATTGGCAACCATGTGTATCGTTTATGGCGGCAGAGTATTGCGCAGCCTTCGGCCGATATGGCTGATCTAGTGACAGTAGCGCTGATTGACTCGGAGGCGGCAGTATTGCTCCATTTATTCCGCATTATTATGATCAGCCTATTCTTTGGCGGATTGACAAGTGCTGTGGCCAGTTATTTTTTGGCGAAACGATCCCTTGTGCCGATTCAGGCCTCTTGGGATAAGCAGCAACGTTTTGTGGCCGATGCTTCTCATGAACTGCGTACGCCTATTGCCATTATTCAAAGCAGCACGGAGCTATTATTGCGCCATCCAGAACGAACGATTCAAGCAGAATTGAAGCGTCTTCGTGTGATTTTAAGTGAGGCCATTCGCATGGGGAATTTAATTGGTACGCTCCTTACTTTGGCTCGTTCTGATGCGAACCGCTTAGAGCTAGAAAAGACCTTTTTTTCCTTTAGTGAACTCTTGCTGGAGATTATTGAGCAGTTTCGACCGCTCGTGGAGCAGAAAAAGCTTGCGTTAACAGAGTCGATTGCCAAGGATCTTTTTCTTGTAGGCGATCAGGAGCGACTGAGGCAGCTTGTGATTATTTTTTTAGACAATGCCGTGAAATACACGCCGCCAGGGGGACTGATCGAGCTTTACTGCGCCAGAGAGCAGGAGCAGATCATGTTTAAGATTACCGATACGGGCTGCGGGATTGCGGCGGAAGATATTCCCTTTGTGTTTGATCGGTTTTTTCGCAGTGACAAAGGCCGCAACCGCCAAAGCGGCGGTACGGGGCTAGGGCTGGCCATTGCGCAGTGGATTGTTGATCAGCATAAGGGCAAGGTGCGTTTAGAAAGTGTTCTAGGGGCGGGAACGACTATATCGGTTTGGCTGCCGCTCTAAAGAGAATCAAAAAAAGGCTGACTACAATGAAATCTGTGACAGAGTAGCAAGTGCTAAGGCGCTGCTTTCTGACGCAGATTTTTTATTTTAGCTTTTACATTCAGAGAGGATGACACAAATGAAGGTACGATCTTTATCTCGGACCGGAAAAACGGCAGCTCTTACGAGTCTCTTCGCTTTTGCTGCTAGTCAGGTTTTTGCCGCTGCTCCGCTCTTGTCGCTTGATGATAGTGTGGCTATGGCGCTGAAGAATCAGCCTTCGGTAAAAATAGCAGCAGCCGATGAAGACAAAGCAAACTGGGGCATCCAAGACGCTAAATCAGGCTTATGGCCGCAACTGTCTTTAGGCGCCAGCGAAACGCGCGGCGGCGCTGTACAGGGAATCAGCGACACTTTATCGACGGGACTTCACCTTAACTGGGCGCTCTATAGCGGTGGTCGCTTGCAAGGACAGGTAAAACAGGCGGAACTGAGTGCCGATAGTGCCAAGCTTGGTGTGCAAAAAGCTTTGGCTGATGCGCGCTTAGCGGCAACCACAAAATATTTTACAGTACTACAGACCAAAAATATGGTTGCTGTCAATCAGGAAGCGGTAAGCAACTTAACAGACCATCTGCAAAATGTGAATGCGCAGTTTGCTGCGGGTACGATTGCTAAGCAGGATGTATTGCGCAGTGAAGTGGAATTGGCCAATGCCCAGCAGAATCTCACGAAGGCTCAAAATTCCTATGATGTGGCTAAGGCGGCGTTAAATGATGCGATTGGTAGCGATTTGTCCTTTGATTATTCTTATCAGGATCAATTGCCTTTTGAACCGTATACACTTTCTTTAGAGGACAGCATTGCTATGGCGGCGCAAAATCGTCCGGAACTAGCGCAGGCGCAAAATAATGTGACAGCAGCTGAAGTTGGCGAACAGATTGCGAATAGTGGTCGTCTGCCAACAGTGAGTCTTACCGGATCAGAAGGCTGGTCAGGCAAAGATCTTGATTTAGGCAACCGGAATTGGTCCGTTGGTGTTACGGCAAGCTGGAATCTCTTTGATGCTGGTGCGACGAAAGCGAAAGCGGCAGAAGCGAAAGCGGCTTCTTTGAAGGCGCAGGAACAAGCGAAGCAGCAGGGAAATGCTGTGGAACTCGAAGTGCGTCAAACTTATTTAACGATGAATGAAGCGAAGCAGCGTATTACAACCTCAAGTGAAGCCGCAGCCAAAGCTACAGAAGACTTATCAATTGCTAAAGTGAAGTATGCTGCTGGTGCTGGCACAAATCTTGATGTAATTGACGCGCAACTGGCCTTAACGCAAGCAAAAACGAATGAGACGCAGGCTCGCTATGATTACAATGTGGCGAAAGCCAGCTTAGAAAAGGCCGTAAATCTTACGGTAGACGGCAAGTAAAAGGAGGAAGTAACATATGGTAGGTTTTTTGCTTCGCTATAAATGGCGCTTCCTTGCATTACTTTTACTCATTGCTTTGCCAGTATTTTACCTGTTCTTTCAAGGCGGTAAAAGCCGCACTCCTATTAGCAGTAGCGCCACAAAACTGGTAGAGCGCGGCGCTATTACGGCGGAAGTAGCTGCTACTGGGACGATTAATCCTGTCAATATGGTGGATATTAGTTCGAAGATATCCGGTTTAATCAAGGAAGTGAAAGTCAGCGAGAATGAAGCAGTGGCAGTAGGGCAGATTTTATTGACACTTGATGATTCACACTTACAAAGTCAGGTGCAGCAAGCCCGTGACCGACTGGCGGAAGCGGCATCGACTTATGAACGAAGTGAAATATTAAGAGGGGCCGGAGCTATGTCAGATCAGCAGTTCGCTGCGGACCGTCTTAGTTATCAGTTGGCCCAGACGGCTTATAATGATGCCTTGTCGCAACTCGCTGATACAGTAATCAAAGCGCCGATTAGCGGTACAGTCATTGGCAAGCCGATTCCAGCTGGTCAGGCGGTAGCTCCTGGTATTTCTACGCCTATGGTGTTAATGACTGTGGCGGATATGTCCAAAATGCAAATTCAGGCCCAAGTCGACGAATCCGATATTGGCAAAGTCAAAACTGGACAAAAAGTAACTTTTACAGTGGATGCTTATCCGGGAAAAGTTTTTACTGGTGTAGTAGCCAATGTATCGCAAAAGGCAACAGTACAGCAAAATGTTGTTTATTATAGCGTGTTAGTCGATATTGATGATCCGGCGGGATTGCTGCGGCCAACGATGACCGCTCGGGTTACGATCACGGTCGGTGTTAATGAGCAGGCGCTGCTTGTACCACTCTCTGCGCTTAAAACAGTAAACGGACAAACAACAGTAACGGTGTTGCGCGGCGGCAAAAGCGAAGCCGTAGCTGTAACGACAGGTCTTGCTAGCGATACGCAGATCGAAATTACGAGTGGGTTAAATGACAACGATCAAGTGGTTCTGCCGCAAGCAAAAAGTCAGACAGGACCAACAAGCTCTGGCGCCCCGCAAGGCTCTGGCGGTATGAATATGCTGCGCGGACTTGGTAGGTGATCACCATGGCTATATGCATTAAACTGACGAATATTTGCAAAGTGTATTCTATGGGAGAAAATCAAGTTCAAGCGTTAGCTGATGTGAATTTTGCCGTGTCGGTAGGCGATTTTACGGCTATTATGGGCCCGTCCGGATCAGGCAAGTCAACACTTATGAATATTTTAGGCTGTCTCGACAGACCAACGAACGGTTCTTATGAATTAGACGGACAGGAAGTGGCTGATCTCAGCGATGATGCCTTAGCCGATTGTCGAAATCAGAAAATCGGCTTTGTCTTTCAAAGCTTTCATCTTTTACCACGGTTGTCGGCGTTGCAGAATGTGGCTTTGCCGCTTGTTTATGGCGGCTTTGCCAAGGAGCAGCGACTGGCTTTAGCCAAAGATGCGTTAGCTATGGTGGGTCTAAGCGGTCGCTTAGACCACAGGCCCAACGAATTGTCAGGCGGACAAAGACAGCGTGTTGCCATTGCTAGAGCGCTCGTAAATCGCCCCACTTTGATTATGGCTGACGAACCGACGGGAAACCTTGATACAAAGTCTGGGAATGAAGTTATGGCGATTTTGCAGGAACTCAACGATCAAGGCCGGACGATTCTGCTTGTTACGCATGAAATAGATATTGCTGAGCAGGCCAAACGTATCGTTTTTGTGCGAGACGGCAGAATCATGGGCGATGAACGAAAGGAGGCCTGATGATGTTTTGGGAAAGCATTCGAATTGCTTTTGCTGGTCTTGTGGCAAATAAGCTACGTTCAATTCTTACGATGCTTGGCATTATTATTGGCGTAGCCGCCGTTATTGCCATGGTTTCCATTGGTATGGGAGTCAGACAGAAGGTAGAAAATTCTATTGCCGGACTTGGCAGTAATCTTTTAATCGTTACACCAGGGACGGCCACCAGTGGCGGAGCCAAGCAGGCGGCAGGCTCGGGCATTACCTTGTCAGATAAAGATGCAACGGCTATTGCCAGAGAGTTGCCTGGTGTTTTGGCGGCAGCACCAGTAGTGAGTCGCCAGTACCAACTCATTTATGGCAATCAAAATTGGCTGTCGTCGGTGCAAGGGACTACGCCGGATTTATTTTCGATTCGAAGTCTGGCGATCGCCGAGGGGACTTCATTTACGACTCAAGATGTGGACGCGCGCGCTCGTGTTGCTGTAATTGGCAAGACCGTAGCTGACAATCTGTTTTCGGGTATTGATCCTGTAGGCAAGACGATACGGATTAATAAAGCCCCTTTTCGAATTATTGGCGTCTTAGAAAGTAAAGGGCAGTCAGGCGCTGGCATGGACCAAGATGATACGGTGCTTGTGCCGCTCACGACAGCGCAGGAACGGCTGCTAGGCATTACCTATGTTCAAACGATTTATGTTCAGGCGGATAGCGGCGATGTGATCACTGATTTGCAGGAAGCGATTACTTCACTGCTAAGGTCTAGACATCGTTTAGCCGCCACGGCAAATGATGATTTTACGGTCAAAAATTTGGCAGCAGTCATGGCAACAGCCAGTGAGGCGACCAATACCATTACGCTGCTGCTTGGGAATATTGCCGCGATTTCTCTCTTGGTAGGCGGAATTGGCATTATGAATATTATGCTGGTTTCGGTGACGGAGCGGACGCGGGAAATTGGAATCCGTAAAGCCTTGGGCGCTCATTACCGCCATATTTTGCTGCAATTTTTGATTGAGGCCATGGTAATTGGTCTAGCTGGCGGTCTGTTAGGAATTGCTTTTGGCATTGGGGCAGCTTATGGCATTTCCTTTTTTGCTGGTTGGCAGACCGTTGTTTCGCTTCCTACAGTAGGCGCGGCTTTTTTCTTTTCGGTGCTTATTGGCCTCTTTTTTGGAATTTATCCTGCTCGTAAGGCCGCTTTACTTGATCCCATTGAAGCTCTGCGTTATGAATGAATACACTGGATAGTTGGTAACAATAGTCAGTATGTGGCAAGAATAGACAGGGAGGGACAAAAGGATTTTGTCCCTCCCTGTTGAATCTTTAAAAAGAATTATTTTGTGACAACTAGGCCTGTTGCGAGTTTTAGCAGGTAAGGTAGAAGGAGATCGATATGAAGCGGCCAGGTAATAGCAAGTATATGAAGACATTGAATAGAATGAATATTCTCAACATAATTAAGAAAAATGAAGCAATTTCACGCCAGCAGATTGCCGAAATGACGGGACTTACCCCACCGGCCATTACTGGTATTATTCGCGACTTAATCGAGCAAGGTCTTGTCAAAGAGAGCGGTCTTGGTCTGTCGCAAGGGGGACGTCGTCCAGTCGAATTGGCCTTCCATGCCCAGGCGGCTTATGTTTTGGGAATCGAAATTACTAGTAAAGAGACGACGTTGGCTCTGGCGGATCTTCAGAATAAGCCGGAGCTCTTAAAGAGCTTTCCTTTGGCAATGAATGAGCCGCAGACCGCTTTGCCTGCTTTAGCAGCTGCGGTAAAAGAAGTGCTAGCAAGCTGCGCTCAGCAAAGTAAGAAGATTCTTGGCATTGGAATTGCTTTTCCCGGGATGCTCACCATAAGTGGCTGTGATGTACGTCGGGCCGTGAATTTGGGTCCCCTTTGGCGAGATTATCCGATTAAAAGCTTTTTAGAAGAGTCGCTGGGACTTCCCGTATTTCTGGAAACAAACTCTAAGGCGGCTGCTTTAGGTGAAAAATGGTTTGGCGGCGGCAAGGGCTGTGAAAATTTGATTTATATTAATATGGGAGAGGGAATTAGCGCTGGGATTATTTTAAATCACAATATTTTCCAAGGATCACAAGGGTATGCTGGGCAGATCGGTCACATGGTTATGGAAGAGGACGGCCCATTATGTCGTTGTGGCAATCGTGGCTGTTTGGAGGCGCTTTGCGGCGCTCCGGCATTATTGCAGCGAGTAAGAGATAACTGGCAGCATTTGCAGGAAAATGATTGGTTGAATCTGCAGGAAAAAGACAAAATGACTTTATCGGTTGGTGAGTTTTTGCAAGCCTTGAATCAGCAGGATACCTGCGCCAGTTCTGTAGCGAAAGAAGCAATGCGTTATATGGGGATGGCTGTAGCTAACATGATTAACTTTTATAATCCTGACAAAGTATTTATTGGCGGCAAGCTCGCTTTTGCAGCGGAACTTTTTTTAGCTGAATTGCATCAAGTTGTTCGCGCCCATGTGTTTTCTGAAGTCGGCGCTGTAACGCCTGTAGAAATTTCTGCTATGGGCGCTGATTCTGGCGTCATTGGCGCCTGTGCCTTGGCTTTAAGAAAATTATTGCATTCAGCCGATTCTCCCTTGTTTGCTTTCTCTGTCAGCGAGGAAGTAGAATAAATATTTTAGAAAATTCTCTCTAAATTTAGGGAGGATTTTTTTTAGAAAACAAGAATCATATAAATAACTTAATTAATTAAATAAATTATGTTAGTGGAAAAGTTTACGAGAGAAAGGGAGAATGAGTTATGCAGTATTTTAAACCTTTTACGGCGCAGGCGGGCTATAAAGAGCTGTTTAAGGCCGGTGAAACGACCGAATTTACTGGTATGGCTGTTTTAACTTTGCAGGGAGGAGAAACCTATGTCGGCAACAGTGCTAAAGAAGAAGTAGCGCTTGTTTTGCTGTCAGGAAACTGCCAGATTACTGTTGATGGACAAGTATTCGAACATTTAAGCCGTAAAGATGTATTTTCGGAAGCCGCTACCACGGTGTATGTGCCGATTGATAGTGTCTGGGAAGTCAAGGAAACAGGCAACCGTGCACTAGAAGTGGCTGTAGCATTTGTTCCGGCTGAAAAGAAATTCCCGGCGTTTATTGTACGTCCCGAAATGGTTGGCAAGGCCCATCGCGGCGTTTTAAACTGGCAGCGCGATGTCCATGATATTTTAACAGACAAAGTGGAGGGAAAAGTCCATCGGATTGTCCTTGGCGAAACTTTCTCTTGTTCCGGTCAGTGGTCGAGTTATCCTTCCCATAAGCATGATACGTATAATCCGCCTTATGAAGCGAAAATGGATGAAATTTATTTATTTAAGGTAGCCCCGCAAGAAGGTTTTGGCATTCAAGTTATGTATACGGACGACCTTTCCCTGCGAGAAGCTCATATCATAAAAGATGGTGATGCTGTAGCTCTGCCGAAGGGCTATCACCCTGTTGCTTCAGCGCCAGGATTCCGTGTCTACTATTTATGGGTTATGGGCGGCGATTATGGCCGCAAACTTGTACCAAATGACGATCCCAAGTTGAAATGGATTTCCAATATTGCGCCGATGTTGCCATAAAACAGGCGCATACCAGACTTAATGCCAGCCTAATACAGGCTTAATACGTCCAATATCAGACTTAATGCTATCGGCGAGATAGCAATATCATTTTCAACAGTCCGCTTTGCTAAGAAGGGGTGATCCTTTTTGGCAGGGCGGGCTGTTTGTTTTCTTTATTTTCAAAAAAGGTTTTTGGCAGGCGTCCATAGTATAAGGAGTAAATGAAACTGCAAAGCCTTTATTTAACAGTTAGGCTAAAAGTACTTATTAGGACAGGAAAGGAATGACTTATGAAATCAGTAAATAAGACTTTTTTTAAAAGAATCTGGCAGTTGACGCGCGCTTACTGGTTTTCCCGGGAAAAATGGTCGGCACGTGGTTTGCTTGCTGTGATTATTTCGCTTACGCTGGCTCATGTTTACATACTTGTTTTGTTAAATCAGTGGAATAATACATTCTATAACACATTGCAAAACAGACAAGAGGACGCTTTTTTTCAGGCACTTGGCCAGTTCGGCATTTTAGCAACTTGTTATATTCTTGTAGCTGTTTACGAATTGTATTTGCGGCAAATGCTGCAAAACAAGTGGCGACGGTGGATTACGGAAGAATACCTAGGAAAATGGCTTAATAATAAGACCTATCATTTTCTAGAACTTACCGACTCTAAAGCGGACAATCCGGACCAGCGAATTAGTGAAGATCTGAAACTCTTTGTGACTTTAACGATTCAATTAGGCCTGGGACTGCTGAAAGCTTCCGTTACCTTGATCTCTTTTATTTTTATTTTGTGGCAGTTATCTGGCACCATCGAAGTTTTTGGTGTGACGATTTACGGCTACATGGTGTGGGTCGCCATTGTTTACGCCATAGTTGGTACGTGGCTGACGGCAAAAATTGGGCGTCCCCTCATTGGACTGAATTTTGCTCAACAGCGTTATGAAGCGGATTTTCGTTTTGGACTGGTGCGAATTCGGGAAAATAGCGAGGGCGTCGCTTTTTACAGTGGTGAGGCCCAGGAAGGTCAAGTGCTAAAAAAACGGTTTCAGCACGTTTTTGATAATTTTAAAGCACTCATGAAATGCCAGAAAAAATTAACTTGGTTTACTTCAGGCTACAGCCAGATTGCCATTATTTTTCCCTTTATAGTGGCAGCGCCCCGGTATTTCAGCAATCAAATTCAGCTAGGCGGACTGATTCAGATTTCTTCCGCTTTCGGCCGAGTACAAGATGCTTTATCGTTTTTTGTGGATAGCTACTCGGTATTAGCGGAATGGCGCGCCGTAGTAAACCGTCTTACTGGTTTTATTGATCATATGGAAGAAGTCCAGAACTTACAAAAAGAATCTATTGTAGCTATTTCCGAAGAAAAACGGTCAGATGTACAAGTAGCCAAACTAAATGTGACTCTGCCCAGTGGCGAAAAGTTATTGAAAGATTTAGGTTTGACGCTAAAAACCAAAGAAAGTCTGTTAATCATGGGACCTTCTGGTTGCGGTAAAAGTACTTTGCTTAGAACTTTGGCTGGAATTTGGCCCTTTGGCAATGGGCAGATTGCTTTTCCTGAGCAGCCGAAGGTGTTGTTTCTGCCGCAGAAGCCCTATTTGCCCCTAGGTACGCTGCGGGAAGCCTTCTTTTATCCCGGAAAAGGCGAGGGCATGGAAGAAAAATTGCAAGAAGTTATGAAACTTTGCCAATTAGAGGCTTTCTCTGATAAACTAGATAAAGTAGAAAACTGGTCGCATCTGCTATCACTGGGAGAACAACAGCGCATTGCTTTTGCTAGAGCGCTATTGCAGCAACCGGATTGGTTGTTTCTTGATGAGGCTACTTCGGCCCTTGACGAGCCGAGTGAACAAGCCCTATATGGATTGTTGCGGCGCAAACTGGTAAATACGGCCTTGGTTAGTGTGGGACATCGCGGTACGCTCCGTCAATTTCATCAAGCAAAATTGACAATCCAGCCTGACGGGGCTTGGCAGCTTACAGAAATTGCTTAGGTTTTATATTATGAGAGGGGTATAAAATATGAATATTTTATTCTGGGATATTGACGGTACTTTGATTCGTACAGCCAAAGCCGGTTTGATCGCCTTTGATCAAGCCGTTAACGAACTATGGGGAAAATCCATTTCCTTTGAAGGGATTCGCACAGCAGGGATGACTGATCATTATATTTCTGAGCAGATTATCCGGCGCATCACAGGAAAAGAGCCTTCCTATGAAGAAACGGTTCATCTTACAACGACGTATGAGCGCTTTTTAGCCGCTCAGCTTGCCGTGAGAGAAGGACGGATTATGCCTTCGGTCATTGACATACTAGAAGCGCTAGGCAAGAAAGCGAACTATGAAATGCTACTGCTAACAGGCAATACGATGACTGGGGCCGATATTAAGCTCAATCATTTTAAGCTGGCTAAGTATTTTAATTTTGATCATAGTGCCTTTTGCAATTGTTTTAGTAACCGTGATGATATTGCCGCACACGCTCTGGCACAAATGAAAAAACATTATGGTCACCATGAGTCGCTGCAGTTTTTTGTTATTGGGGATACGCCCAATGATGTGAGCTGCGGTAAAAGTATTGGCGCGAAAACGATTGCGATAGCCACAGGAAATTATGCGCTTCATGAACTTGAAGCTTGCGATCCCTGGTGGGCTGTAGAAACGCTGCCATCGCCTGCTGAGTTTGAAGCTAAGCTAAATAGTGCAGATTAAAAAATTCAATTGACAAAAATTTGATAGTATGGTAATTTAATTTTCAATTAGTATATTTTATAGGAAATTTACTATTGTTTCTGTCAAGCTGATCATATCTATGAAGGCTAGAGAAAATCCTAAGAAGGGATTTCTCTAGCCTTTTTTTATTATCGGGCTAGCGGGAAACGTCGAGGAGGAGTTGGCGGGAATGCAGCATGTATCTGAAAGAAAATTAGCGACAAGACTGAATAAGATTCAAGTTCCAAGCTTTAAGGAACTAGGTGATTTGGCAATGCACTATCAAGCTGTTGATTTGGGGAGTGGCAAACCTGATTATCCCACAGAGGAAAAATTTAAGGAGGCGGCGATTGACGCGATTCAGCGCGATTGCAATCAATATGCGCCGACCATGGGGTTGAAAAGCTTGCGGCAGGGGATTGCAACGAGAATTGCCGCAAAGTGGAATGTTTCTTTTGATTTCGAAACGGAAATTACAGTTTGCAGCGGTGTTACGGAAAGTTTGACAGCCGCTTTCTTAGCCCTGTTGGATCCTGGTGATGAAGTGATTATCTTGTCGCCAGCCTTTGCTTCCTATCAAGGTGGTATACTTTTGGCAGGCGGGAAGCCTATTTATGTCGACTTAATCGAGCCTGATTTTCATTTGAATATAGCAAAAGTCGCCGCTGCCATTACGCCAAAAACAAAGGCGATCCTGTTTAATTCGCCGCACAATCCTTCTGGACGGATTTTTACGCGCGAAGAAACCGAGGCGGTCGCTCAACTTGTGCGAGACTACGATTTGTTTGTGATTACTGATGAAATCTATGATGATTTTTACTATCAAGCGGAGCCGCCGCTGCCGATATGGACTTTGCCTGGCTTACGAGAAAAGACAATTCTTACGAATGGGTTTTCTAAAGTATATGCTGTAACCGGCTGGCGTCTGGGCTATGTGATTGCACCGCCAATTATTACTAAGGAAATTCGTAAGGTCCATCAGTATTTAACGCTAAGTTCGGCTTTGCCGTTTCAAATCAGCATGGTCGAGGCGCTGCAGGTTAAAGCCTCGTATTATGAAAAACTACGGGTTGATTATAAACGACGCTTAAGTATTTTGACAGATGCTTTTGAAGAACTGAAGATTCCTTATGTAAAGCCTGATGGCGGCTATTTCGTTTTAGCTGATTTTTCGCGGTTTGGTATTGCCGATGACTGGGATTTCGCGCGTTATCTCATTGAGACGGTGGGGCTTGCCGCACGCCCCCTTTCTGGGTTTTATTTTGATGATCAGGTGCGTGAAACCGGTCGGGTTTGGCTGCGTTTCGCTTTTTGTATGAAAGAAAGTGTTTTGCAGGAAGCTGTTGTGCGGCTGAAAAAACTAGAGCAGGTAAAAGGGGAAGCGCGCTATGATTAAGAAAAGAATGATCTGTTTTTTTGCCATTGTAGTAATAGGGATTATTAGTTTGGCGGCGGCTGGCTGCGGTTCACAGAGTAACGGAGCCGATAGCAGTAAGGTAAAGACTTACTACGTAGCAACAAGGGGAACCTATAAACCTTATACCTATATGGATGAAAAAAACAATTTGACAGGTTTTGATATTGAAATTTTAAAGGAAATCGAAAAACGTAATCCCGATATTAAATTTGACTATAAACTAATGAGTTTGGAAAGTGCTTTTGTGGCGCTTGAAGCGAAGCAGATAGATATAATCGCTAATCAAATGGTTCATAACAGTGACCGTGATACGAAATATCTATTTACCAAAGAGGCCAATAACTTAAAAGACAATCAGATTGTCATTAAAGAAAGTCGAAATGATATTCAGACCTTAGATGATTTGCGAGGCAAAACAGTGGCTTTGGTACCGACAAGCCCTTCTTATCGGGATTTAAAAAAGTATAATGAAACAGCCGAGCCCCAAATCAAATTTCTGCTGACCGATAAAGGCGCGTCAGAAACGCTTAATATGGTGGCTACCGGACGGGCCGATGCCTCTATCGATAATCGGATTACCGTCAAGGAAGCAAATGCTACGCTAAATTATGGTCTTAAGGCTATTGGCGAAAACCTTACACCTGTTCCTACTTTTTATATTTTGCGCAAAGATGCTGAATCAGCTAAATTAGCAGACCGTATAGATGCTGCTCTTAGAGATATGAAAAAAGATGGAACATTGAAAGCTTTATCAGAAAAATTTTTAGAAGGTGACTTTACAATTCCTTCGGAAATAAAGTAAGCAGCGACCGCGTATAACCATTTAAGTTCATAAATAAGGAAGAAGCTGATTTCATGATGCAGTACTGTATCAATCATCGTGACCTACATTCTTTTTGCCAAGCTGTTTTTGTTTCGCTTGGCGTCTCAGAATTTGATGCCTGTATTACGGCGGATAATCTCATCGAAGCGGAACTGCGCGGCGTGAAATCTCATGGGGTGGCGCGCGTCAGAGAATATGCTGATAGTTTAGCTCAAGCGCTTTTTCGTCCTGAACCTCACATTCGAATTACCAAAGAAACCGCAGCAACTTTGGCGATTGATGGTGATTTTGCTTTAGGTGCTGTTAGTGGTACTTTTGCAATGCAACGCTGTATTGCTAAAGCGAAAGAAGCAGGTATCGCCTTTGCTACGGTGAAACGAGGGCGGCATTTTGGTATTGCCGGATTTTATGCGATGATGGCTTTGCCAGAAGATATGATTGGAATTGCTTTATGTAATAGTAATCCTAATATGAGTGTATATGGCGGGACTTCACGTGTTCTTGGCACAAACCCTATTTGTATCGCTGTGCCATCGCAAGAACGCTACCCCTTAGTTTTTGATGCAGCGACAAGTAATGCTGCATTTAATCGGATTAAAAACGCCGCCTTGGAAGGGCAAGCGATTCCAGCAGATTGGGCGCTTGATCGTAATGGTAACCCTACTACAGATGCGAAAGAAGCTTTAATTGGCGGAGTAGTTCCTTTTGGCGGTTATAAGGGATCGGGCTTAGCGATTATGGTTCAAGTGCTAAGCGGTGTCTTAAGCGGGGCCTTTTTAGCCGCAACGAAGAATTACGATGGAAGCATTAAAGATGGTGTAGGTTTTTTTCTTGGCGCTATTAGCATTGAGGCTTTTTTACAAAAGGAAGAATTCAAAGAAGGAGTGGATGCGTTGATTGATTCTTTGAAAGCATCGCGTCATGCTGACAAAGTTAATAAAATTTATATGCCAGGGGAATTGGAATTTTTGCGAAAGGAAGAAAATCTTTCTAGAGGGCTAATTTTAAGTGAAGCTGTTTTCCATGATTTGCCATGGGTACGGGAAGCTTATAAGGTTAGCCATGCTTTAACAAGTAGAGAGGTATTCTAAATATAACAAAACAGCCGGATCTCATCAGTGAGATCCGGCTGCTGTTTTTTGCAGGATTTTTTTGTTTAAAGCGGGAATTTTTCTAAAGAATTCTATTTATAGATTCTTTAGCAGTAAGCTGCAATATATTCTTCTGTCATTTCGTCGAGAGTCGCTTTTAATTCCGTTAACGTTTCTGTCGAAAGGGTTTGTGCTACGTCTTTGCTGTGTACGAGGGTTGCCAGTTTGTTAATGCGGGCCAAAAGGTTTAACTTTTCCATGTATCCTTAACACCTCTTTAATTTAATAACGTTGTCATACTATCATTTCAGATCAATCTTGTAAACAGAAAAGTAAAAAGACGCAATAGAAAGTGTATTGCGATAATTTCGCTCTTGCTCAGAAAGGACATCTTCGTTCATGACAATAAATAATAAAGCAACAGTCGCTCTCTTTTGCACCGCTTTCATCTGGAGCACCGGCGGCGTAATGATCAAATGGGTTGAGTGGAACCCTCTGGCTGTAGCGGGGGTGCGCAGTCTCATTGCAGCCTTTGTCATCGCAATTTGTTTTCGTCGTCAGCCCTTGCGGCTGGGACCTGTCGTTTGGGGCGGCGCTGTGGCTTATTGCAGCGCCGTAACATTATTTGTTATTGCCACTAAAATGACAACAGCGGCAAATGCCATTTTATTGCAGTATACGGCGCCGCTCTATGTGGCGCTTTTCGGCGGTTGGCTTTTGGGAGAACCAGCGAAGCGGCGCGATTGGATTGCGATTTTTTTTGTGTTTCTCGGTATGGTTTTTTTCTTTTTCGATCGGGTGAATCTTGATGGGATGATTGGTAATTTATGTGCCGTTGGCAGTGGTATTGCCTATGCTTTTTTATTTATTTTCATGCGGCGTCAAAAAGATGAATCGCCCTATAGCTCCATATTGCTTGGCAATGGGATCACTTTTCTTTTGACGTTTCCCTTTTGGGGTGAACTTACTCTTAGTGTTGCCAATCTAACGGCAATGGCGTATCTGGGGGTAGTACAACTCGGTTTGGCCTATGTGCTTTATTCCTGGGCGATTTCCTATGTAAAAGCTTTGGATGCTGTTTTGATTACTACGCTGGAACCAATTTTAAATCCACTCTGGGTTTTCTTCATTTTAGGTGAAGTGCCAGGAGAGTATGCTTTCATCGGTGGCGTGATTGTGATTATTGCTGTTTTGGCCCGTGGATGGGCGGCCCAGCGATCGGTTTCATCATAAAAGTAGAAACAGAAGGAGGCCTCATATGGTGGAAATCAAACGGAATGAATGGCTAGAAGCGATGCTTGATACGCCTTTTCAGGGTGTTTTAGCTATTGATGCAACAGGTCAAGTTATTTATGTGAATTCTTTTTTCTTAAAGTTGCTTCGCCTTACAGAAGCGGAGGTTCTGGGCAAAAATGTGTGGGAGGTCATTCCTGATTGCCGGTTAGTTGATACGGTAGCGGAAAGCCATTCGCAATGGGGAGAGACCTTAAACCTTGGCGGTCATGAATTGGTTGTAGCTCGTTTTCCCTTAAAACAAGGCAAGCGAATTATTGGCGCTGTTGTCAAGACGCTTTTTCCCGATATGATTACGGCTCATGAAGTAGCTAATCGGCTCGTTCGTCCGAATGTTTGCCGCAATAGTTTTTTTCGCGAACTTCACACTTGTCGGCAGATTATTGGCGAGTCAGAAGGGATGCTGCTCGTAAAGCGATTGGCGCGGCGAGCTTCCCGGACGAGTTCGAATCTTTTGATTACTGGCGAAAGCGGTACAGGCAAGGGAATTTTAGCGGAAGCGATTCATAGTCGTTCCACCCGTAGTGAAGGTCCCTTTATTCGTGTTAATTGTGCGGCTATACCAGAAACACTCTTGGAGTCAGAGCTGTTCGGCTATGTAGATGGCGCTTTTACTGGCGCCCGCCGCGGCGGAAAACCCGGTAAATTTGAGCTGGCTCTCGGCGGTACGTTGTTTCTAGATGAGATTGGCGATATGCCTTTATTTATGCAGGCCAAGTTACTTCAGGTTTTACAGGAACGGCAGGTAGAACGTATTGGCGATACGAAATCCATTGGACTTGACGATATTCGAGTTATTTCCGCTACCAATCAGAATTTGCCGCAACTGGTGGCCGAGCATCGGTTTCGTGAGGATCTTTATTATCGCTTGAAGGTTTTAGAAATCGAGATTCCGCCGCTGCGAGAAAGACGCGAAGAAATTCCCATGTTTATTGCGGGATTGATTGATAAGTTAAATAAGAAGCTGGGGACGGATGCCCGCGGGGTAACAACAGCTTCGATGGAGTATCTGACGAATTATTCTTGGCCGGGAAATGTACGGGAACTAGAAAATCTTTTAGAGCAAGCTGTAATCTGGAGTGATGAGCCGCTTATTGATTTGGCAGTTATACCTGGTTTTCTAGAGAAAAATGATCCAGTCAGTAAGAAACTGGAACAGGAAGGTTCTTATCAAACGATTCTTGAGGAAAAGGAACGGACATTGTTGTTGGAAGCCTTAGAGCGTCATAAGGGAAATAAGGCAGCGGCAGCCCGTGAATTGGGCATGCAACGGTCTGTCTTATATAAAAAGTTGAAACGGTTGCAATTAGATTAGGGGTTGAATGCAATTTTATTTCTTATTAGCGTCACCAAAAGAGACACTTTGCCATAGAGGCATGTCTCCTTTAGTGACGCTTTTTTGCAATTTTTTTTGTTGGCGAATCGTATCGAAGGGCTGAAACTCAGATGAAATAAGAATCGTGACTTTTGGCATTATTCTTGCAATTGATAAAATTGACAAAAAGACCAGGCGTAGCAGTTATGTTGCCTTGGTGAAGGAGGGGTTTTACTGTGAAATCCAAAGTTATGACCTTGAAGGAGGCGCTAGAAGTCGTTCATGATGGCAGTCGCATCATGATGGGGGGCTTCTTAGATGTAGGCACTCCCCTAAAATGTATTGAAGGTCTTATTGAAAAACAGGTAAAGGATCTGACTCTTATTGCCATTACGCCAGGTAGAGCTGGGTTTGGCAAAGCGCTTCTCTATAAGAATCAAATGGTGAAAGAATTGATTTCAAGCCATGTTGGGACAACACCGGAATCTACGGAAGAGTATTTAGCTGACAGACTTATGGTAAAGCAGTTTTTTCCGATGGGAACCTGGGTAGAAAAGGTCCATGCCGGGGCTGTGGGATTGCCAGCGGCGCTCATTCCAGTTGGTGTCGGAATCTTAGATGAAGCAGGCTTATTTCCTCATTTAGAAGAGCCGAAGGCGAAACTTGTTATAAATGGCATAGAATGCTTCATTGAGCCTGCTTTAACAGCGGAAGTTTCCATTGTCAAAGCCTGGCGAGCTGATGAAATGGGCAATTTAGAATATCGTCAGACTGGAATTAATGATCAGCAGGAAGTCGCTATGGCGGGACAATTTACGATTGCAGAAGTCAATGAAATTGTGCCTGTCGGTACTATTTCACCGGAACGGGTAGGAACGCCGGGGATTTTTGTGAATGCTGTCGTCAAAGGTTACACATTAGCTGAACAGGATGATATTTATCGACGCGACTGGCTTTCTAAAGGCAAGTTGAAGGCGTAGCTTATAAAGAATTAGGTAAAATAAGGGAGGTATCATTGATGGATCCGAGAGAATTGATCGCCCGACGGGCGGCACAGGAATTGAAGGATGGGCAGATTGTCAATCTGGGTTTTGGCATGCCTACCCAAGCAGTCAATTATTTGCCGGAAGGCGTAAATTTAATTTTTCATACAGAAAATGGCGCTTTAGGGTTCGGACCGAGTCCGAAGGCCGATCTTGCCGATTCTGATATTGGTAATGCCGGCGGCGAGCCAGTTACGATGTTGCCAGGCGCATCGATCTTTTCTGTGGGCGTTTCTTTTGCCATTATGCGCAAGGGATTTCTTGATATTACGATTTTAGGCGCATTAGAGGTCGATCAGGAAGGAAATATTGCCAATTGGGCTGTAAAGCGCAAAGGAAAATGGTGGCCAGGGATTGGCGGCGCTATGGATTTGACTTATGGGACGAAGCAAGTGGTTGCTTGTTTGATGCATACTGATAAAGAGGGAGTTTCCAAGGTGAAGAAACGCTGCGAGCTGCCGCTAACCGGAAAAGGTACTGTTAAGATGATTATTACGGAAAAAGCTGTATTTAACGTCGGAAAAAATCGTCTGATTTTGCGAGAAACGGCTCCTGGCGTTACGATTGATGATGTTAGAGCCATTACTGAGGCCGATTTTGACGTAGCTGATGATTTTCACGAAATGGTATTAGGAGGCTGAGGCCATGGAGGAGTGGTTAGAGAAAGTCCGCGCCTTTTGCGATAAAAAACTGTCGCCGCTTGCCTATACCCTTGATAAGGAGAACCGTTTTCCTCGTGAATTGTTGGGGGATTTACAGGAGCTAGGGCTATGGGGGAGTCAATATCCGCAAGAATATGGCGGCGCTGGGCGGGATGTGGAAACGGTTTACCAGGCTGTTACGGAAATCGCCAAAGCAAGCGCTGGTGTATCCCTCACCTTAATTGTTCATTGGATGGCTTGTGATACTTTACTGAAATTTGGTACGAAGGAGCAACAAGCTACGTATTTAAGGCCCATGCTTCAGGGCGATAAGATTGCCGCATTTACGATCAGTGAACCGCAAGCTGGTTCTGATGCCGCGGCCATAGAGGCATTGGCAGTAAAAACAGAGCAAGGCTGGTCGCTTTCCGGCACAAAGTATTTTTGTACCAATGGCGCTTTGGCGGATCTTTATTTTATTGCCGTAAAAACAGCGCCTGATCTCGGCGCTAAGGGAATTAGTCTTGTAATTTTAGAAAAAGGCGCAACAGGATTCACCATTGGGGAACCGCTAGAGAAGCTTGGCTGCCGGAGTTCGCAGACGACGAGCTTGCTCTTGAACCAAGTTGAGATTCAGGAAGAGCAGATTGTTGGAAATGTGAATAGTGGCTTTAAAGCGGCTTTATACGGTCTTGTAGGCGGACGGCTAGGAATGGCCGTTATGGGGCTTGGTATTGCTGAAGCCGCATTTGCAGCGGCTACGGCCTATGCGAAAAAACGGCAAGCTTTTGGTAAACCGATCAGTAAGCTCTATGCGATGCAGGAAAAGACGGCTAACATGGTCATTTCCTTACAGGCCTATCGTCTGTTAACGGCTGATGCTGTCAAAGGACGAGCCGCAGGCAGTGATTATAGTGAAAAAGCATCTATTGCTAAACTCTATGGTGCACGGGCGGCGCAGGAGATTACTTATGAAGCCCTGCAGGTACTTGGCGGTCATGGGTATATGAAGCATCATCCTTTAGAGCGCTATGCTCGCGATGCCAGACTGATGGATATTGGCGTTGGCTCGTCGGAAGTGTTGAAAATGGTTTTGGGTAGTACCTATTTGGCATAAGGACACAGAAAAAATAAACCGGAACAGGCAACTGTAATAGGCGCCTTGTTCCGGTTTGGTTTTTAATGAATAGAGGGGATACAACTACGAATTCGTTGAATGCCTTTCCAATCAGTTAACGAGAGACATTCGCCGTTTTCAAAGGCCAGAATGGGTCGTGGGCTTAAGTAATGACCTGAATAGATGATTTCACCCTCTCGGCCATCTTCTAGTTCTACTACGTTGCCAACCATTGCGTAAGAGGACTGAATTAAGAAGGTTGTACAAAGTTCGGCATCAAGCTTCGTGTACATATCGCCAATGAGGCTTTGGATCGCTTGGAAGGGGCTCATACGCTCTTGATATAAACGGTCTGATATCATCGCATCATAACTGTCAGCAATGGCTAGAATACGGCCGAAGGGGTGAATCTTTGGCGCTGTAAAACCGCCAGGATAACCGCTGCCATCAAGACGTTCGTGATGCTGTAGGACAGCAAGCGCTACAGGCGGTTCCATACCGCGACAGCTAAGCAAAATTTTATAGGCTTGCGACGGGTGTTCCTTCATGAGTTTCCACTCTTCAGGGCTCAGGCTTACCGGTTTATCGAGCAGTGCTTGATTTAAGGTGAGTTTGCCAATATCATGCAGAAGACCTGCTAGCGTAAGTTGTTTGATTTCTGTGCGACTATAGCCGAGCCATTTCCCCATGGCGCCGCTTAAGAGGCCTACACGGACTGAATGGTGATACAAATAGTCTTCTGCTGAATTTTCCACATTGAGGTAGCTAATGGCGCCAGATGACAAGGCTAGGGGCAGTACATAGTTTTCAGCAATCGTTATAAAAACTTTTAAAGGAACGACTTTGCGTGTGGCAATGACTTGAAATGCTTGTTTGAGTGTTGTTACGGCATTTTCAAGCAAGGCTAGTTTGCTTTTTTCTAACACGATTGGCTGGATGGAAATAACCGGCTGCTCCGTTTCGATTGGAACGTATTCTACCCCTAAGTGTTCCAGGTGAAGTAGCAGCGACTCATTCAGAGTCGTACCTTTGACAAGGAGGATTTTATTGCGGCTATCTAAGACATCATCACCGAGTTTCATACCGGGGTGTACATCGTCTAAAGCATAAAGCCGGGCAAAGGCCGCCATTGTTGTCATCTCCTTTATGAAGAAATGGGATAAGGCATAATTTCGGCAATGCTTTTAAAATCGGGTAGGGTGACAAACTGTCCATCTAACCGATGAAGAATCGGTTTGGCAGTAACAAAAGGACCCGTAATGATAAGCTGGCCTTCTGAGCCGTCAGTCAGTTTGACCATATTGCCTGATATAGATTGTCCAAATTCATTGAGAAAGGTTGAGCAAATTTCAATATCGAATTTTCCATACATATTTTTGCTTAAGTGTTCCGCTGCGGCAAATGGAGTTACTTTTTCACTGTACAGTCGATTGGAGATCATGGCATCATAGGTATCGGCGATGGCGACAATACGACTATAGGGATGGATTTTATCAGCCGTAAAATGGCCGGGATAGCCGCTACCGTCAAGGCGCTCATGATGTTGGAGAACCGCAAAAGCGGCTTCTTTGGAAATTCCGGGAAGGGAAGCGATCATACTATAACTATAAGTAGCATGAAGACGCATAACCTTCATTTCCGCTTCAGAGAGTTTTCCTGGTTTATTTACAAGTTCCGCGGGGATTTTAGCTTTGCCAATATCATGTAATAATCCGGCCATAATAAGATCAGAGATTGCTTTTTCTTCATAACCGAGCCATTTGCCAATCGCGCCGCTTAAGAGGCCTACATTCATCGAATGGTTAAAGAGATATTCTGGAGCAGGGTGATCGAGTGTTAAATAATTGAGTGAAGCAGGGCCGTTGACAATGGGAATCAGGTCGCTTTTAGCCACGTTTTCAAATACTTTTACGGGGACTTTATCATAATGCTCAATGGCCTTAAAGGCGTCTTTAATGACTTTTGCGGCTTTGTGCAATGATTCGACTTTGGCAGCTTCCAGTGTCACTGAACCTTCCAGTGTTACGCTAGCTTCTTCTTGAATCATTACATCTTCTACGCCGAGACGGAAGAGGCGGTCAATGAGCGGATCACTCAAAACAGTTCCTTCTGATAACAAAATACGTCCGCGTAAATCGAGAACGCTTTTGCCGAGCAGCATTCCGGCCTTTAACTTTGGTAATTCATAAGAGTGTAATTCTTGGGCTGGCATACATGAACACCTCCTTCTATTGCCGTAAAATTTACAATATTATAATAGTTGCTTATTATAAATATGATAGCCTATTACGGCAGCGGCGGCAATGGGAGGAGAGGCGGGATTTTAATGGAAAAGACAAGGCGAAAAGTCCTGTTATTGTAAATGATCGGTAAAAAAGGACTATCGCCGGAAAGCAGCGTATAGCTGCTTTGGTGATAGTCCTTTTTTCTCGGTTTAACTAGTAGGAATGACTTGTTAGTTCGAGAATTTCTTTACGCATATTCTCAAAGATCCGAATATCGCCGCATTCTATGTTGCAGCTTGTACAGTGGGTGCAGTGACTGCAGGTTCTGTCCTCCAAAGAATCAAGCTCTTCTAGTAAGTGTTTTGCTGTAGCGTTTGAGTCGCTTTGTAAGATAGCCGCCAGTTGTGCCATTTTCAAATCCCCCTCACTACTTTTCTCTATGTCTCTCTAGCTTTATTATAGGCTCTTGTGAGGGGAAATACAACAATATTACAAAAAATTGCGAAAAATAGCTTGACTAAATTTTATCTACTCTTCGTGCTGTTTTTGGCTATATTCAGCTATAGCGGCAAAGCGGTCTGGCAGAGAGGCTGCCTTTAACCAAAGATCGCGAAACTGCTGGGAGTTTTTGAAGGTGGCGCTCCAGAGAAAAGCATCTTGCTCGGAATAACAGGCAAAAACAAGGCCTTTGGCTAAAGAAGCGGGGATATTGCCTGCTTCATCAGTCAGCAAGCCGTAGGGACCGTCTAATTTTTCTTCTACACAAAGCGCTGTTAAACCATCTTCAATTTCCACCTCTTCAAAGCCGAGATCTTCATAAAAAGTGCATAGCGAATTTTCAGGGGTACAAGTTTTGTCCATGGTAATTTACTTCCTCTCTATCAGGGCGATATATGTTTTTTTATTAGCTCAGTAAAGACTTCCACAAGTGTCGGATCAAATTGCTTGCCGGCGCAACGTTGCAGTTCTTGCAGCGCCTGTTCTGAGGGCATGGCTTTACGATAAGGTCTGTCGCTTGTCATAGCATCATAGGCATCGACAATCGATAAAATGCGGCAAGCTAACGGGATTTCTTCTCCCGCTAGGCCGAAGGGATAGCCTTGGCCATTCCACCACTCATGGTGTTTTAGAATTTGCTCGGCAATGGGAATTAAATCTGGTGCAGAATAGGCGATACGATAGCCAATTTCGCAGTGTCGTTGCATCTCACTGTATTCTTCTGTTGTTAAACTGTCTGGTTTAAAGAGAATCCGATCAGGAATACCTATTTTGCCAATATCATGAAACTGAGCCAAGAGTCTTAAATCGCTGAGGCTTTCTTGCGGTAGAGCAAGCAGCTCTCCTAATGCTTCGGCAAGATCTTGCATTCGATCAGCATGGCCTTCCGTAATAAAATCACGCGCTTCTAAAAGCTTCATAGCTGTTTGAACAATCGAGCTGCGGGCGCTTTTATTACGATGCAGTTTTTCCCGATACATGTGAGTGTCAGCCTGTTTGTAGCAGGCAATTAAATCAGGATGCGGGTTGCAGTCTGATAAAGCATACCCAATGGATAGGCTTAAATTGAGACTTTGTTGTGTTTGATTGATTAAAGCGGTCTTATAGCGAATTTCCTTAGCGATGATTTCTAGGGCTGCCAAGGTTGTATTAGGCAGTAAAATAGCAAATTCATCGCCGCCAGTACGGGCTACGCAGACTTGCGGCGGCGCCGCTTCGCGCAAAAGTCCAGCAGCAATCATGAGTAGGACATCGCCTGTTTCATTGCCTAGCGTATCATTTACAAGTTTTAATCCGTCAATGTCGCCAACAATAATACCGATAGGCGCATATTTTTCTTGCGATAGACGTAGCATTTCCGCTTCAAAGTAGGAACGGTTATATAGTTCTGTCAAGAAATCATGTTGGCTTAAATAACGAAAACGATCTCTACCGTCCTCGGTGTTTGCCAAAGAGCCGAATTGAGCAAGTCGATTTGCCGCTTGTTCGCGCAGGAGAGCTGGACCGAGGCGTTCCAGGCGAGAGCGCGTGATAAAATCACAGGCGCCAGCATGGAGGCACTCTACAATCGTAGCCTCATCGGCTATATCAGCTAGAATAATAAAAGGCGGCGAATTCTGCTGTTTTTGACAGAATGTAAGGGCTTTTAAGAGGAAATACGGTTCATATTCGGCAATAATGACATCCCAAGCAGATGGCATGAGGTGCATTGTGAAATTTTCTAAAGTGGCAATCGGGGTAATCGTAAAGATAAAACCAAATTGCTGAAGATGCTGCTGGATCAGATCTATGTCTCGATTCTGCTTCGTGGCGAGTAAAAGATTCAGCTCTTTCATAATTTCACTCCCAACCCAAAAAAGAATAGGACGATTGTAACTATTTCCCTAACCTATTGACTAAATCCTGCTCATTAAGATGGTTGTCGACAAAAAACGATATAAAAAATCAAAAAAAGCTAACAAAAAGTCCTGTAAGGTTTTCAGAGTGATCATTCTATAGTACAATAAAGGTAAACGCATAAGAGGAGAAGGGGCCGATGGAGTCATTAGCAGTAGTTGATGTTTCTTTACCTAAAATTAGCATCGTTTCGAAGCAATTTTATGAAGTGGCGCGTTACTCTGTTTTTCTCAAAACACGAGAGCAACTGGAAAAGCATCCCATGCTTGATCAGCTTATTGGTCGACAGACCGAACAACGACCACTGATGTATGAAATACTGCATCGGTTCAACGCTATTTTGCTAGTGTACTGTCACTTTGCGAATCAGAAAATGCTACTTGAGCAAATTTCCTGGCTTTATGGGACTTATCAGGCGCGTGGGTTTGCCTATGAATATTTTCCACTTCTCTTTCAAAGCCTAGAAAAGGCCTTACTAGAACGAAGTGGCAATCGTTGTATGGTCGATTTAGCGCAGCTATTGCAACAGCTCACTATGTATCATTCCTTTTTCATCGAAGCGAGTCAAACCAGCAAAGAGCAGGATGAAAATAAACTTATCGCGAAAAAGTTTACGATTCCTGAACTAGCAGATATTTTACTTAGCAAAGATTTTAGTCAGGCCTTACCTGTTTTTCAAACAGCTAGGGCTGAATATGATTCGCTGTTGGATTTTTACGAAGAGATTGTCAAGACCGTGATGTATTATATTGGTAGGCAATGGCAGCAGGGGAAAATTAGCGCTGCCCAAGAGCATATTGCTACTGCTTCAGCTAGTCAAGTTATGGCGGTTTTATTTGCTAGGGCGATGCTAGAAACGTTGCCGTCAGCTGAAACGGTAAGGCCGCGAGCCGTGATTTTTGCAACAGCCAAAGAATATCACGAGCTTGGTGCTAAAATGGCTGCTGATATTTTATTTTTAAAGGGTTGGGATGTAACTTTTATGGGCAGTAATGTCCCATCGCGAGATGTGGAAGGCGTGTTGCGGCAAATAGAACCGAAACTTTTGGGGATTTCGGTGACTCTTTCAGATCATTTACCAGATACTAAGCAGATTATTACTAGCCTGCGCAAAGACAGGGCTTTTGATAATATAAAAGTACTTGTCGGGGGCGCCGCCTTCGGCGCTTTGCCGCGGGAGACTGTAAAACATCTTTTTGGCGCTGATGAGTATATGACGGATCTCCATGATTTAACTTTGTATGCCGATCAGCTTTATGGGCTGACGAATTCAAATAATATTAAATAATAAAGGGTGACATGATGCTTCATAAATTTTCTAGAACAGAGCTTTTACTTGGCGCTGAAGGGTTAGAAAAATTAAAACAGAGTAAGGTAGCTATTTTTGGTATTGGCGGTGTCGGTACTTTCGTTGTGGAAGGCTTAGTTCGCAGCGGCGTGGGACGGTTTGTTCTTGTCGATGATGATTGTATTTGTCTAACGAATATTAACCGACAACTTCATGCTACTACGAAAACAGTGGGAAGACCGAAAGTTGAGGTCATGCGTGAGCGAATTTTAGAGATTAATCCCCAAGCTGAAGTCGAAATTTTTCAGGAGTTTTATCTGCCAGATCAGGCCGATCGGCTGCTCGCTAGCGACTATGATTATATTGTCGATGCCATTGATACGGTGACAGCCAAAATTGATCTTGTTGTGCAGGCTAATAAGCGTAATATTCCGATCATTAGCAGCATGGGAGCAGGCAATAAGCTAGATCCGACGCGCTTTGAAGTGGCTGATATCTACCGGACATCCGTTTGTCCCTTGGCGAAAGTGATGCGTAAGGAATTAAAAAAGCGCGGCATACCGAAGCTGAAAGTCGTCTATTCGAAGGAACAGCCGTTAGTGCCGCAGGAAACAGAGAATTCTAGTTGTGCGTCGAGCTGTATTTGTCCTAGTGGCAGTACTCGTACGTGCACAACGCGCAATCAGATCCCAGGGAGTATCGCTTTTGTTCCTTCGGTTGTCGGTTTAATCATTGCTGGCGAAGTTGTGAAGGCGATTGCTCTTTCCCAGGAGACAAGTGGTGCGAAAAAATAGTTGTTCTTTCGATAAATACGTATTATAATGTTTTTGTAACAGAATTGATTTACTCAAGGGAGAGGCACTTAGGCGAAGTGTCTCTATTTTTTTAAAAGGAGGGGTTGCTATGAAGTTTTTGAAAGTCATTTTGACGTTGATTCCATTTATTTGGACTGTAGGGATGGTTCCTTTTGTCAATCAGGTTCATCCTATTGTGATGGGGCTTCCTTTTTTAGGGTTTTGGCTTGTCGCAGGCATTTTTGTAGCCTTTGTTTGTCTGCAGATCATTTATCGAATTGATGCCAAAGCAGAACATGAGCCGTAAACCTTTTGCGGTAGAAAATGGGGTGTATACATATGAATGACCAAATAATTTCATTAATCGTGATTTTTGCCTTTATTTTATTTGCTACAGGCATTGGCATGATGCCTGGTTTAAAACACAAAATGAATCTAGAAGAGTGGGCCGTAGGCGGGCGCAGCTTCGGCCATTGGTTGAGCTGGTTCATTTTAGCTGGTGAAATTTATACAGCTTTTGCATTTCTTGGAGCAAGCGGCTGGGCCTATAGCCGCGGCGGCCCGACCTTTTATGTTGTTGGCTACGGCGCTCTTGCTTATATTGTCGGCTATTATTTACTGCCGAAGATCTCCCCGTTGGGTAAGAAATATGGTTTAATGACCCAGCCGGATTTGATTGAGCATCTTTATAACAGCCGTCCTTTAGCCATTTTTACAGCAGTCATTGGCGTTGCTTTTCTTCTGCCTTACTTGCAATTACAGCTTACTGGTTTGGGACTTATTATTGAAACCTGTTCTTACGGTTTATTGACCCGAGTACCAGCAATGATGATTGCTTTCATACTTGTTGCGTCTTTTGTGTATTTGAGCGGCTTAAAAGGGGTTGCCTCGACAGCTGTATTTAAAGATGTTCTGATGATGATAGCCGTGGCTTTCTTTGGTTTATATTTGCCATATCACTTTTTTGGCAGTGTCGGCGGTATGTTTGAAGCCCTTGAAGCGGCAAAACCAGGATTCTTATCTTTACCTGGCGGCACGAAAAATTTTGATGTGAGCTGGTTTATGTCGACGCTCATGTTGACAGCTCTAGGTTTTTACATGTGGCCTCACTTTGTGCCGAACAGCTTTAGTGCGAAAAATCCTGATGTATTGCGTCACAACGCAACATATTTGCCTTTGTATCAGATTTGCATGCTTTTCCCGATGTTGGTCGGTTTTACGGCTTTACTAGTTCTTAGCGAACCGTTGAAAACGCCAGATATGGCATTTATGTCTTTAGTAAAACAGATCTTTCCCAGTTGGGCCTTAGGTCTTGTTGGCGGCGCTGGTGCTTTGGCCTGTATGATTCCTGCGGCTGATTTGTTGCTTTCTACTTCGATGCTCTTTACCAAAGGCATCTATGGTAAAACTGTTGGTAAAGATGCCACGCCGGAAAAAACGGCGAAAGTTGCCAAGGGCGCTGTGCTTGGTTTAACTGCAATTGCCTTGTGCTTAGCCATTTTCCTGCCCAATATGCTGGTCAACTTATTATTAACGGGTTATTCCGGTGTTACGCAGTTCTTCCCGATGATTGTTCTGGGGCTTTTCTGGCATAAAGGAACGAAAATCGCGGCTTTTTCTGGTTTGCTTGTCGGCGAAGCTCTCGTATTTGGCCTGATCTTAGGAAAAATGGATCCGACGCCGATTCTTGGCATGAATTTAAATGCTGGTTTTGTGGCCCTTGTAGCCAATCTTGTTGTCTATGTTGTGGTAAGTCTTTTGACTTCTTCCGGTGTTAGAGAAACGCGCCACGAATAGAATTGGCAGGGAAAACAGGAGCAGAAAGATATGAGTTTGCATAAAATTTAAATGACAGCAATATAAAAGGACTAGGCGAGATATATCCGTCTAGTCCTTTTTCTTTGGTATTGATTGTTAATTGTTTATTGATATTGTCAATTATTTTTCTGCGGCCAGATTGGCAGCAGTACGAGCCATAACTTCCATACCATAGGCTAAGGTGTCTTCATCAATATCGTATTTTGGATGATGTTGCGGGTAGACAATGCCTTTGGCTTCATTGGCAATGCCGACAAACATAAAGGCTCCTGGTACTTTTTCTACGTAATAGGAGAAATCTTCAGCGCCCATGCTCGGATTGACAGCAATTACTTTGTCTTCTCCCAACGATTCTTTAGCGGCTTGAATAATGGCATTTGTCGTTGTTTCCTCATTAATGAGTGCAGGGTAACTGTCTACGGTGTCAATCGTATAGGTTGCGCCAGCGCTTTCGCAAATCCCTTTCGTAATTGCGTGA
>URQW01000009.1 GCA_900550105.1 uncultured Pelosinus sp.
CATTCTTTCAGGGCGTCTTTCGCCTGAGGCGGTCCCATGGAGACGACGGTCACTTTGCCGCCTTCTTTTTCTTTGAGCTGCAGCGCCGCTTCCAAAGCATTTTTGTCAAAAGGATTGACAATGCTCGGTACTCCCTGGCGAACGAGCGTGTTCGTTACGGGATCAATCTTTACTTCCGTCGTGTCAGGCACTTGCTTGACACAAACTACGATTTCCATACTTTCGGCCTCCTGTTGTATAATTGCAAAAAACTTGCCTTTATATCTTTTCCACGACAGCGGCAATTCCCTGCCCGCCGCCAATACAAAGCGTTGCTAATCCGATTTTCGCTTCACGCTGTTGCAGCGAGTGAATCAGCGATACCAGAATTCGAGCGCCGCTCGCGCCAATAGGATGACCTAATGCAATGGCGCCGCCATTTACATTGACTTTAGCCGCATCAAAACCAAGTTCATTACCCACAGCTAAAAACTGTGCTGCAAACGCTTCATTGGCTTCGATCAAATCAATATCTTTTACGGAAATTCCCGCTTTCTTCAAGGCCTTTTGCGTCGCTGGAACAGGTCCAATTCCCATAATGGCCGGATCGACGCCAGCTGAGCCGTAGCCAGTAAGTTTCACTAATGGTGTCAAACCCAGTTCACGGCATTTTTCGCCACTCATCACTACAAGTGCGGCCGCTCCATCATTAATACCCGATGCATTTGCCGCTGTTACCGTACCATCTTTCTTGAAGGCCGGTTTTAATTTTGCTACAGATTCGGCTGTCGTACCGGCTTTCGGATATTCATCCGTATCAAAAATAGTATCACCGCGCCGCGAATGAATCACTACAGGCACAATCTCTGTTTTGAACGCCCCTGTTTCAATCGCCTTAATAGCTTTTTGCTGTGACTCAGCCGCTAATTTATCTTGCATTTCACGGGTAATACCAAATTTTTCTGCCACATTCTCGGCAGTGATTCCCATATGATAGTCGTTGAAGGCGCACCAAAGTCCATCTTGAATCATACTATCAATGACTTTCTGATGACCCATACGATAGCCCCAGCGAGCTTCTCTTCCTAATAGATACGGCGCATTCGACATGCTTTCCATACCGCCTGCCACAATAACATCAGCATCACCAGCTAAAATTGCCTGTGCTGCTAAAGTAACGGTTTTCAAACCGCTGCCGCAAACTTTATTCACTGTATAGGCTGGCGTTTCTTGCGGGATGCCTGCTTTAACTGACGCCTGGCGCGCTGGATTTTGACCAAGACCTGCCTGTAAAACATTCCCCATAATGACTTCATCAACTAGATCCGCTGTAATTTTCGCCCGCTCCAGCGCCGCTTTAATGACAATCTCACCTAGTTCCACAGCAGATAAAGAGGCTAATGACCCGTTAAAATTTCCAATAGGCGTACGAACTGCACTTACAATAACAACTTCTTTCAATTGACTCACCATCCTAATTTTTTGTTTTATTTGAGAATTTTTTCACATTATCCCGTTGGGAAAAGCTATAAATTTGTTTCTTTAAAGATACTTTGTTATTTTTTTCACTTATTTGCCTAAGAAAAAATAGCTGTCCACGGTTATACCCCCGTTTTTTAAACCAAGTGGTCATACCAGCAATCCAGCTTACAGCCCCATTATACTCAAAATCTATGATGCTGTCTATAATTTTCCGAAAATTTTTCGTGAAAAATATCACTAAAATAACCTGTTGCAATTCTTTACACTTTTCAGATCATAAATCGGATCAATGAAATGATAATGTATATATATTTTACGAAACTCCAACTCGTGACTATAATCAAAGCATAACAAATCACTCAAATTTAAGGAGGCCGATGATTATGTCAATCATTGCATTTCTCAATTCCCTGCATATGCCGGAGCTCACGGTGAGCCAAGACATCATAGACAATAAAATTAACGCTTATCAAGCAAAACTGAAAGCTATGGGTTTTGAAACAACAACGGAAGCTGAAGCAACTTTCACGAATCTCGTCTTAACAAAAACCCTACGGGCCAAGAAAAATCATCTTCTTGTCTGTCTGCGTCTTGATCAAACAGGCTACGAAGACTTGTCCATTTCCTTAGAAAGAGCCGCCTTTACCTATCGCCTGCCTAACTTCTACAAGAATGCCGACGATTTCTTTGCGGCACTCGAGGATCTTGACCATCTTGAAGCAACAGCAGCTTAATTGCTGCCATGAATGTAGCGAGCCTCCGCCTGATACCAGGGCGGAGGCTCTTGTCATGTTAGTGCGGGAAAAGAAAGATCCCGGTGATGGCAATCACATTCCCAATGATAAAGAGCAGCATAGAGAAACCAATGAGATCACGGATACTAATATTGGCAATTGCCAAAAGCGGTAACGCCCAGAAGGGACAAACGACATTCCAGATGCTCTCGCCCCAGGCCACGCCCATAGCCACTTTCCAAGGCTCAACGCCTAACTGCGCTGCAGCCGGTAGCATAAAGGGGGCTTGCACTACCCAGTGCCCGCCTGCTGACGGAACAAAAATACTAATAATGAGCGAGGAAAAATAGCAATACATTTGAAAGGTCTCCGGCGTAGCTAACTTAAGCAGCCAATCAGAAATAACAAAGACAAGTCCGCTGCCTTTCATGATTCCCATAATTCCAGCATAGAAAGGGAACTGCAGGATAATGCCGCCCGCTGTAGCCGCCCCTTTGCTCATGGCCCGAGAATATTCTAACAGCGAGCCGTGCGCCAATACCCCCAGCGTGATAAAGAGGAAAATCAAGATATTCACATTTAGGTTAAAACCATTTTTCACAAAATATCCGCCCAGAAAGACAACACCCATGAGCCCCAGGGAATATTTAAGCAGTGAACTTTCATCAAGCCGATCAGCAAGCTGTTTTTCTTTCGGCGTTGCCAAAACAGCGGCCGATTCGTCCTCTAAAAGACTTGGATCGGCCAAAACGCGTTCTTCTTCTTTGGGCATCATTAATACACAAATTAGTGGAATTACAATGGCCAAAGCAATCGTGATAAATAAAGCCTGTGGATGAAAAATCGTCTGAGTCAAAGGTACAAGGCCGATTTCTTTTTCTAAGAAGTGACCTTTTGTATTAATTAGCAGCGGCACCGAGGCGGAGAGTCCGCCATGAGTGATAATAATCCCCGAAAAGGCCGCTGTCACCATCAGGCGAAAATCGACCTTAGGATGCTGTTTTGCCGCCGCCCGCGCCAACAGTCCGCCAGCAATTAGTCCAAGGCCCCAGTTAAACCAGTACAGCACCATCGAAGAAATGCCAATAAATAAGATCGTCTGTTTTGGCGTTTTTGGTATTTTTACAATCGATTCTAAGAATCGTCTGACCACATTAGCGGCGGCCAAAGCATAGCCTGTTACGAGTACCATAGTCATCTGCATAGCAAAAGCTAAGATATCGAAAAAACCCTGGCCCCAGTAATTAATAATATCAATTGGCGTCTTATGAGTAATAAAAATCGCCATAGCACAAACAACGAGCGTAATTCCCCAAGCGATAGTGAACGGATCAGGCAAATATTTCTGCATCAAATTGACGAAAAACATTAAGATTCGATTAATCATCGCCACACTCTCATTTCATCCGTATTTTGTCGTTTGCCTCGTTTCGCAAACATCGATTATTTATCTACATAATATTTAGCGGCTTTTAGCTGATGAATCAACTTTTTCAAGAAAACTTCCCGTTTTTCCGCTAAAGTTTCTGGCGGATATTTGAAAAACCCTTCGCCAGATTTCGCGCCAAGCTTGCCTTCTGCTACCTTTTCTTTTAGCAGCGGATTCGCCGCGGTCGAAGCATCCATCACTTTGAGCAGATTATCGCCAACAGTACACCAAATATCAAGGCCGCCAAAATCAGCAACTTCGAGCTGCCCTGTTGTAGCATAACGGAAAGCGGGACCGAATTTCAACGCTTTATCAACATCTTCCGGTGCGGCGATCCCCTGTTCAATAATGGAGAAAACTTCTCTCGCCACACCTTGCTGAATTCGGTTCGCCACAAGACCAGGCACATCTTTTAGTACCTTGACAGTCTGCTTTTCAATTGCCGCAAATAAGGCTTCGACTTCTTGGTAAATCGACTCAGGCATATTGCCGAAAAAAGACATTTCTACAATCGGCATAATATGGCCAGGATTATACCAGTGATTTACGAGCATTCTTTCCCGCCGCGCTGGCGATACTTTTTCCATCATATCAGCGAGCTTTAGACTTGACGTATTGCTTGCTAAAATTGTATGACTGGGACAAAGCTGATCAAGCAATGCAAAGAGATCTTGTTTTAACGCGATAATTTCCGGCACTGCTTCAATAACATAATCACGGTCTTTCACCGCTTCCTTTAAGTCTGTCTGCAAAGAAATCAGACTTAAGGCTTTTTCAGCGACACTTGCGTCAATATATTCTTCCGCTACAAGCAGTTGCAATTCCGCAGCAATTTCTTCTTTAGCGGCCTTGAGTCGTACTGCATCTGTATCATATAAGTTAACAGGAAAACCGTGCATAGCAAAGGCTTCGGCAATCCCATGCCCCATCGTGCCTGAACCAAGAACAGCAATTTTTTCAATCATGAAAACATCTCCCTTTAGCGATTTTTCAGTTGCAAAATTTCTCTTGCTTCATCAGGCGTTGCTACAGCTTTATTGGCCTCTTTAATTAAGCGAGCTGCTCTTGCTACAAACTGCGCATTCGATTCAGCCAGTTGGTTTTTCGCATAATAAACATTATCTTCCATGCCCACACGGATGTGACCGCCCAAAGCAAGCGTAGCATATAAAATGGGCAAATGGCCTTTGCCGATTCCCAACGCGGACCAGGTAGCATCAGCCGGAAGCAAGCTCTTCAAATAGACGAGATTTTCTACGGTAGCCGCCGTACCGCCATCGGCTCCCAAAACAAATTGATAATGGGCCGGCGAAGCCAGTACGCCTTTCTTCATATAGTAGAAGGAGTTATAAAGCATGCCTGCATCGAAAATTTCAATTTCCGGCTTTACTTGATTTTCTAGCATAACTTTGCCGAGTTTTTCCAGAAAAGCTGGCGGATTTAAAAATAAGCCGCTATGCATCCAGTTCATTGATCCCGCATCATAAGATGCCATAGGCGGTTTAAGTTCTATAATATGTTCCATCCGCGTTTCTTCTGTTGCGAAAAGATCGCCGGAAGTTGTCAAATTCAAGACAATATCGCATTTCTCCCGAATCCGCTCTACTGTTTCTCTAAATTTTTCCTTATTCATCGTACCGCGGCCTTCGTCATCACGCATATGCAAGTGAGCAATCGCGGCGCCAGCCTGCCAACAAGCGTAAACATCATCAGCAATTTCTTTTGGCGTCAAGGGAATATTAGGGTTATGCTGTTTCGTCGGAAAAGCGCCTGTCGTCGCCACAGTAATAATAACTTTTTCCATATCAATCACCTCATACTCAAATTTACCCATATTTATTGCAAGTTAAATGCCAAAAGAAATCCCTGATAAATCAAGGCTTTTCCCGCTCTTTTCCTTCTATGTCGATGAAAAAAATCATCAGCGCAACTTGTATTTTCAGAAAAAACTATATTTTCTAATCATTTAGCCACTGATGAAAAAAGCCATCACTGCGATGCAATTCGTCATCACACAAAAAAGGCTGTGTCCACAAATGAACACAGCCGCTGTTACGCTAAGGTAATGCCTAGTTTTTTCGCTTTTTTTACAATGGTTGATTGGTCAATTCCTAAAATTTTTGCCGCTTTCCGCGTACTACCGTATTTTTGGAGCGCCCGCTCAATTGTGCGCTTTTCTATGGCGGCAACTACTTCTTTTAAGCCTATTTCCCCAACTTCCCCGGCCAGAAATTCATCATCAAGATGAAGCAACCGACCAATCTGCTCTGCCGGGACTGTCGATCCGTGGCTGGAAATAATAATGAGTCGCTCTAAAATATTTTGCAGCTCTCTGATATTTCCCGGCCAATTGTATTCCTTTAGTAAAGTAAATCCCGCCTGATCAATCCCAATTTCTTTATTATACTTTACTTTATAGGTATCTAGAAAATGTTGTACTAATAGAGAAATATCACTCTGCCGCAACCGTAGCGGCGGCACTTCAATTGGGAACACATTCAGGCGATAGTAGAGATCTTCTCGAAATTTCCCTTGCTTTACCAAATCTCTTAGATCGCAATTTGTCGCCGCAATGAGCCGCATATCAAGTAGGACAGGCTTCGTGGCGCCAATCCGCGTCACTTCGCGATGCTGAATCACTCTTAGCAGCTTCGATTGCAGTCCTAGGGGCATATCGCCAATTTCATCAAGCAGCAGCGTCCCCTGATTGGCTAGCTCAAACATGCCCAGTTTTCCCGTTGTTGCCGCACCCGTAAAGGCGCCTTTTTCATAGCCAAACAGCTCTGCTTCCAGTAAATTCGGCGGTATGGCCGCACAGTTGACTTTGATAAAAGGTCCGTCGCAGCGTTTGCTGTTCCGATAAATTTCATTGGCGACGACTTCTTTGCCTACGCCAGTCTCACCCGTTATGAGAACAGTAACTTCTAGCCCAGCCACTTGCTCAATGGCCTGGGCAACATCCTGCATAGCCCGACTTTGGCCAATTAGGTTCTTATTGAGCGCCCGACTCCGTAAGTGCTCAATTTCCTGCTTGCCTTTCTCCTTATCTTCTTCAACGGCCTTGATTTTTTGCTTTGACGACTCCAAGTCCGCCTTCATGGCCCATAAGTCAGTAATTTCCCGATCTACCACAACGACCTTGGCAACATCGCCTGCTTCATTAAATATGGGACTGCCGGTAATCAACATTTTCCTGCCGTTTCGCAAGCTTTCTCCCATAGAGTTGACGCGTTTCTTCTGCCGGATTACTTCAGGCGTCACAGCATTGCTGTACAGACCGTCGCGCAAAATTTCTTCCACGGATCGACCAAGAATCTCCTCCGGATAAATTCCTGTAATCCGCGTATAAGCCTTATTAATATAAAGTGTTTTTCCCGTCCCATCAGCAACATAAACGCCGTCATACAAGTGATCGCCAATTTCACGAAAATCGAGCGACAAAGCCAGTTTTAGCTCTTCTGCTATTGCCGTAAGCTCTTGTAGCGCCGCTGCCTTCCAGTCATCATCAAGCTGCTGCGCCTCAGCAGCTTGAAGTCTTGCCTGTAAGCGCTCCACCGAATCGTTCTTGCCTTCTCCCACGCTTTACACCGCCTTACCTTATCGCATGCTTTATGACCATAAGTCTTCTAGATCCGGCTTTACCCATCACAAGGGCTTTCTAATTTGATAAATTGTGCGATAAACCCAAAAAGCATTACATAGAAGCAGCGCTGCTGTTATATAAAATACATAGTGAATCCCAAAGATGGCGGCAATTTGCCCGCCGCCAATCGAGCCTAACACCACACCGGAATGTTGCGCCGATTGGTTATAACCAAAAATACGCCCAGCCACTTTATCTGGCGTCGTCTGCCGGATAAGCGTATTAATGGATGGCAGCAATCCAGCTACGGCAAGACCGACTAAAAAGCGCAAAACACCAAGTTCCATCGGGCTTTCCACAAAAGCCTGCGGAATAAAGAGCAGTCCCGCTGCAAAGAGCGCCGCCAATAAAACTCGCTGCGGCCCCAACCGATCAGACAACTTACCAAGTACCGGCGCCGCCAATACGCTAGCCAAACCGGAAGCGGCAAAAACAGCCCCGGCCACAATCGCAATATGCTCCGAGCTTTCCGAAATATGTTTAATATACACTGTCAAAATCGGCTGAACGGACATTAAAGCAAATTGAATCATTAAGGTTGTTACGAATAAACAGATCGTCGTTTTCGGCTGCGTCAAGGAAGACCAGATTTCGCCGCTCTTTAAGACTTGTTTCGTAACGGTTTTCTTCTCCTCCGCCACAAAGATGGCGCAAGCGAGAAAAGCAACAAAACAAAAACCGCCAATGACAAAGAACGTTTCTCGAAAGCCAATAACTTCCGTTAAATAGCCGCCAAATACAGGTCCCAGCAACGTACCGCCGACCTGGCCGCTAAAGAGCATGCCTAAAGCCCAGCCTGACCGTTCCTTCGGCGTCTGCGTCGCAATCAGCGTAATAACGGCAGGTTGAAACCCCGATAAAGCCCCTTGCAGCAACCGTAGCCCCATAAGCTGATAGACCGATTGGGCAAATCCCATAGCTGCCATAATAATGGACAACCATAAACTAGCGCGTAAAATCATCGTTTTGCGACCATAACGATCAGAAAACTTCCCCCATATCGGCGAAAAGATCGCCAGTGACACGAAATTACAGCCAAAAACAATACCGGACCAGCGGGAAATCTCCGCGGGGTCATGGATGCCCATATGCTCAATATATAAAGGAAGCATCGGCGCCATCTGACTCATACCTACCGATACGACAAAAACAGCAAACCAGCAAACTAATAAATTTCTCCGCCACGTCTCCATAAAACACCTTCATTATCAGTTTTACTCTACTCCACACTTTTTACTTTATTTTCTATTCTTCCATCATACCACAGAATAAAGACAGCGGCGAATTGTTCATACTTTTCCTAAAATTATGGATAAAAATACATAATACTTGCTTACATATTCACTATTTCTTACAGCAAAAAGAGGATTTTATCCGTTTATGTGGAACATTAACAGCCGGGGTTGTTACAAATATCTTTTTATATAATTAAATAGAAGTGAAGTTGTTATATTTTGTTCTTTTAAAAAGCAAAAACGAACTTCTGTTTACAATCCTAATTTCTTATGTTTTTTCATGTTTTATTATTTTGTATGATGAAAGGCAGGCCAAGCAGATGGGAAACACAGGTTTACCGCCCAAACAGGGACTTTATAATCCAGAGTATGAACATGACGCCTGCGGTATTGGCGTCGTGGCAAACATTAAAGGTAAAAAATCAAATGAAATTCTTCATCAGGCTCTGACGGTTCTACTCAACATGGAACACCGTGGCGGAGCGGGTGCTGATACAAATTCCGGCGATGGCGCTGGCGTCTTATTGCAAATTCCTCATAAACTATTCAAACATGAATGTACTTTTCTCAATATTGACTTGCCGCCTGCTGGTAAGTACGGCGTCGGCATGGTCTTTTTACCGCAGGAAAAAGAACTACAAAAACAATGCGAAGAAAAACTAGGGAAAATCATTGCTGAGCAAGGTCAAAAACTCCTTGGTTGGCGTACGGTCCCCTGCGATACATCCATGATTGGCGAAACAGCTAAAGCGGCGCAACCAACAATTCGTCAGGTTTTTATTGCGCCTGATGATCTTACGCTCCGCCGCCTTGCCCAAGATGAAAAAGCTTTTGAACGCAAACTCTACGTCATCCGCAAGCGAGCCGAAAATGAAATACGCTACGGCCTTGCCGGCTGCGAGCTTTTCTACTTCTCCAGCTTATCGGCTGCGACAATCGTCTATAAAGGGATGCTCACACCGAAACAGCTTGATGAATTTTTCATTGACTTGCAACATCCCATGGTCGAAACAGCTGTTGCCATGGTCCACTCCCGCTTCAGCACCAATACTTTCCCGAGTTGGGAAAGAGCCCATCCCTACCGCTACATTATGCATAACGGCGAAATCAATACGCGCCGCGGCAATTTGAACTGGATGCACGCCAGACAAGCATTATGCGAATCGCCCTTATTTGGCAGTGACATGAAAAAACTGCTGCCAGTCATTGATGCGTCAGGCAGCGATTCCGGCATGTTCGACAACTGTCTTGAATTTTTGACTATGGCTGGCCGCTCACTCCCCCATGCTGCCATGATGATGGTACCAGAACCTTGGTCGAATCACGAAAGCATGAGCGATGAGAAAAAAGCCTTTTTCGAATATCATAGCTGCATGATGGAACCTTGGGATGGCCCTGCCGCCGTAGCCTTTACGGACGGTAAAATCATCGGTGCGATCTTAGACCGTAATGGCCTGCGCCCAGCCCGCTATTATGTAACAAAAGATGATACGATCGTTCTAGCCTCGGAAGTAGGCGTCGTAAATATCGCGCCAGAAAACATCGCCGTCAAAGAACGGCTCCGTCCTGGCAAAATGCTGCTTGTCGATATGGAAGCAGGCCGCATCGTTTCTGACGAAGAAATTAAAAACCGCGTCGTCAACGCCTTCCCTTACCAACAATGGCTTGACGAAAATATCCTGTCTTTGAGCGAATTGCCAGCAGCGCCAACACCGCCGACGCTGGAATTGCCGCTCACGAAAGCGCAACAAGCCTTCGGCTATACTTTCGAAGAGCTGACTAAGCTCTTCCGCCCGATGGCCAAAGACGGCGCTGACCCCATCGGCGCCATGGGTATGGACAGCCCCTTAGCCGTATTATCAGATAAACCGCAGCTCTTCTACAATTATTTCAAACAGCTCTTTGCGCAAGTAACCAACCCGCCGATTGATGGTCTCCGTGAAGCCATCGTTACTTCCACAGGCACAGCAATTGGGCCAGAACGAAACCTCATTGATCCTCAGCCAGAAAGCTGCCGTCAAATCCGCGTTGATACGCCTATTTTGACCAATGATGAACTGGCAAAACTGCGCCACATTAAGGAGAAAGGCTTTGAAGCTGTAACTCTCCCGATGGTCTATCCACTAGCCGAAGGCGGCGAAGGTCTGGCCAAAGCCTTAGAAAACCTTTGCGCCTTGTCCGATAAGTATATTGCCCAAGGAAAAAACCTGCTCATTTTATCGGACCGCTCCGTTGATGAAAAATTAGCGCCGATCCCGGCACTTTTGGCAACAGCCTGCCTGCAGCGTCACATGGTTCTTCAGGAAACACGCCTTAAGGCAAGTCTCTTAGTGGAAACAGGCGAACCGCGGGAAGTTCACCACTTTGCCTTGCTACTTGGCTATGGCGCTGCTGGAATTAACCCGTATCTCGCTTTTGATACAATTAAAAATCTGGTAGAAAATCATTTTATTACTGACATTACCGTGGAAAAAGCCATTTACAACTACACCAAAGGTATCACGAAAGGCATTGTTAAAGTCTTATCGAAAATGGGGATTTCCACCATCGCCAGTTACCAGGGCGCTCAAATTTTTGAAGCCATCGGCGTAAGTCAAGAGATTATTGATAAATACTTTACTGATACGCCTGCCTGCATGGAAGGGATTGGCTTAGCTGAAATTGCGACTGAAACAAAACTGCGCCATAGTCGCGCCTTTACGACGCAAGCTGGCCGCGACGAAACACTCGACAGCGGCTCCACGTATCAATGGCGTTCCGGCGGCGAAGAACATCTTTACAATCCTGAAACAATTACGACACTGCAACAGGCCTGCCAAAAAGGCGACTATGAGTTGTTTAAACAATATACTTCCTTGATTGATCAGCACCACTCCAGTTTGACGCTGCGTGGTTTGCTACAGTTTAAAAAAGCCAAGAAAGGCCTCTCACTCGACGAAGTCGAATCAGTGGAATCAATTTGTCATCGCTTTAAAACAGGCGCCATGAGCTATGGCTCCTTAAGTCAGGAAGCCCACGAATGCCTCGCGATTGCCATGAACCGTATTGGCGGTAAAAGCAATACCGGCGAAGGCGGCGAAAATCCCGAACGGTTTATCCCGCTCGCCAATGGCGATAGCCGCTCCAGTGCGATCAAGCAGATTGCCTCTGGTCGTTTCGGCGTAACAAGCCATTATCTTGCCCATGCTGATGAAATTCAGATCAAAATGGCTCAAGGCGCTAAACCAGGCGAAGGCGGTCAGCTGCCAGGCAAAAAAGTCTATCCTTGGGTCGCTGAAGTTCGCGGCACAACGGCAGGCGTTGGTCTTATTTCTCCGCCGCCCCATCATGATATCTATTCCATTGAAGATCTGGCGGAACTGATTCACGACTTGAAAAATGCCAATCCGAAGGCGCGCATCAACGTAAAGCTTGTCGCTGAAGCTGGCGTTGGCACAATTGCTGCCGGGGTAGCCAAAGCAAGAGCCGATGTCATTTTAATCAGCGGCTATGACGGCGGTACCGGCGCATCACCGCGAACCAGCATTCGTCATACGGGGCTTCCCTGGGAAGTAGGTCTCGCCGAAACGCATCAGACACTGCTATTAAATAATCTGCGCGACCGCGTCACTGTAGAAACAGACGGCAAACTCATGACAGGCCGCGATGTAGCCATTGCCGCTCTATTAGGCGCCGAAGAATTTGGCTTCGCCACGGCTCCGCTTGTCGTAATGGGCTGTGTCATGATGCGGGTCTGCAACCTTGACACTTGCCCGGTCGGTGTCGCCACACAAAATCCCAAACTACGGCAAAACTTTGCTGGCAAACCAGAGCATGTAGTGAACTTCATGCACTTTATTGCCAGTCAGCTTAGAGAAATTATGGCTGAGCTCGGCATTAAAACAGTCAATGAGCTAATTGGCCGAACCGATCTCTTAGAGCAAAAAAGCGACATTACCCATTGGAAGGCAAAATCAGTCGATATCTCCGCACTCTTGTATCAGCCGCAAACAGCCGCTACGATGACAGCCTATTGCTCCAAGAAACAGGATCACAACTTGGAAAAAGCTATGGATAATCGATTGCTTCGCTCGCTTTGCGCCCCAGCAATCGACCATAAGGAAAAAGTATCAGTAAGTCTTCCCATAAAAAATACAGACCGCGTAGTCGGCACGATCCTCGGTCACGAAATCACCTCACGCTACGGCGCGGAAGGGCTGCCGGAAGATACTTTATATCTCAAATTTACCGGCTCGGCCGGACAAAGCTTCGGCGCCTTTATTCCCCGGGGAATGACACTGGCTTTAGAAGGCGACTCGAACGACCATGTCGGCAAAGGTCTCTCTGGCGGTAAAATCATTGTATATCCGCCGAAAGAAACGTCTTACGCCGCCGAACACAATATCATTATTGGCAATGTGGCCTTTTATGGCGCGACCTCCGGCGAAGCCTACGTTCGCGGCGTAGCTGGCGAACGGTTCTGTGTCAGAAACAGCGGCGCCAATGTCGTTGTCGAAGGCGTTGGCGAACACGGCTGCGAGTACATGACAGGCGGCCGCGTAATTATCCTCGGAAAAACGGGACGCAACTTTGCCGCAGGCATGTCAGGCGGTATTGCCTATGTTTATGATCCGGAAAACCAATTTGCCATTTCAGCCAACCTAGAAATGGTCACATTAGAAAAACTAGAACACAATGACGAAGTGACCTTTGTAAAAACGATGCTCGAAAATCACTATGCCTACACCAAGAGCGAAGTGGCCCAGCGACTGCTCACCAACTGGTATCAATCGCAACGCTATTTTATCCGCGTAATTCCGAAGGACTACAAACGGGCTCTTGCTGGAGTGCAGCAGCATCTTGCGAAGGGTCTATCGAAAGAAGCTGCTATTATGCGGGCTTTTGAAGAAAATAGCCGGGAAGCCTCCCGCGTAGGCGGCAACTAAGAAACTCCCGCCAGAAAGGATGAAATCACTATGGGAAAACCAACAGGTTTTATGGATTATCAAGCGGCTTTACCGGCAGACCGCCAACCGCAGGAACGAATTAAAGACTGGCAGGAGTTTCACTTGACCCTGCCAGAAGAAGAATTGCAAACACAGGCTAGCCGCTGTATGGAATGCGGCACGCCCTTTTGCCATACAGGTCTAATGATCAGCGGCATGGTATCAGGTTGTCCGCTCCATAACTTAATGCCAGAATGGAATGACCTTGTGTATCACGGCTTGTGGCAAGAAGCTTACAGTCGCCTTGCGAAAACAAATAACTTTCCTGAGTTCACTGGCCGGGTTTGCCCAGCCCCTTGCGAAGGCGCCTGTACCGCTGGTCTCGCCGCTACGCCTGTAACAATAAAGAACCTAGAATGCGCCATTATTGACCGAGCCTTTGGCAATCAATGGATTCAACCGCAACCGCCAACCACGCGTACCGGCAAAAAAGCGGCTGTTATCGGTTCAGGCCCGGCAGGACTGGCCTGCGCCGATCAGCTTAATAAAGCGGGTCACCTTGTTACCGTTTTCGAACGGGCTGACCGCCCTGGCGGCCTCCTAATGTATGGCATTCCTAATATGAAACTCAACAAAGACTTAGTATTACGCCGAGTCGAACTCATGAAAGAAGAAGGCATTGAGTTCGTCTTAAATACCGAAGTCGGCAAGGATATTCCCGCCGATCAGCTTTTAAAAGACTTTGACGCCGTCGTGCTTTGCGCCGGCTCTACTACCCCCCGTGATTTAAAAATTGAAGGCCGTGATTTAGCAGGCATTCATTTTGCGGTTGATTTCCTCACAGCGAATACGAAGAGTCTGCTCGATTCCAAGCTCCAAGACGGCGCCTATATCTCCGCAACCGGCGCTGATGTCGTAATTATCGGCGGCGGCGATACCGGCACAGACTGTGTGGGCACCTCCGTTCGTCATGGCTGTCGCACCGTAACCCAGCTAGAAATCATGCCACAGCTCCCGCTAACAAGGACGAACGACAATCCTTGGCCGCAATTTCCCCGCGTTCACAAAATTGATTACGGTCAGGAAGAAGCGGCAGCCCGCTTTGGCGCTGATCCTCGCCGCTATTGCACAACAACGAAAAAATTCGTCGGCGACCGCGAAGGGCGCGTCAAAGAAGTGCACACCGTGAAAGTCGAATGGAAGAAAAACGCAAACGGCCAATTTGTCTGCGAAGAAATTCCCGGAACAGAAAAAGTCCTGCCAGCCCAGCTCGTCCTACTGGCAATGGGCTTTACCGGACCAGAACAAACACTACTGCAGGGTTTGAAATTGGAACAAGATGGTCGCTCCAACGTCAAAGCGGAGTTCGGCCGCTTTACCACCAATATTCCTGGTGTCTTTGCCGCTGGTGATATGCGCCGCGGCCAGAGTCTTGTCGTCTGGGCAATCCAGGAAGGACGAAGCGCTGCCAGAGAGTGCGATAAATTCCTCATGGGCGCAACACAGCTGCCTTAAAAGTCAGAAACCTTGCGTTGACAGTCCTTCGCAAGATACGTATACTGTTTCTATAGGCAACGGACAAACAATGCAATGCGAAAGCGAAGAAAGCCATTCTCTGGCTTTCTTTCTTTTCTATCCCCCCTGCCTATTAGGAGGTATTTTATGAATAAAGCAAGTTTTTTAGGAGAAGATCCTGTCTCCTCTCTTTTATGGAAATTCTCCCTGCCAGCTGTAACAGGGATGCTCGTCGGAGCTCTTTATAATGTCATTGATAGTATTTTTGTGGGCCGCGGCGTCAATGAGCTAGCCTTAACAGCGGTCACCGTAGCCTTTCCGATCATGACAATTCTCATGGCTGTAGGCATGCTTGTCGGCGTCGGCGCCGCTACCTTAGTCTCCCTATATTTAGGGCAGAAAAAACAAGATCTTGCCGAAAAAATACTTGGCAATGCCGTAACCATGATGATTTTCTTTGTCTTTATTACCACAAGCCTCGCCCTCTACTTTCTGGACCCCTTATTAATCAATGTGCTGGGAGTTACACCGGAAGTACTCCCTTACGCCCATGATTTCACCTCAGTCATTTTACTTGGCAGTGTCTTTTTTCATGTCGGCTTTGGCCTAAACAATGTGATCCGCGCCCAAGGCGACCCGCGTACCGCCCTGGCGACGCAAGTCATCGCCGCAATCATCAATGGAATTCTCAATTATATTTTTATCTTCCATTGGAATATGGGCATTAAAGGCTCTGCTTTTGCTACCATTTGCGCTCAAGCCTTTGCGGCAATCTGGGTCATGACCTATTTTATCCGCGGTAAAGGCTTACTTAAGCTTCATATGAGCGATCTAAAGATCAAGCAAAAACTCATGCTGAGCATTATGAAGCTCGGCCTGGCGCCTTTTTCCATGCAGCTTGGCGCTAGCGCTGTTATGGTTGTTCTCAATCTACAGATTCAGGCCTATGGCGGCGTTCTTGCCGTCGCAGCCTTTGGGATTGTTAACCGGATTCTCATGCTGGTCATGATGCCTGTAGCAGGTATCAGCCAAGGCAGCCAACCAATTATGGGCTATAATTATGGCGCTAAACAATACGACCGCGTCTTAGAAACTCTCTCTAAAGCCATTTTGATTTCTACGCTGATCTGCCTCGCTGGCTTTGCCGTGGTAGAATGTTTTCCCGGAAAAATCATCGCCGTCTTTAATGAAGAGCCGCAGTTAATCGCCCTTGGCAGTACAGGCCTGCAAGTTTTTCTTTGTCTAATGCCGATTATCGGGTTTCAAATCATTGGCGCGAATTATTTTCAGGCGATTGGTAAAGCCTATTATTCCATTTTATTTAATACGCTGCGCCAAATCATTGTACTGATCCCCCTCGTATTCCTGTTCTCCCATCTTTGGGGTCTTACTGGGATCTGGGCCGCCGGACCCGTTTCTGATTTAGCGTCAGCTCTGGTAACTGCTTTTTGCCTTCGCAAAGATATTAAACGCTTAAAAAGCAAAATCGCCAAGCCAGCTATGTAAGAGAACGAGACAAGTAGCAATGCTTTTGCTATAATATGATTGAATCTTTTGCTGCCAATAGCAGCCATCAGCCTTCCTATTACAAACTGGGAAGGCTTCTTTATAGACTTTTTAGCAGGAAGGAAGGCGAAGCTTATCTTCATTCACATCATTCTACTTGTCAGCCTTGCGGGAATGATCTACATCTATCCTTTTGACAGCTATTTTCGCTTCACCTCAAGCGTAGCCATCTTATCGTCTCTCCTGCTTTATTTTCGCCATTTGCCTGTATTAAGAATTACAACAATATGCGGCTTGGTCATTTTCCTCTTTCGCTCCGCCTCTCTCTACTGTTTCGGCGGCGAAGAACTGTGGTCCGTAATCCTCCACAACTTCCCCTCTTTTTTATATTATCTTACCTTCGGACTCTTATTTACCTTATTAAAAATTCGCGATTACTTGGAAAATGTACCAGCCCTCTTGTTACTGCTAAGCATAACCGACATAGCCAGCAATTGCGTGGAACTGATTTCGCGTCAGGAGCTCTACGGTCGCAATGCGGAATCCATCCTAGCCAGTGTTATTGGCATTGCCATACTTCGAGCGATTATTGCCGTCTATGGCTACTATGCGTTTCGTAACTACCGCTCCTTTCTACTTGCCGAAGATCAGGCGATCCGCTACGCTGCTCTGACCCTGATGATTGCCAAACTGAAGTCAGAACTGTTTTTTCTGCAAAAATCCTCCCAAGATATTGAACTTGTCATGCAAAAAGGACATACTCTCTATAAGAAACTTTCCGCCAAAGACCCCGCATCGCTGACGGACCCCGCTTCCCCGGCAGCCCAAGCTCTGGCAATTGCCCGAGATATCCATGAAGTAAAAAAAGACTATTACCGAGTTACTCAAGGAATCGAAAGTATTTTAGAACATTCTCCTGGCGAACCGGGTATGAGCCTTTCAGAAATCTTTCAACTCATGGAGCAAAATACGAAACGCTTTGTATTAGCCTTGCAAAAAAAAATTCATATTACCTTTATTAACCACTATGATTTAATTACCGACAAACATTTTACTCTTGTATCCATTCTTGATAATCTAATCATGAACGCCATCGATGCCGTAGGTTCTGACGGCGTCATTATCATTACTGGCGACCGCCGCGGCGAAAGACTCATTCTTACCGTAAGCGATAATGGCCAGGGAATTAAAGCAAGCGACCTGGAGCTCATTTTCGCCCCAGGCTACTCAACTAAATTTTCGGAACAGACGGGACAGTTATCAACAGGTCTTGGCCTATCCCATGTTACTAATCTTACAGAACATCTTGGCGGCAGCATCAAAGTAGCTTCCGAACCGGGCAAAACACTATTCACCGTTCAGCTCCCCCTTGCCGCCCTAGCTCAGGCAAATGATCTAGAAAACATCTGACAACTGCAGACAAGACTTTCATAAAGGTGGTTTTCTCGATGCGTTTTATAATTGTTGATGATGATATGAGTTTACGGAAAATATTTTGCAATATTGTGGAAAAGTACAAGCTTGGAACAGTCATTGCCGAATATGGCGATGGTCTCGAAGCAGAAAAAGCCATTTTAGATTACTCGCCAGATCTAGCCTTAGTCGATTTATTATTGCCCGGGCAAGACGGTGTTCAGCTCATTCAAAACCTACGCAGCAAAGGAAGCAGCGCTTCTTTTATTATGATTTCCCAAAGCTCCAGCCAACCGATGATTACGCAAGCCTACCAAAGCGGCATTGACTTTTATATTCACAAACCGCTCAATGTGCTGGAAGTCGTATCAGTCATTCAAAAAGTGGAAGAAAGCCGCCGACTGCGTACCGTCATGTCATTGATTTCAGAAACAACAGCCAAATTCAACAAAGGCCCGGAAAAAAAACCGGAGCAAGATCAAGGCGACAAACGCTCGCGTATCTACCGCATTTTTTCCGATCTGGGGATCCTTGGCGAAAGCGGCGCCGAAACGCTCTATCAGATGGTTTTACTCATTTACGATCGCTTAGAGGCTGGCGACGGTCAAACCTATCAGCTTCATGAAATCTTCGAAAAACTTTCGCCACTCTTAGGGCAAGATGTAAAAACGCTGCAGCAGCGCGTTAGACGAACCATTGCAAAAGCCTTTCGCAATATTGCCAGTACCGGCATTGAAGATTACCACAATGATAAATTCCAGCTTTATAGCGGTACACTCTTCGAATTTAAGGAAGTACGTCAGGAAATGGCCTTCATTCAAGGCAAGAGTTCTTACCGCGGTAAACTAAATATCAAAAAATTCGCTGAAAGTCTACTGTTTCTCTCAAATGAATAATTATAAATAATTGGCTTAATCCTTTAATCCAACTCCCATGTGTTTCACGAGAAACCTGGGAGTTTTTCTCTCATTTTGATAAAAATACAAAAAGACGGCTTTGTATTTTGTATACTGTTACTACGGCAAAAAACTTTCTGTATGTTTCTGTAGTTTGCTGTAGCAGTGTACTTACAATGAAATTGAAATTAGCGGCAAAGTAACCGAGTTTCCAGTAGATTTCTATAATTTTTTTTGCCGCTAAATTTATAAATATAACAGAAAAGAGGGATTTTATGAGCACGCAAGCTGCTGCGGGCAAACCGAAAAAAGGGATCGGTTTGACAACGCAAATCTTCATCGGACTTGTATTAGGTATTATTTTCGGCTATGCGTTCCCAGACTATGGAACACAATTAAAACCGGTTGGCGACATGTTCATTCGTATGATTAAAATGATCGTCGTGCCTCTCGTATTCAGTTCACTGATTATGGGTATTGCCGGAACAGGCGATTTTAAACAACTAGGCCGCCTTGGCGCCAAAGCAATTATCTGGTTTGAAATTGCTACCACCTTAGCCCTCTGTGTCGGTCTATTTGTAGTAAATGTATTCCAGCCTGGCGTTGGCGTCCAGGTAGCAGCAGGTGATACGGCTTCCGTAGCTGCCGCTGCCAAAAAATCCATCAGCATGATTGATATGATCGTTAACATTGTTCCGACTAATATTGTTGACGCTATGGCTCGCGGCGATATGCTGCAAATCATTTTCTTCTCTACCTTCTTCGGCGTAGCCGCTGCTGCTATGGGCAAAACAGGCGAACCTGTTGTAAAACTGGCAGTCAGCATTGCTGAAATCATGTTCAAATTCACTTGGTATGTTATGAAACTTGCTCCGATCGGCGTATTTGCTTTGATTTCCTTCACTGTCGGCAAATTCGGTCTTGGTATGTTGATTCCTTTGGCCAAACTGATCGGCTCACTCTACTTCGCTTTGGTGCTGTTCATCTTCTTGGTACTCTTAGGCGCTTCGCTAGTAATTCGTGTAAACTTCTTCCACTTACTCCGCGCTATTAAAGAACCAATTTTGATCGCTTTCTCGACAGCTTCCAGCGAAGCGGCTCTGCCTTTAGCGATGGAAAAACTCGAAAAGTTCGGTATCCCCAAACACATTGTTACTTTCGTATTGCCTACAGGCTATACTTTTAACCTAGACGGATCGACGCTCTACAGCGCTCTCGCTGTTGTGTTTATCGCTCAGGTTTATGGTGTTCCTTTTGATCTGTCCCATCAGATCATTATGCTGATTACACTTATGCTTTCCACGAAAGGCATTGCCGCCGTACCAGGCGCTTCGCTAATCGTTATTGCCGGAACGGCCGCCGCTTTTGGTTTACCAGTAGAAGGCATTGGCATTATCCTTGGCGTAGACCGCATATTGGATATGGCTCGTACGGCTTGTAACCTCATCGGAAACTGTGTAGCAACAGTTGTCGTTGCTCGTTGGGAAAAAGAACTTCCCAATGATAAGTTGGAAATTGCCTACTCTCAGAGTTATGACGATTAATTAATCCTATACTGTAAACGACCGTATAAAATACCCCTATTTATGATATGTTTTCATAAATAGGGGTATCTTTCTGTTAATAGGATCAAAAATCTAGTCAGGTTGGGGCGATACAAGACTATCTTTTTACTTCTGTCTTCGCCATTTTTTCGTAGTACTGTATCAAACTGCCATGATCTTTTTCGCCAAGGCCATCAATCTTCAGCGACTGCATCATTTCCATAACGGAAGCCGTAAGTGGGAGGGGAACGCCAACTTCATGGGAAGTTTCTAGGACATTGTTCAAATCTTTAATGTGAAGATTGATCCGGAAACCAGGATCAAATTTACGATCCATAACGAGAGGCGCTTTTGCATCAAGTACCGTGCTGCCAGCAAGGCCGCCGCGAATTGCTTGATATACTAGTTCCGGTTCTACGCCGGCTTTTTGAGCAAGTACAAGCGCTTCCGACATAGCGGCAATATTAATCGCAACAATAACCTGATTAGCCAGTTTGGTTACATTCCCAGCGCCAATTTCGCCGGTACGAACCACAGAGCCAGCCATAGCTTTTAAAATTGGGAAACATTTATCGAAAATTTCCTGTTTGCCGCCAACCATGACTGATAGCGTTCCGTCAATTGCTTTAGGCTCGCCGCCGCTCACTGGCGCATCCAGCATTTCAACGCCTTTTGCTGCCAATTTTTCGCCAATTTCCCGGCTTACCAAAGGAGCAATGGAGCTCATATCGACAACAACAGTACCCGCTTTTGCTCCCTCAATTACACCCTTTTCACCTAAAACAACTTCTTTGACCTGTGGTGAATTTGGCAGCATCGTAATAATAATATCGCATTGCTCTGCTACTTCTTTGGGCGTAGCAGCAGCCGTCGCCCCAGCAGCAACCACTTCTTCCACAGCCGCAATGCTGCGATTCATAACAACAAGTTCATAGCCAGCTTTCAGCAAATTTTTGCTCATGGGTTTCCCCATAATTCCTAACCCAATAAAACCGATTTTTGCCATTTCAATTTCGCTCCTATCTACATAATTAAAGATCAATATGAAAGATCACTATGGAAGATCAACGCTAAGTTTTAACCTTGAATCGCACCAAGTTTAATAAGAATCTCTTTTAACTGTTGCTGTTTTTCCGGCACCACATGCTGAATCGGCCGAATCGGATGACCTACATTCAGTCCCATTAAATTTAAAGCGTCTTTTGGCACAACAGGGAAGCTACCCAACCCATAGGCAATACGAAGTTCTGCCAGACGATATTGCGCATCAAGCGCTCCCGCTAAATCGCCAGCCATAAATTTATCATAAATCTCCACAACAAGACTCGGCACTACATTTGCCGTACCAGCTACACAACCAGTACCGCCATAAACTAAAGTCGCCAGAATCATCGTATCGCGGCCTGCCATAATGCTAAAGCCTTTGTCCTTGGTCCGACGGATATATTCTGAAGTAAGAGTCATATCGCCGCTTGTATCTTTAGCACCGATAATATTCGGAATATCAGCTAACTTTTCAATAAGCGCTGCTGACATGTTGACCCCTGTTTTTTCCGGGTTATTATATAAAATGTTCGGAATATCAACCGCTTCGGCAATCGTTTTGAAATGCGTGTAAAGTTCTGTATCATTTGGCGTAATAAACATCGGCGTCAGTACAGTAATCGCTGCTGCATTATATTCTTTCGCCAGCTTGGCCAATTGAACGCACTCTCTTGTGGTAATCGCGCTAGCGCCGACATAGACTGGAACACGGCCATTTACCTGTTCCATGGTCACTTCTACAGCTTTTACTTTCTCCTCATAGCTAAGACCATAGAATTCACCAGTACTACCAAGTACAAATACGCCATGAACGCCGCCGTCAATTACGTGATCAATTAACCGCCGCAGCGCCTCTGTATCAAGATGCTCATTTTCATCCATCGGGGTAATCAGCGGCGGTATAACACCCTTAACTTCCAACATGTGAGATCCTCCTTCATTGTCTTGCTGCCTATTTTCTATGCAAAGAATATGCCAAAATACCAAGTATTGATTTTTAAGCCTTTTCCAAGTATTCAGCCAATAATTTCTGCAACATCTGTTGCAGAAAAACCGCACCTTGCTAAGATCATGCAACATACGTTGTATAGAAAAAACGCCGCTTTACAGATGCGACGTTTTTTATTTATCTATATAGTTCGTTTATGCGCAATGATTGCTGAGTAATATTCGCTTCCAAAAATCAACCATTGCATTCGCTGTGGGCGGACAACCCTTCAAATCTTGCGGCTTCATTTCCATCATCCTCTCTAAAATAAACCACGGCCGCCTTCTTCCCGAAAGCGGCCGCAAACTTCTTCTAATCTATTAAAATTCGTAATATTCTTGTTTCTAATAACACTCTGGGCGCCGATCAGCAAAAACAGAAATCTTCCCGCGCACCTCGGCTACCACAGCCAAATCAATATCAGCTAGTAGGATTTCTTCCTGGTCTTCCGTTCCTTCGGCAATGACCTCGCCCCAAGGATTCACCACAAGAGAATGACCATAAAACTGATTGCTCGCATCTTTACCAATGCGATTTACAGCAACCACATACATTTGATTTTCAATCGCTCTAGCAATAAGTAAAGACCGCCAATGAAGCCCGCGAACAGCTGGCCATTCGGCAGGAATAAATAAGATTTGACAGCCCTTCAGCGCTAAAGATCGCGCCAGTTCGGTAAATCGCAGATCATAACAAATCATCGTTGCGGCCTGAGTATCATTTGGCTTTAGCGAAAACAAACATGGCTGGTCACCTGGCGTCAAATATTTTTCTTCCTCCATCAAGCGGACAAGGTGAATCTTCCGGTATTTAGCCGCCACCTCACCAGCAGAGGTAATCGTATAAGCCGTATTATAAATATTCCCCTGATCGAATTCGGGAATTGATCCGCCGATAATTTGCACTTTATGACGCTGAGCAAAGCGCTGAAATAGTCGCAGCGTTGGAGAGTCGGCTTCACGCTCAGCTAAAGGCGCGATCGTCTCAAGACAATAACCTGTAGTCCACAATTCCGGTAGCACAATAAGCTCCGCGCCGCGCCAAACCGCTTCCGCCATCATGGCCTCAGCCTTAGCATGATTGGCCGCTACATCGCCAAGAGCAATGTCCATTTGTAACAAAGCAGCCTTCATCATTTTCCTCCTGTTAATTCGTCAAAAGCCCGCTGCGCCCAAGCCGAATCCTGTAATAGCGCCCGGCCTACGCCGATCAAATCGGCTTTGCCGGCGGCAAGCAACGCTTCTGCTTGTTGAACCTGGGTAACCCCGCCAGTTAAAATTACGGGAATCGAGACCGCCTCTTTTACCGCGCTGCTCAATTGTGCAAAATAACCAGCTTCGCTGCGGCCTGGAATCACATAGCCGCAAAAGCCGCCGGAAATATCGAGAATATCAATGCCAGCCTTGGCAAATTCAGCCGCTGCCTGCCGACTATCCTCTGCCGTTGTTCCTCCTGGCGTAAAATCACCAGCCCCTAGTCGCAGCAAAACAGGAAAAGTCGGGCCGACAGCTTCTCGCACCGCCGCAATCACTTCTAAATGAAACCGAATCCGATTTAAGAGAGATCCGCCATATTCATCACAACGCTGATTAGTCAGCGGCGAAAAAAACTGATTTAATAAATAACCATGGGCCGAATGAATCTCTACGCCATCAAAGCCAGCCGCTTTCACCCGCACCGCCGCTGCCGCAAAGGCGTCAACAAGCTCTTTTATTTCTGATTTCGTCAACGCCTCAGGTAAACTGCCTTTGCGAGGATTTTTCACAGCGGAAGCGCTTTTCGGCGTAGCGCCAATGACCGTTTCATCAGTAGCGCTGCCAGCATGATTGATCTGCATAACAGCTTTTACACCATTTTGGTGAATAACCTCAGCTAATTGACGTAGTCCCGGAATCATCGAGTCATCATGCACCGACAACTGCTTTAAACTTGCCTTGCCCTTAGGATCAATAAAGCTGTGCTCAATAATAATTAAAGATAAATGACCGCCTGCCGATTTCTCACGATAATACGCTAGAACGGCCTCACTGACAGAACCGTCGTCTTCTGCCTTGGCAGTAGCCATTGGCGGCATAATCAGGCGGTTTTTTAGAGGCAACAAACCTTCTGTCAAGGGAGTTAATACATGAGACATGGAAAGACCTCCTTTATCATGTTCAAAGTTTCCAAGTTAAAAGTCCCGTTAAAACCAGCTTCATTTCTTGCTATTGCCGGGAAATAACTCTCTTTTCATCATACATGATAGGGAGAATTTTACAAGCAGGCACTTTTTCCATACTGTCAGATTTTTTATAATGAATCGTCTTATTATCATGGACCACTTTATTATTTCGGTAGTTTTTCTTTACCCTGACGATAAAAATCAGCCATCACGTTCTCAGGCACCATACTACCGCCAGTAGCCCAAACAACATGAGTTGCCTGACCCATTTTATCACTAAGGCCCTGTTTCCTTACATACTCTTTGCCTGCGCTTTCCCGGTTAAACGCGGCAGGACCGCCAAAGCCAGCTAGCGCCGACGGTTCAGCATAAATCCCCTCTTGATCAGCCAGTGTGGCTAAAAGTTCGTAAAGACGATCATCCTCGATGGTAAAGACGCCGCTAATATCCTTTGCTAAAAAGCGGCCCACAAAGCCAGATGGCCGTCCTACTGCCAGGCCATCGGCCGCTGTCAGATTATCAATGCCAAACTCTTGGACCGAGACTGCTTCATGTTTGCCAGTCATCAAGCCTAAGAGCATGGCTGGCGAATGAGTCGGCTCGGCAAAAAAACAGTGAGCTGCGTCGCTAAATACAGTTTTGAGACCAAAAGTGACGCCGCCAGGACCACCGCCGACACCGCAAGGAAGATAGACAAAGAGCGGATGATCCGCATCAACAAGGATGCCTTGCTCGTCAAGCTGCCGCTTAAGCCGTTTCGCTGCTACAGCATAGCCGAGAAACAGATTCTTGGAATTTTCATCGTCCACAAAATAACTTTTCGGATCTTGGGCCGATTGCTCGCGGCCTGCCGCTACGGCCTTACCGTAATCGGCCTGATGTTCTACGACGGTAACGCCTTTTTGCCGCAACAAGTCTTTTTTCCACTGCTTCGCGTCTGCCGACATATGGACAGTGACCTGAAAACCTAAAGCAGCGCTCATAATCCCAATACTAAGACCGAGATTCCCTGTAGAACCAACCACAATGGAGTGAGACGAAAAAAGTTGTTTGCAAGCATCATCAGCTAACAGCGCATAATCGCTTGCTTCTGTCAGAATCCCCGCTGCTTTAGCGATATCTTCCGCTACTTTCAATACTTCATAAATTCCGCCGCGCGCCTTAATCGATCCGGAAATCGGCAGATCATTATCACATTTCAAATAAAGTTCCCCGTCAATCGCAGCATCATACATCATCGCTAGGGCTTGCTTCATCTGAGGAATCTTCTTTAGCGGAGATTCAATGATTCCCTTCCTTGCACTCGTTTCAGGAAAAACCTTGGCAATATAGGGGGCAAACCGCGCCAATCTTGCTTCGGCATCATCAATATCAGCTTCACCGAGTTCTCGTGACGCTTTTTCTCCGCCAGCTACGGCCAACGGATTCACCCAAAATACTTCTTTCATTTGTAATATCTCGGTCAATAAGGAATGCTCTGTCTGCCACTGAGTCACTGTTTTACCAGCAATTTTCTGTTCCATCATAGCTTCTCACACCTTCTCTCAAAATATATCAATCTATATTCTCGTTAAAACCGCGCTTTCGAATTTCCTCTGGCATCTACAGTGATTCGGCCAGTTATCCGGCCCTTTTCATGCAGAACGAGAAAATTTGTCATATTCGCCGCCGAACAGGAATGATTAGGGATTACCGTTAACTTCTGGCCAACCTGCACTGTTGTTGCGCCAAGAACCTTAATTTTCCCCACTTCTTCCGATAAGCTCTCAAGTACAAGTTCCGGATGCCCTTGAATCAGTCCATAGCCGGAAACAAGCGATACGCTATGAGCGCCTTTATCAAGACCGAAACATTTGCTGCCTGCATCAATCAGGAACACATCTTCTTGCGGCTGCGCTATGACAGTAGCCAAAACCGTCAAGGCGCAGTCTGCTTCGGTAGCAACGCCAAGCGATACTTGGATGGCGTCATTATAAACGTAATTGCCTGGTCGTAGCGCTGTAATAAACGCCTTGCGACTGACCAAAGCGGCTGTGGGCGTACTGCCTGTAGCAATCATTTCACAGGGGTAGCCTGCCGATGCAAGCAGCTTGGCCGTTGCTTGTAAAGCCGCCGCCTCTTCTGCCGCCACAGTTTTGACTCCCTCGTAAGAACTCTGTCCATAGACATGGCCCGGATGAGTGGCAATCCCGCGAAAACGAAGCTGCGTAAGCGCCGCCAGAGATTTGACCAAGGAAACAGCCGCTTGGGGCGCCACCCCAAAGCGATGTAAGCCAGAATCTACAATGATTAAATAGTCTACTTTGACAGACGCTTTAACCAGATAGGCTTGCAGTTGTTCTGCCGCTGCCAAGCCATCGAGACTGATCAAAACCTTCGCCTGTCGGGCCAAAGCGGCTAATCTGGCCAGATTGGCCTGACCCGCTACGGGATAAGCCAGCATAATCCGTTCCACCCCCTGACTTACCAGAAGTTCCGCTTCATCAAGCGTTCCTGTCAGAAAGCCGGCTGCGCCTGCTTTTGCCTGTAGTTTAGCTACTTCACTGCTTTTATGGGTCTTAACCATCGGCCATAGTTCTTTCCCTTGCTCACTGCATATCTGAGCCATAGCCTCAATATTATTTGCTAAAATATTTTGTTCCACTAAAATGCTGGGAGTAACTAGTTCTTCTATCTGCATCGTTGTCTTCTCCTTTATTGTATCACTGGCTCCGGCCGACGATCTTTCCGGCTTGAACTAGTTGCTGCCCGCGCAGCAAAGCTGTCTGTCCATTTACAAATACAGCATGAATCCCCTGAGAATACTGCTTAGGCTCTTTATAAGTAGCTTGATCGGCAATCGTTGCCGGATCAAACACAACTAAATCGGCAAAGTAGCCAGTTTGAATCAAGCCGCGTTCTTTTAGACCCAATCGCTTGGCTGGCAGCCCAGTCATCTTTTGAATCGCCTGTTCCCAAGTTAATAATTTTTTCTCGCGTACATACCGACCAAGAAAACACGTAGGCGTACCAAAAGCGCGCGGATGAGGCTTACCAAAAGCTAACAAGCCTTCTGCCGTGAGACTCATCGCGTCTGAACCGATCATAGCTTCATCTTGCTTGAGGAAAGTCATAACATCGTCTTCCGCCATCGCAAAATAATTCATCTGAACCCGGCCTTTTTCAGCAATCAGTAAATCAAAAACGACGCTATAAGGATCCGTGCCTTGTTGCTTTGCTATTTCTGTAATAAACTGTCCTTCCAGTACTTTATTTTTCTCAGATTTTACTGAAGAAACATAAAACTTACTCCAACCACCGGCTGACTTGACAAAATTTTGCCAGTTAGGTAGTCCTTGCTCAATTTCCGTCTGAACTTGCCGCCGAATCGCTTTATCGCCCAGCCGCTCGATCATCTTCTCGACACCGCCCTCAAAAATCCAGGGAGGCAGACAAGCCGATAGAGAAGTAAGACCAGCCTGATAAGGATACACGTCATAAGTCACTGCAATTCCCCGGCTCCGCGCCTGGGCCAGTTTCTCAAGCACAAGATCCGTCTTGCCAAGCATATTCTGACTGAGGAGCTTCATGTGCGATAAATGAACGGGCACCTCTGCCATTTCGCCAATGGTAAGCGCTTCATCAATCGCGCCTAAAATCCCATCGCTTTCGGTCCGAATATGAGTCGCGTAAAAACCGCCATAGGCCTTGATTTTTTTACAAAGAGCAGCGATTTCGTCTGCCGAGGAATATTCGCCAGGCAGGTAAACTAGACCGCTGCTTAAACCAAGCGCCCCTTCCGCCATAGCTGTTTCTGTAAGTGCTTCCATCTTGTGTAGCTGTGCAGCCGTTGGCTCGCCGCGGGAAAACCCCATTGCTGCAATCCGAATAACGCCTTGCCCAACTAAGGGCGCCAAATTCACCGCTGGTTTGTGGTCATTGAAATAAGCCAGATATTCGGCAAAACTTTGCCAAGGAAGTTCTATTTTTACGGGGATCGATCCAATCAGTCTTGTTCCTAGATAATCAATCAGTAAGTGTCGGTTTGCTTCATCAATCGGCGCTACGCCAATCCCGCAGTTACCAATAACTTCTGTCGTTACGCCACTACACAGTTTACTGTTCGCTCTCTCGTCATAATAAAAAGAAAGATCGGAATGAGTATGCATATCAATAAATCCCGGTGCTACCATCAGCCCTGAAGCATCAAAGGTTTCCCGACTATCCATTGCGCTCAAATCGCCTAAAGCAACAATCCGGCCATCTTTTATGCCGAGATCGCTTTCATAGGCAGCTAAACCGCTGCCGTCGACAATGGTTCCCTTTATAATTTTAAAATCTAACATTTTTTTCCCTCCAAATGTAGAATTTATTTTTTTCAGTCTGCTATAATAGGATCAGCATCATAAATGAAAGGTCATTTACACAGAGAAACTTTACTGTAGAATTGCCGACGATGGAGGAAGACTGCATGAGCCATACAAATGAAAATCAAAATCTTGGTGCTCGTATTGCCCAGGTTCGCTTAAGTCAAGAGATGAAATTGCGGGAGCTTGCCGAAAAAATTCAATTATCGCCGTCGATGGTCAGTCAGATTGAAAAGGGCCATGTAAATCCCTCGCTCAATACCCTGCGATCTATTGCTACCGCCTTAGGAGTTCCCTTGTTTACATTCTTTTTAGAAGAACTTTCAGCGACCAATCTTGTGGTTCGTGCCGGAACAGGTAGAAAAATTAAACAGCCTCAGTCAAATCTGGAATATACACTGCTCAGCCCCGACCTTAGCGGTTCCATCGAAATGGCCGTTATGAAGCTTGAACCCCATTCCGTCTCCTTTCAAGAACTCCTATCTCATACCGGGGAAGAAATGGCCTACGTAGAATCTGGTGAATGTCTCCTCCACTTAGGAAACCAAATCATTACACTGCAAACAGGTGACAGTGTACGAATCCCGCCAGGTATACAGCATAAATGGGAAAATCAAAGTGATGCCGAAACCGCCATTATCTTTGCCATCACACCGCCCACCTTTTAGCAAGTAACCTTCGAACTCATCTTTGATTAATTATTTATAAACAAATTAACTATAATTGAATCATATCATTCTCCTTAATGAAATTCAATCAAAAATCGATCTTAATAAAACTCTACTTTCAACGATAATCTTTAATAAGCAAAAAGCCCGGAAGTTTCTCCTTTATTAGAGAAACTTCCGGGCTTTGCTTTTCGTGCAACTAACCAATCGCGTCACAGGTCTAAAGAGTCTTACTTTTCGTTAATACTGCTTTAGGTGAAATCAAATACGGTAATACCATGATCAGTTATCTTTTGTTTAAGCAGAGCAATTTTTTCTTCGGAAGGCGCCGTAAAATCTTCACTTTGGCTGCCAATTGCCTGATATTTATTTTGACCAAGATTATGATACGTCAACAGTTCGACGCCCTTAACCTTTGTTTCGGCCTGTAAAAACTCACAAAGAGCTTCCATGTTTTCTTCACTGCTGTTTACTTCTTCCATCAGGGGAACTCGAACAACCACTTCCTGATTCAATTTAGAAATGGCAGCGATATTTGCTAAAATCCGTTCATTTTCTGTTCCAGTCCAGTTCTGATGCTGCTGCGAATTTACTACTTTAAGATCGATAAAAATAAAGTCTAACGCTTCAATAATATCCTTGACCGGTTCTAGTTCAAAAAAGCCGGAAGTCTCTACAGCCGTATCAATTCCTTGGCGCTTACAAGCGAAAACAAGTTCGCGCAGAAACTCTGGCTGCATAAAGGGTTCACCACCAGAAAAAGTCACTCCGCCGCCTGATTCCCGGTAAAAGACAGCATCTCTGGCAAGACGGCGCACTAGTTCGGCAGCTGAAACCGTTTCTCCGAGCAGCTTTCTCGCTCCCGTCGGACAGACAGAAGCACACTTCCCACAACCGTTGCATTTCGTTCGATCAAACTGAATCTTGCCATCGGCTTGGAAGATCGCCTGCTGCGGACATACATTCATACAGCGGCCGCAGTGAACGCATTTATCGGCAAAAAACCAGATATCCTTATCGCGTTGCCACGATTCAGGGTTCGCACACCAGCGACAGCGGAGCGGACAGCCTTTAAAAAAGACTGTCGTCCGAATGCCGTCACCATCATGGACGGACCACCGCTGTACTTGAAAAATAGTTCCTTCTTTAGAGGGTTTCATAAGTCGTTCTTTCAATAATCGCGTCTTGCGCTTCCCGGGACAAGTTTACAAACTGCGTGCTGTAACCAGCAACGCGAACAAGCAGGTCTTTATATTCTTCTGGCTTCTCTTGCGCTTTGCGCAGCGTTTCCGTCGAAATAACATTGAATTGTACGTGGAAGGCGCCAAGGGCAAAGTACGCGCGAATCAGCGAGGCAAGGTTTTTCAGACTGCGGTCAGATGCTAGCAGTTCCGGTGCGAATTTAACATTCAGCAAAGTACCGCCAGAATGAATATCATGGTTAATTTTTGCGGCGGAACGCATTGCCGCCGTAGGGCTTGTCAAATCCGTACCAGCATGGGGCGAAACACCTTCTGTTAAAGGACTCTTCGCTCTGCGGCCATCAGGCGTTGCACCAATTACGCTGCCTGCCGGGATATAGTTGGAAATACCCATAAAGGCTGAGTTAAAGGGAGAGCCGAAGAAATCGTTATAATCATGAACAATTTTATGATAAAAATCAGTAATTTCTACAGCAATCGAATCGACATAAGGATCATCATTGCCATATTTCGGGCAAGCCAGCGCTGCCTGACGCAGTTCTTCATAGCCTTCCCAGTTGGCGGCTAGAGCGGCCTTAAAATCGCTCAGCGTATAACGCTGTTCTTCAAAGACGAGCTTTTTCATCGCTGCCAACGAGTTGGCCGAATCAGCTACGCCAATACCAGTTAAAACTGGGCCTACATTATATTTAGCGCCGCCCTTGCTAAGGTCTTTGCCTTTTTCCATGCAGCCATCAACAAGCAGTGACAAATAAGGACGCGGTACAATTTCTGAATGAATCTGCTGTGCCGTAAGCGTAGCAATTACGCCATGCTTCACAAGATTCTCTAATTGACGGAAGAAGGCAGCTTTTACTGCTTCATAGCTTACGAGCTCGCCATTTTCGGTCAGACCGATTTCCTGGCCAGTTACTCGGCTTACGCCGTCACTTAATACATATTCAATCGCTGCAGCAAAGTTAATGTTTACTGCCGAAGTCCATTCGCCGATTTTCCGGAAATGAGGTACGACGCAGCCGCAGTTGCTCCAATCGCGAGCGTCTTCCGGTGACAATCCAGCAGCAACAAGCATAGCCGAACCGACACGGTCATTATGAACCGCTGGGAAGCCAGTACCCACGCGAATCAGCTTGCAAACAGCGAGCAAAAATTCATCAGGACTGTCGGGATGAATCCGCACACTGAGACCAGGCTGATGAGTTTTTACATTTTCCGTGGCCTGAAGACACATATAGGAAAGTTCGTTCGTAGCATCTTGACCGTCGCGCGTTCTGCCGCCAAGCGTCAAGTTCTGGAAAGAATTGTAGCCTGCGAAGAATTGGGCCGTATTACTAGAAATCGCCCAAACCCATTCTGATAATTTAATCCATAAAGCTTCAATTAGTTCCTGAGCTTTTTCCTTGGTAATGCGACCTGCTTCAATATCTGCCGCATAGTAAGGATACATATACTGATCAAACCGGCCGATATTTAAGGCCAGGGAATTTTCCGATAAGATGGAGCCAAGCTGAGTAAACCAAACAGTCTGGATCGCTTCATAGAAAGTTTCTGGCGGGTTCATCGGCGCTTTACTGCAAACTGCCGCGATTTCCAATAGTTCCGCTTTGCGCTCTGCCGAAGTTTCTTTTGCAGCAAGATCAGCCGCCATTTTGGCATAGCGTGACGCGAGAACGCCGATCCCTTCGGCTACGAGTGCCGCCGAGCGATAAAAGTCGATTTTATCCATATTTTCAATGGAAGTTGGCTCTAATTGCGCTAAGTGGGCCAAAGCTTCTTCTTTCAAGCCGCCAAAGCCTTTCTTGAAAACAATATCTTGGTAATCAGCCGTTACTTCGCCAACAGCGCTGCGCCATTTGGAATCATTATCGACAATACCAGTATCAACAACCACTTTCGCAGTGTCCTTATTAAGACGAGCCAGGAAAGTTTCTTCAAGAGATTTTCCTTTCCAATAAGGAAATACTTCTTTGCGCAGAATCTGCTTGGAAATATCGTCAATTTGATAAGGGTCTTGCGTTCTTGTTTCAAAAGAATCCATTTCGCGATCGACCCACTGCCAGGAATATTCTGGGCAGACAATGCCGCTACGACGGAATTCCCCAATCGCGCCGACTAAAACTTCTTCCTCAAAAATTGTCACAGGAATCGTATGGCACACATCAAAAAAAGCTTTAGCCCGACGAACAATGACCGATTCGCCTTCACTCGCCTGATGGGATTTAGTAAACTCCACGGCTCGCTTTACACTGATTGACGGTTTTGATTCAATGTAAGAGTGTTTAAAACGTTCAATTCTTTCTGTTGACATCTTTTTTCCCCCTTAGGCGTTGTGTGTATGAAGTAAATATTCTACAAGCCGTTCACTGGCTGCCGCCATATGCCGCCTCAGCCACTGCTGCGCCAGAGCTATATCCCCTTTGCGACAAGCAGCAAGCAATTCTTGATGTTCCGCTTGCGAACAGGTTTGATAATGAAGCGTAAATAAATAGAGTCGCATATACCGTTCCACATTATTGTGCATTTGGCGAATCAGTTCCAAAAGCTTGGGCCGTTTTGTTTGACGATAGAGAACTTCATGAAACTGCCAGTTGAGTTCGCCCCATTTTGCTCCAGCGCCCTCTTCATTGGCAGCTGCCAAGATTTCTGCCGCTGCTGTAAAATCTGCTTCCGTCATATTCGGAATAGCTAACTCCAAGGCTCCCAATTCGAGAAATAGACGAATATCAAAAATTTCCTGGGCCTCTTCGACGGATAGCTCTGTCACCATGGCGCCGCGATTCGGGTAAAATTTTACAAGACCTTCGGCTTCTAAGCCCTTCAGAGCTTCCCGCAAAGCACTAATACTTACGCCGTATTTAACAGCAAGCTCTTCCTGCTTTAACTGCGTTCCCTCCTTAATTTCGCCGGAAAGAATCGATTCCCGAATCAGTCCTACAAGCATAGTTGGCAGGGATCGTTGTGAATGGGTAATTTGACTTGCTAAATTATATCTTTTCATAGTTTCACTATAACATAAAATCTTGCCGCAATATATTCGTTTTTCGAATGTATACAGTATTCATAGTTAAAAGAAACAACAGATCTAACTGCCGTCACAAATTCTACTTTCTTATATAGTAAAAAAGAAAACCGTCCTTGCTTCACTGCTGATAAAAGTGAAAGCAAAAACGGCTTTTCGATGAGCTAAACCAAAAGTCACCGGCGAATATAATAGCCTGGATAGTAACCGTGATAATACCCTGGATAAGTGTAATAGTAATGTGGATAGTAGTAACCAGGACCGCCAATTAAATAACCTAAGCCAAGTCCCAAAGCCAGCCCGCCGCCAAAGCCATAGTGGCCATGATAACGACGCCAGCGATCACAATAGGGGCAGCTCAGATCCATAGGTATTCAACCTCCTTTCTTCGCTTACTTTATTTTATGTAGCCTAAAAAGCAATTGCCTGCCTTGATAAAAAAATAAAAGAAGCGACAAAACTGCCGCTTCTTTTCGTAACATTTTCTATTTTATCATTCACTTTATACTTTAAATTTACTAGCTGCCTCCTTTAGGTTTTGCGCCGTATTGGCTAAAATCTGACTTGCTGAAGCGATTTCCTCGATGGACGCCGATTGTTCCTCCGTTGCCGCTGATACAATCTGACTTTCACTGACCGCTTTATTGCTTAACAATTCCACATCCTTGACTGATGTAACAATTTGCTGCCCTTTGGCGGCATTTTCAGCAATAATCACGGAAACTTGCTTCACCTGATCAGCTACAGTAGCAACAAAGGTTTCAATTTCACTAAAGACCTGACCCGCTTGATTTACGACAACAGCCCCTGATCTTACTTGTTCCGTTCCCTGGGCCATAGCGGCTACAGCCTGTTCCGTATCTGTTTGAACAAAACGAATCAAATCGGCAATTTTTTTCGCCGATTCCTGCGATTGTTCGGCAAGCTTGCGCACTTCTTCCGCAACAACAGCAAAACCCTTTCCTTGTTCGCCAGCCCGGGCCGCTTCAATCGCAGCATTTAAAGCAAGCAAATTCGTCTGGTTAGAAATACTCGAAATTACATCAACAATCTGGCCGATTTCCTTAGACCGCTCGCCTAGCTTTTCTACTATTTGCGCTGAAGAGTTAACGGTATCTGATACTTCATTGATTTGCTGTACAGCCTGAGAAACAGCTTGACGACCTTTCGCTGTCTTATCTAAAGCCTGTGATGACTTTTCCGCCACAGCTTCCGCACTAAGCGCTGCTGTTTGCAGTTCTTGCGCCATTTGACCACTCAATGTCATTGAAGTATTCACTGCCTGCAATTGATTTGTGGCGCCGTCTGCTACTGTCGTAATCGAGCCAGCAATTTGACTGGAAGCCTGAGCCGACTGTTCCGCATTTTGCGTCAGTTCGCCTGACGAGACTGCCACTTGTTCTGTCATTGCTGAAATATGCTGAATCAGTTGACGAAGATTTCCTGTCATTGTTACAAAGGACTGACTGAGTCGACCAATTTCATCATCACTTCTAGTAGTTATCGTACAAGCTCGCAAATCGCCGTCCGCTACCTGCTGAGCAACTAAGGCCATTGATTGAATAGGAGCTGCAATTTTCTTGGCATAGCGGCTAATCAATAAAATAGCTAAAATTAAAATTACAGCTGTTGTCAGTAGCGAAATCATAGTTAAAGAAGCTGCGCCGCTCGTCATTTCAGCAACAGGAGCATGAAGGCTTAATGCCCAAGAAGTTCCTGGTACAGGGGCATAAGCAATAAAACTATCAATCCCATTGTCTTTGACTCGTACAATTCCTTTTTCGCCAGCAACAATCTTACGATTCGCCTCTTTTTCCTGCTCTAATACAGTATCTTTCGTTAAAATATTTTCTTTCATCGCCACTTGCGGGTCCGCATGGGCAATCGTAAGACCATTAGACTGCGTCAACACGGCATAGCCTGTTTTCCCTGTTTTCATTGCTAGTACTCTTTGCGTTAGTTCCTGCATATTGATACTGCCATAAAGCACGCCAATGATTTGCCCATTCACTTTGACCGGTACAGCTACTGCTGTCAAAAGACCGCCGCCTGACTTCGGTATTAGGGGATCAGAAACTGCTATATTCCCCTGAATAGCCGCTTTAAAATAAGGCCGATCGCCTAAATTTACTGATGTTCCCAACGTATTAACCGAAGACCCATTGGGATAAATAAAGCCGAGAATGCCATAGGCCGGATTTGCTTTCATAACCGCACGTAAAAAAGGCTGGATTTCTTCGGCTTTCCCTCCCTGAATCACTGGCGCCGCCGCTAAAAAATTAATTTCCGCTTTTCTCGCATTGAGCCAGCTTCCGACATCTTCCGCTGACGTTATAGCCTGGTCACTCATATTATTTTTCGCATTATCAGTAATCACATCTAAAGCCCGCCAATAATTTAAACCGCCAAGTAGAAGTAAGGAACTCAAACAAATTGCTGCCATAATAACCACTAATTTAGTACGTATACTTTTCAATACTTTCACCGCCCTTATCTTTATCTTATATATAGAATACTTTTAAATAGTGCCGCTAAGTAAGTACTTCCCTGTTAATTTTTATGTATCTTTTAAACCTTATCAGCTTCATAAGGTACCAACTTAATATGTCATTCGCTTCACTTTTCTTTGTTTCACGTTCACTATTCTAGTGTTTTTTGTTTATTATTTTATACTTTTTTTAATATAATTAAATTTTATCATTAAACTTTTTAATTTTCAACTCACAAGATTTATATATACTGTATATATTAACTTCACTCTTTCGCGATTTCATGCTGGAGACAGCAACAAACAAATAACCCTAAAGAGGCTGCCGCAGAAAGCAAAAACTTCCGCGGCAGCCTCTTCACAAAAAAGCCCCCGCTAGCATATCCTGATAGCGGGGTGTCCCGAGATGAACCTATGGAATCTAAGTGGCTTAGCCTTAGCTGTCACAGGCTGTATCTTAGGGCTTGCACTGATCGTATACCTTAATGACAAGGATAAAGAAAACGTATTAGGGAACTATCTTGTCGGTATTGGCTGTGTTTTATTAATTGCCGCATCCCAGCGAGAATCGCTTGATAATCAAGCTGAGCAGACTAATCCCGATAAGACGGATAAGTCTAATAAACCTGATCAAGCGGCCGAGCAAATCAAGCAATTAACAGAACGAATCACACAATTAGAACTGCAACTGAAATAAAGGTTGAAATGAAACTTCAACTTAAGGCGACTAATACAGCGCCTAATGCAATAAACCCAACGCCAATTCCATTGAGCAAATTTATTTTTTCGCCTAATACAATAACAGCCAAAATAGTGGCTATTACAACACTTAGCTTGTCAATCGGCGCAACCTGCGCTACTTTGCCATACTTTAACGCTAAAAAATAAAACAGCCAGGATAAGGCTCCGGCGATGCCGCTCAAAACAATAAAAGTAAAGGTTTTCTTATCCGCAATGACCAGCGGTATCTGCTTTAAATTTCCCTGATAGACCACAACAGCAATGAGAAAAATCGCCATAACAATAGATCGAACCGCGGTAGCTGTATTGGCATCAACAGACTGTAAGCCGATTTTGCCAAAAATGGCGACCAAGGAAGCCGTAACGGCTGATAATAACGCGAAAATTAACCATAAATAATCCAATGAAAAGACTCCTTTCAGAAATAGGTACATATAAAAAACTATACACTATAAATAATGTAAACTCCTACTAAGATAATTAAAAATATTAATAAAGCAAAGAGACATTGGATAATTCAGGATAACATCCCAAACCCAGTGTCTCTTTTGCTGTCTTACTATAAATTTTAAAGACTTTACTTTTCTAGACAGAGCTTTGTTAAATATATACCTACCGTTTAATTTCTCCGACAGTCTGGACAAATTCAACTAAAATGCCTTCCGTATGCTTCGGGCGGACGAAATTGACGATAATATCGCTAGTTCCTTGCACAGCATGCTGTTCAAGCATACCTAAGCCTTTTGCTTCAAATTCTTGACGTACGGCCTCCACATCATCCACTTCAAAGGCCAAATGAGCAATGCCGCCTTTGCCATTATTAAACTCGGTAAGAACCCCTTCTTTCGGGATAATGAACTCGAGAGGGCTCTCATTCTCTTTATATTTCGTAAAAATCAAATCCGCATGATAAGCTTCAACAAATCCGGTATAATCCACTTCCAAACCAATTTTCTCCATTAGGCTATGCGCTTTTTCTACTGTAGGAAGAACAATCCCCACATGATGCAGTCTCATTGGTTTCATAGTAAGCCAGCTCCTCTACCACTTTTGCTTTGAATTATACTGAACTAAAACTGAAAAGTGAAATTCTTATATATAATTCAGTGTATTTAGATTTTGAATAAGTGAGGAGCTGATGATTCTGCAGCAAAAAAATCCTTAGCAAATTTGAAGAATTCACGAACAGCATGAGAAAGATACCGTTCTCGTTTCCAAACTAACGCCAATTCCAAATAGATCTGGGAATCATTAAAGGAACGTGAAATAACTGCCTTGCTATCAAACTCTTTACATATCGCACTAGGGAGCAAGGCTATACCTAAATTAGCAGCAACCATTTGAACCATCAACTCACGTTGTCCTGTTTCAAATACAATCTTGGGATAAAATCCGGCTTCTTTACAACGCGCAATAATCTTATCGTGAAGTTTAAAATCCTGATCATACAATATAAATTGTTCTTCCCTCAGCGTAGCAAAGTCAATTACCTTATCGTGTGATAAAGGATTGTCTTGATTCATAATGATCTGAAGTGAATCCCAGGAAAAACTAATTCGTTCAAAGGTGCTACTATCTTCCGGCGGGATGCTAATGCCAAAATCCAATAGCCCATCATTGATTGCAGGCTCAATTTTTTTGGCTCCATATTCAAATAACTGGATCGTTATATTGGGATATTCTTGTTTGAATAATCCAAGTAGTTTAGAAAAAGGGGTGATCCCGGTTATCGGCGGCAAACCAATATGGATCTTGCCAGACTGCAATTTAGTCAGACCATCTAAGCGAGCCGTGATATTATGAACGGAAGATACGATCTGCTGCGCTTGCTCCAGAATGGCTCTACCGGAATCAGTCAATTCAACAAATTTTGTGTTGCGATAGAACAAGGTTACTCCCAACTGGGTTTCCAAATCTTTGATTGCTTTACTGACCGATGGTTGAGATATATGCAATATTTCTGCAGCTTTACTAAAATTTTTTTGACGGGCCACTTCGATAAAATACTCCAGATGCATCGTATCCATAAATTCCCCATCCTTTTACGCTATACTTTCTGATCTCCTTATTAGGAATCCTAAAGAATAATTATTAACTGCCGCTAATTTTAATTTTTCGCAATTTCATATTGGAAAGTTGGAAATGAATACGCTTCGTAAAAAATCATTTACATCCATAAATCAGCTCAATCAGCGTCATTGTCATTTCATAGGATTTTTCCAACGATGGTATTGGTAAGAACTCAAATCTAGAATGAAAATTATGACCACCAGTAAAATAATTAGGAGTTAAAATTCCTTTGGTAGATATAAAAGAGCCGTCTGTACCGCCGCGCATTGCAATGGTACGAGGCAAAATATTTAGCTTTTCCATAGCTTTATACATATAATCAATCGCTTTACGATTTTCAGCAGTAATCGCATCCGCAATATTTCCATAAGTATCACTCATAACGCATTCAATGGCAGCGCGTGGATTAGCACGCTTTAACTTATCCACATTCTCTCTTATGAGCTGCTTACGGGCCTGATACTTTTCTCTACAATGATCGCGAATATTGAGCTCTACTTTTGCTAGTGATTGATTACTATGAACAGCCTGGCACCAAATATAACCTTGTTTCCCTTCTGTACACTCTGGTGTTTCTTGACGATCAAACATATTTATGAAATCCACGGCAATAAGTGTAGGATTGACAAGTACTCCTTTTGCACTCATTGGATGCGCACTCACACCATGAATCGTAACAACAGCGCTACCTGCGTTAAATGTTTCATATACGATCTCTCCTAGCTCACAACAATCAATCGTATAAGCAAAATCCACCGGAAATTTACTAAAATCCATACTTTTTGACCCATATAAACCACATTCTTCATCTGGTACAAAAGCAATATATATATCACCGTGATATCTACATTGCTCTTTTGACAATGATGAAAGCGCCGTCATAATGTTGGCAATAGCAGCTTTGTTATCAGCCCCTAAGACACTTGTACCATCAGTAACAATCAAATCTTGTCCTACATATTTTAATAGTTCCGGATGCTCTTTTGTCGTCATTACGATAGACTGTTTTTGATTTAAAACGATATCTTGTCCATCGTATTTTGCAACAACTTTCGGATGAATATCTGGAGATAAACAAACATCAACTGTATCAAGATGCGCTATAAAACCAACTGATGGTACTTCATCCTTGCAGTCAGCTGGTAAATTAGCTGGCAGTTTACCTGTAAGTACACATTTATCACTAATCTCTAGCTCGCAAAGTCCTATCGCTTCACATTCTTTTTTCAGGAGCTTTGCCAATTTCCACTGCCCCTCACTACTGGGAACTTTTTCCCCGCCATTTGGAACGCTTTGTGAAGAAACAGCTGCATAACGGTAAAAACGTTCAACCAATTCATCCTGCTTGTTCTGCATTGTCAAGACCTCCCTTAACTTTCCATAACCTAGTATGTGCGCCGCGGATATACATAATCAGCTTGAAGACCTAGAGGAATATTCAACCACCAGAATAAATATAACATAACCGTCAGAACAATAAGCAAAGCAATCGTATAAGGAACCATCAAGCTACTCAAAGTACCAACGCCAGTACGCTTGTAATACTTTTGACAATAAATGATAATCAGCGGATAAAACGCAAACATCGGTGTACATACATTCACTGCTGAATCGCTGACGCGAAAGGCTACTTGCGTCAATTCAGGTGCAATCCCCACAGACATAAGCATCGGTACAAAAATTGGCGCTAAAATCGACCACTTCGCCGATGCTGACGTAATTAATAAGTTCAACAAACCAACAAAAACAATAATACCAAAAATGGTAATCTGTGGCGGCAATGCCAGTGATTTCAAAAAATCAGCGCCAGCAATTGCAATGAGGGCGCCAATATTAGATGTGCCAAAGGCATACATAAACTGAGCAGCAAAAAAGTAAAAAACAATAAGCGGTATTAGTGTTTTTGCTATTTCCTCCATGGAATTTGTAAAATCTTTTGAACTTTTGAATTTTCCACTGATTATTCCATAGACAATCCCGGTAAAAGCTGCTAATAGGAAAATAACAGCTACAATGGACTGCATAATCGGTGCTTTAAAACTGGCAAGATTTCCATTTGGATCACGCAAAAGCGAATCTGCCGGTAATAAAGCGAGCACCAAGCCGCCGAGCATTAGAATCAAAACAAGTGTTGCAATATAGAAAGCACGGTTTTCACGCGGCGTAGTACTTGTTATATCCTCATGCTCAATATCAATATCAGCATCAATCGGGCAAGCTTTACGACACCAAGGTTCCGTAATTTTTTCTGTAACCCACCAACAACTGCCAATAACAGCAAAAGTAGAACCAAAGGCATAAAAATAATTGCAAAGAACATTCACTTGATAGGTAGGATCAATAATTTGGGCAGCCATCTGCGTAAAACCTTGAATTACTGGATCAATGGCTGACGGCGTATAATTAGCAGCAAAAGCTCCGGCTATGCCAGCAAATGAAGCGGCTATGCCAGCAAGCGGATGCTTGCCTGAAGCATAAAACATATAAGCGGCAATAGGAATAATAATCATATAACCTGTATCAGGCGCCAAATGGCTTAACATACCAACAACAATAACAATTGGCGTAATTAAAGCTTTTGGCGTAACTGATAAAATTTTCTTCAGGCCTGTATTGATATAGCCTGAACCATCGGCAATACCAATGCCTAATGTTGCCACAATGACCATTGCTAGCGGTGGAAATCCAGAATAATTCGTAACCATTTTCGTCATAAGTTGAACAAGCTCTTTTGGGCTTAACATATTGGTAACTTCGATAGGTTTTCCTGTAGTCGGGTGAACATAATTGAAATGCATACTAGATAAAATAGCCGACAAAATACACGTTATCAAAAAAGCGGCAATAAATAAAATAGTAATATCGGGAATCTTATTGCCAATTCGTTCAATCCAGCCTAAAAAGCCACCGACTTGCTGGTTCGATTCATTTGCTTCGATTGATCTTGATTCTGACACAGTAATCTCTCCTTCATAAGTAAATACTATGGCAGCTGCTACGAATAAACTATAACTAAAACAACTGCAACCTGGCAAATAGGGAATTCAAAAACCTCTATGTATACTAAAACGAAAACTGATCGTTTTAGGTATATTAGCCATAAAAAATAAAGACTCGCCCAAATGGCGAGTTTACGATAAAAAACTTTCAAGCTCTAATGAAATTGGTGGAGACGAGGGGGATCGAACCCCTGACCTTTTGAATGCGAGCCAAACGCTCTCCCATCTGAGCTACGCCCCCACAAAAATTTTAACAACGTGTTCAGTATAACACAATTTCCCAGTTTTTTAAAGACTGCAAGAAAAAAGCAGGCTTTGCGCCTGCTCTTTCTTAGAATTTATGGCTAATGCCGAAGCCGACTCCATCCAGCCGCGAGCTGCCATCTTCTTTATAAGACTTATACCCTACATTCAAGGTTGTCTGATTGTCCATATTATAATTGACACCAGTCTGCCATTCCGTATAACGGCTATTTGTGGTAGCCGATACATAGCCATCTACATTTTGTGCTAAATTGGCTGACAGACCCACTCCATAAAAGAATTTGTCGCCGCCGCCATTGCTAAAATCACGGTTACCAGCAATCAAACGAACATTGTCATTTACTTTATATTGTGCATAAACATCAGTTGTCTTTGCATCATAATTATTGGGAAACGCATAACCATTTCGTTCCACGCCAACAATTACCTTGGGAGCAACGCCGGCTTCCAAATAAAAGCTATCATCCTTCACAGAATTACCGTTTTGATCTAAATTATAATGATTGTAGCCAAGTACAGTTTGCCCTTCTTGTACATCACTTAATGGAGCAGCAAATACCGGAACAGCTGTTAAAAGAGTCCCTGTTACAATAGCCATAATTGTTTTTTTCATAATTATGTACCTCCTTGTCATCCTTGACAATATTTTATACTTTTTTCGATAAGCTTTAACCACAACTTATCTTTGTATGTATCATACTTTATTTCTATGACAAAATTATGACAAAGAGAAAAAACAAAGTTATACACCATTTCAACACCTTATCAACAGAGTTATCCACATTTAAACAAGCCTAATTCTTTTATTCGCATCATTTATCCACAAATTCAGTCGATAAAACTTGCTTCGTTATCCACATGGCGATAGTTTGTTCGCTTTTTACTTAACTGCCAGACTTTGAAATTTATTCTTTCGTAGATAAAAATAAAAAGAGAAATGCTCTCGCATTTCTCTTTATTCTTTCTATCTACGATATGGATCGTAGTTACTGTCGTTTTCATGAAAACGCCATTGTTAAAATCTATTCAGTTGTCACCGGTTTAGCTGAGAGATTCAATGGATCAACCCCCTTGGATTCCGGCTGTTCTATTTCAACATCCTGTCCCATTGGACTCACCCCTCTCAATCTAAGTCGCTTTCCTAAGTAGTTATTGTTATCTTCTACTTGTCTTTATTATATAGCGTCTATCTACTTTTAGCAATAGAAAAGTTATGTGTATTCATAATACATATTATTCATTAGAATTTATTATTCCAATGAATAAGTCTTAACCTCTCTTTCTACGATATATAATTTAGAATGATTTTATCCAATCGAAAAGGAACGTTTCCTTTTCTGGAGAATAAAGCAAGAGCTAATAAAAAAGCTCGTGCTAGAAAGGAGAAAGATAATGCGCAAATCTTTCACTGTCGCCCTCGCCGCCTCAGTCGCTTTGATAACAGGAGCCGCTTCTTATATGTTACTCACGCCAAACGAGCCACCCGCAGCTGCCAAGGAAGAAGCAGTTGTTTATCCGACCGCACCGCCGACCCCCACTGGGGTACCAGTCAAAACGAGCGAAAAAGCACCATCTGATGCTTCAGTATCGCAAAAATCATCAAGTTCAGAAGAACCAAGCGAAGAAAAAGCAGAAACATTTCAGCCTCAGCTAAATAAAAATTTTAATAAACCAGCTCCATCACCCAATTTATCAGACTACGACTACTCTATTAAACAGCCTAAAAAACAAGAATATCACGTCTCACCAAATGTTTCCGTTCATAATCAGACCGTAGAAATTAAGTTGGATCAAGACGGTGATCAAAGTGTAAATGTAACAACATCTAAACAAGTCTTCTTAAAAAATAAATTCTAACCGTAACCTCGGGAGGTTCTAACTTTGCAAAAATCAAAGGGATTGCTTTGTTCTTTTCGGCCGCTCCTGCTAACATTCCTTACCATTTTACTACTCTCCATCAATAGTCTGGTCTTGGCTTCGGAAGATCAGGAACAAGTATACTTAACGATCCTTTCTGTAAATGATTTTCACGGCGCCCTTGCCGATAAAGGTCCTGGCAAAGATCCAGGCGCCGCTGGATTAGCTACATTTATTCAGCAAGAGCGCGCTAAAAATCCAACAGGTACACTGCTACTATCGGCTGGTGACATGTTCCAAGGAACAGTTGATTCCAACCTGCTTTATGGCAAACCGGTCCTAGCCATGATGAATGCTCTTGCCTTTGATGCACTATCCATTGGCAATCATGAATTTGACTGGGGAATACCTGCTTTAACGAAACTAAAAGAAAACTCTCGCTTTCCTTGGGGCGGCGCCAATATTAGATTGCAAGAAGAAATTCCCGCCTTTGCTCTGCCTTACCCCAACACGAATCAGCCTTTTATGATTGTAACAAAAGATCACTTGAAAATTGCTATTATTCCACTGACCACACCAGAAACAACAACCAAAACCAATCCGCGCATCGTAAAAGACTACTCCTTTGAAAATCCCGCTACGACGGTAAAGAATCTACTGCCAGCCATCAAACAGTCCGGAGCCGATCTTGTGATCCTATTAGGCCATATTGGCAGCGTTCAAGACAATACCGGAAGAATTACTGGCGAGGCGGCTGATCTGGCGAATGCACTGCCTAAAAACGCTGTGGCCGCCATTGTAACAGGTCATACTCATCTCGTTGTCGCTGGCAGCGTCAATGAGATTCCCATAGTCCAAGCAGGCTATCGTGGCCAACATGTAGGAGAAATTCGGCTCACCTATTCGAAAAAGGAAAAACGAGTCGTTGCCGCCCAAGAAGAAACGTTTGATCTCACCAAGCTTTCCCTTACACCTGATCCGACCGTCAAAACCATTGTTCGCACCTATGAAGCGCAGATAGCGGCAACAAAAAAACAAGTCATCGGCCAAATTGGCGCCCCGATGGTCCACGAACGGTATCATCCCAGCGTATCACTTATGGGACAATGGGTCACTGATGCCATGCGCCAGGCGACCGGATCAGATGTGGCCTTTCAAAATGGCGGCGGTCTCCGCGCCAGTTTCGCTACTGGACCGATTACTTTAGGCAATCTTTATGAAGTTCTTCCTTTCCATAATACGTTAAGTACCATGGAGCTTACCGGCAGAGAAATTCGCCAAATTCTCAGTTATGGCATCCTAAACTCAAAGGTAGGCATGCTTCAATTCTCAGGGCTTACTGTCGTCTATGATACCGCCAAGGAGCCGAATGAACGAATTCTCTCAGCAACCCTCGCCGATGGTAGCCCTCTTGATTCCGATAAGCTTTATAAAGTAGTTACGAATGATTTTCTGGCCAGCGGCGGCGACGGCTATCCCTGCTTTACTACCGCTAGAAACCGCGAAGATACGGGGATTGATGTACAAGATATTTTGATTGACCAATTGCAGCAAAAGCAGCCGCTCACCGTAACCGATGACGAACGCTTCACCTTGCTAAATAATCCGCTAGATAATAATAAATAACACCTCGATAGATAAATAAATAATAATACGAAAAAACGGCAGTCTCATACTTTGTTGATGAGACTGCCGTTTCTTTTTTGATTAGCTAAATAGAACTCGCTCTACTACCTAGCGAATCATCTATAATTTAACCTTGCAACTAAACTAAATACGAGGCGCTATTTTTCCGTCCTGATCAAAAGTAAGGGGATACGTTTCCCCAATGATTATATCGGACCGTTCCGAAAGTTCTGGTACAATCGCTGCCGATACAAAACACTCTGACAAGAATAGCGTATTAGGGATAATGACTAGGCGAAGTTTTTCCGGTTCAATACCAGATAAGCTATAGAGTGCTGCTTCCATCACTTTTTCTTCGGTAGCAAAATACATGGGAATAGCCGCTCGCACAACAAAAGTGCTTGTAAGACAATTAAGATACGTTTTCGGTCGATCCATTTTTTTCACTAATTTTTCTGTCACAAAATCAGCCATCCCCACGCCTGTGGCATTTCCATGGGACTCTTCCGACAAATCAAGTACAGCGATACGCTGAATCGACGGCGACTCCGGCTCAGCCACACCATGAATCCGAGCCCGGCCAATAATATTCGTATCAATGCCTGTACCACTAAAATTTTTTCCCATTTCCTGAATAATTAATAGATCCAGCTCGGAAACTGGTAAAGCAGGCATAAGCGATTTCGAGTATTCAAGAACTTTACTTTCTGTTTCAATCATATTTTCCCGATCAATCCCTTGAATAAGCGCTGTTTCTTCATAGGCATTTTCCACAATAGCCAGACCGCCGAGAACAGGTACATGATCTAAAATTACTTGACCGATTTCGGTTAAGAGCCGCGGCAATTCCGCCGGGCCAAAACTATGGAACTGCTGGGCGCCTTTCGGGCCTCCCAGGCCGACAACGAGTTTTTTTATGAGACCGCTCTCTACAGTTCCTTTAAAGGAAGTATGGGTTTTGACGCGGTTTACGACGATAATACCATCCATAGACAAAGCAGACTCCAGCATATACGTAGCAAGGCCGCTTACCGTACGGGCAATGAGCTTCGATTCAGCACAAGTCAGAACAGGCGCCCCAAGAGCTTCTTCCGTAATACCGAGGCCATCGAGCATTTCTTTTTGCCCTGCCGCCGTACCGCCGCCATGGCTTCCCATCGCGGCAAGCAAATAAGGTTCGCCACCTAAGGACCGCACAAAATCAATCGTCAGTTTGAGTAGCGGCAGCAAATTTTGTATGCCACGGCTGCCTGCCGTAATTCCAATTTTTTGTCCTGATTTAATTTTGACAGTCAAATTGAGTTTTTCTAGTTCTTCTGTTACCGTTTTTGTCAAATCGTTCACTAAGGGACGTGGGAAAACCTGTTTTACGCGATACATCGTAGGCAAATTCATCGACTTATCTCCCCTCATCACAATCTCATCTTAGCCTTATTATAATAATTTTTCTGATTTTTGTGGCAAAATTTTCACTGAATCAGCCAAAAGCAACCACCAAGCGGTCGTTTATCCGCGCAAGACTCGTTATAAATTCACATAGAATTCAAGACGCTTCGTATTGGCTCTGCTTACAGGAATCTCTGCTCCTTTAGCACCGCCCAGCTTCAACAAATAACCGCGATTGAACCATGATGCAATCTCCCGTACCTCATTCATATTGACAATATAATTACGATGACAGCGAAAGAAGCTGGCAGGATCAAGTTTCTGCTCAAACTCCTGCAAGGAATACTTTGTATAATATTTATCACCATCTACAGTCTGCAGAAACACTTCACGGTTTTCCGCACAGATGAACTGAATCTTTTCTACGTCAAGAATCGTTGTTTTCTCATTAGCCGTAACGCCCAGCCTTTTAATATAAGGCACAGACTGCTGCTTGCGGCTGCGGTTATCAATCAGAATACTTTTAAAATAGAGCTTGCGGATTTTTTGCAGAACCCTTTGAATATCTTCTTCGTCAAAAGGCTTTAATACATAATCAAGCGCATTCACTGAAAAGGCTTGTAGCGAATAGTCATCATAAGCTGTCACAAAAACAATCAAAGGGCTGTCCGTCGCTTTTGCTAATTGAGCCGCAATTTCTAAACCACTTTGTCCCGGCATCTGAATATCCAGAAAGAGTAAATCAGGCTTAAATTTCTCTACTAAGGTTAAAGCCTCATCGCCATCATAGCCAATGCCAAGAACCTGAGTATTGCAGTTTTCCTCTAAGATACGACGGAGCAAATCAGCCATAACAACTTCATCATCAACAACTACAGCCGTAAGCGCTTTCATTATGGATTCCCCCTTGTAATCATATAAGGTAAACAAACAGTCACTGTCGTCCCTGCATCAATTTGGCTGGTAATCGCTAAACCATATTCAGCGCCATAAAGCGACTGTAACCGTTTATTCACATTCTGTAAACCAATCCCTGTACCGCTAGAAGAAGGCAGCACCATCTCGCCTTGCTCAAAAGACTGTAACGTCTCTTTGGCCATACCTACGCCATTATCCTGGACCTGTACATATAAAAACTTACCTTCCGGCCACGCTTTAATCTCAACTTGACCGCCGCCTTTTTTGCGGCTTAATCCGTGGCGAATGGCATTTTCCACAAGAGGCTGCAATGAAAAAACGGGCACAGGATGACTCAGTAACTCTTCTGATATACTGATGACAATCTCCAGTCTAGAGCCAAAACGAACCTTCTCAATGCGGCTATAATGCGAAACAGTTTCTAGTTCCTCGCCTAAAGTAACAATTTCCTGGCCGCGTTTCAACATGCGACGCAGCAATTGAGCTAAGTCTTTAATCAAAGCACTGGCTGTCTTAGGATCAGCCAAAACCAGCGCTTGTACTGTTCCCAAAGTATTAAAGAAGAAATGGGGATTAATCTGAGCCTTAAGCATATTATACTCGGTCTGCAGTAACAATTGCTGTTTTTCCGCGAGTTTCTGCTGAGCCAATAATGGGCCGAGAAAATCAGCAATTCCCTGAATGACTTCTCGTTCAAAATAAGAAATCGTCTCATAATTGATTTTATAGAGCTTAATTGTGCCAAGAAGCTGATCTCCTACTAAAAGCGGTGCATCAATGACCGCAGTAAGCATGCAACCTTGATGGGGACAGCCGATCTCTTGACGGCCGCTAGTGATTACCGTCTGCCGCCTCTCAATGGCCCGCTTCGTCGCTGCCGTAATAATCGGAGTTCCTACCGCGTGATGATCAGCCCCTTCGCCAATAAAAGCAAGGACTTTCTTATCGTCAGTAATACTGATGGCCGCTGCCTGGGTTTCATGATAAATAATCTGGGCAATTTCCGCCGCTGTATGCTCGTTTAAACCCTTTTGCAAAAAACTAGTGGTTTGCCGAATCATTCGCAGTGATTTTTGTACCGATAAAGCCTGAGCCTTATCTTGTTCGCGAAACACATCGCCCACAATATAGCAAAAGAATACAACAGCAGAGCAATTGGCAAGAATTGTCGGCAGAGCAATCGCTTGTTCCAAGGCCACAGCCGCCTCAAAGGATTCTGATAAGGTAATGATCATAAATTTTAGCAAAAGTTCGCAGATAAGCGCCGTAGCTAAAACCGTTTTAACTGTCATGCGCTCCTGTTTATAGATAATATAAACGAAGCCACTAATTAGTCCGGCCAAAATATTCGACCAGACAGCCGGCCACATGGTAAAACCGCCAATAAAATACCGCACAAAAGCGCCAAGGGCCCCAGCAATAAATCCGACAAGCGGTCCGCCCAAAAGCCCGCCGGCAATCGGTCCCACAATACGCTGGTTGGCGCTTGAACCGAGAACAGGAATCCCCATCCACGTACCAAGAATAGAAATACCGCCAAAAATAAAGCCTAGCATCACCTTATCTTGTAGGCGATATTCAGAACGCGTCACAGTGCGGCGAATTAAGGGAAACCGCGTGAGAAGGTAGCCAACTATACCGATCAGCGACGTATGATATAAAATATTCAACACTAAATCTGGATAAAAAAACACGCCTACACCTCTTTATTGCGGCATATCATGATGAGTAAGAATAATCAAAATACTTTTTTCTGTAAAAAAGCAGGAGAATCCTTCAGACTCTCCTGCTTTTGGGGAAATAAACATTAATCTGCAATTTTATTTAATCAACGCAAAGCCAAGTTCAATGGCTTTTTCATTCAGAGCTTCCGTTCCTTTTGGTACACGCGATAGAACCGCTTTCACTAAAGATTCTTTCGTTACGACATTCGTAATCGCCGTCATAGCGCCAAGTGCAACGATATTAGCAAACAATACTTTGCCTAAACCTTCCTGGGCTGTATGGGTGATCGGCAGTTCATAGACTTTTTTATACTGTTTCTGCGGCAATTCCGTTACAAACAGGCTGTCTGTAATCAATATGCCATCTTCCGTTAAATCGCCTGTATATTTCTTACAAGCTTCCTGGCTCATAGCGAGTACCAGATTGGGCACGGTAATTTTCGGGAAGTGAATCGGTTTTTCCGAAATCAATACTTCCGATTTACTCGAACCGCCGCGCGCTTCCGGTCCATAGGACTGGGACTGTACTGCCAGTTTCCCGTCGCGAAGGGCTGCTTCTGCTAAAATAATTCCGCCTAGGATCAGACCCTGTCCGCCTGTTCCTGATAATCGTAGCTGCTGCATCTCTTATTTCGCCCCTTTCTGGGCCTGTTCAATGATCAGGTCATATTGTTTCGTATATTCCGGTGCTTCCGCTTTATGAAGTACACCGATAATAAACTTGTCGGCAAGCTGTTCTTCCGTCATCTTAGCAGCCTGACCCGCTGTTACGGCATGGTCTCTCTGCCATTTCATCATCGCAGCGCCGTCGCCGCGTTTGTTCTGACGACCAAAGCCAATCGGGCAAGCCGTTACCGCTTCTACTAAGGAGAAACCGTCATGGGCGATGGCTTCGGCAATGAGATCCGAAAGCTGCTGCGCATGGAAAGTCGTACCGCGACCAACGAAGGTAGCGCCAGCGGCTTTCGCTAATTCTACTACATTAAAGCTCCGTTCAATCGTGCCATAAGGCGCAGTAGTGGCTTTACTATGGGTTGGCGTCAATGGGGAATACTGACCGCCTGTCATGCCATAGATGTTGTTGTTGAACAAAACCACTGTCAAGTTAATGTTGCGGCGTGCCGCATGAATGAAGTGATTGCCGCCGATTGCCGTAGCATCGCCGTCACCAGTCATAACGATGACATTCAGTTCCGGATTGGCCAGTTTCACACCCGTTGCAAAAGGAATGGCCCGACCATGGGCACTGTGTACCGTATCAAAATCTAGATAGCCTGACGCACGGGAAGAACAGCCGATCCCTGATACGATCGTTGTTTTATCCTGGTCTAAGCCCAGTTTATCAATGGCTTTTACTGTCGCGCTTGTTACTACGCCGTTACCGCAGCCAGGGCACCAAATATGGGGCAGACGAGGGCGATAATACTGATCAATAAGTTGTTCCATGCTTTTCATACTTACGCCTCCTTGGCGAGCTTTTCCAGAGCTTCGTATAACTCAGCCGGAGTAATCGCTTCGTTGTTGTATTTTGCATAGGAGATCACTGGCACTTTGCCATTTACCGCTTTTTGTACTTCTCCTACATATTGACCGCAGTTTAATTCAGGGACAATAATCGCTTTAACTTTTGTCGCTAATTCTTCTACTTGTTTCTGGGCAAACGGCCAGATTGTAATCGGACGGAACAGACCCACTTTGATGCCTTTGGCTCTAGCTTCGTCAATCGCTGCATAAGCTGTACGAGCTGTACCGCCATAAGCCACTACGGCATATTCGGCGTCTTCCATGCAATATTCTTCGTAAGTCACAATATCGTCTAAGTGATCGCTCAGTTTCTTATTCAAGCGGTCCATCTGCGCTACCGTAGCCGCTGGAGAACCGTTCGGGAAGCCGCTGTCATCATGAATGAGGCCTGTTACATGGAAGCGATAGCCTTCGCCAAAAGCAGGCATCGGCGGAACATCGTTCGTGCCTGCTGCATAAGCTTTATAGTCTTTCGACGGTTTTTCCGTCGGCTGTTTGCGCTGCGGCTGTTTAATATCGTCATAATTTTCCGGAAGATCAATGCGTTCACGCATATGTCCGATTATTTCGTCCATTAACATGATAACTGGAACGCGGTACTTTTCCGACAATTCATAAGCACGAATGGTCAGGCTGAAACATTCTGGTACACTGGCCGGTGTTAACGCAATGATCGGATGATCGCCATGGGTTCCCCAGCGAGCTTGCATTACATCGCCTTGTGAAGGGGAAGTCGGCTGACCGGTCGAAGGACCTACCCGCTGTACGTTGGCAATCACGATGGGCACTTCAGCAATTGCTGCATAGCCTAAGAGTTCTTGTTTTAAAGAAAAGCCAGGGCCGCTGGTAGCGGTAAGAACTTTTTTACCAGCTAAAGAAGCGCCGATAATAACGCCAATCCCGGAAATTTCATCTTCCATTTGGATAAACTTGCCGCCTACCTGAGGGAGGCGTTTTGCCATTAATTCGGCAATTTCAGTGGACGGCGTGATAGGGTAGCCGCCAAAAAAACGAGCGCCAGCAGCGATAGCGCCTTCTGCGCAAGCTTGGTTGCCCTGCATCAGGACAGTTGCCATAGAGAGTCACTCCTTTATTTTTCAACGAAAATAGCGTAATCCGGGCAGCGCAGTTCACACTGTTTGCAGCCGATACAGCTTGCTTCATCGACAATTTCCACTTTTTCTACTTCATTGACTTTAAGAACCTGTTTCGGGCAGAACGCCACACAGATCCCACAGCCTTTACAACGGTTGATGATTTGCTTCAGTTTCAATCTGTTCACCTCCAACCAAGAAAGTGGGGCGGCGGCTTAGCCGCCAAGCCCTTATTCTACATCAAAAATTTTACCGGGATTTAAAATCAAGTTAGGATCTAATGCCTTTTTAATTGCTTTCATCGCAGCAAGTTCTACAGGGTCCGTAAATTGTTCCATGAGCCCTTTCCGTTTATAACCAATACCATGTTCACCAGAGAGTTTGCCGCCAAGGCGATAAACTACGGTATATAGATCATTTTGGAAATCGGCAATTTTCTTCGTCCATTCTTCATCAGGCACATCGCCCTTCAAAATATTCAAGTGAATATTGCCATCGCCAGCATGACTAGCTGTACGAGTCACAAGACCATACTTTTCACGCAAGATAGCGATTTCATGCATCATGGGAGCAATTTGATCGACCGGTACAACAATATCTTCTTTTGCTGCTGTCAAGCTTTCGTGGCGTACCGCTTCCGCAAAGGACTTGCGGGCCCGCCAGATTTTTTGTGGATCAGCTACCAAAACGCTCAACGCGCCATTGTCGGTGCACAGTTCGTCGAGGGTCACACTCTTTTCATCAAGCTGATCTTCTGTATCTGCTTCTACTTGAATAATGACATAATTGCCATTATCGCTGTGCGGCAGTTTTTCATTCAAAAATTTCTCTACGCTTTGAATCGTAATCGTATCCATAAACTCCACGCAGGTCGGCGTAATGCCAGCTTTGATAATCTTGCCGACAATATTAATAGCCGATTCTACATCAGGGAAAATTGCTAAAAGATCGATAATATTCGCCGGTAGAGGTTTTAATTTAAGAGTAATTTTTGTAATAATTCCCAAGGTACCTTCTGAACCAATAATGAGCTGCTCTAAATTGTAGCCTGTAGTGTTTTTTTCCAGACGACCGCCTAAAGTAGTAATTTCGCCATTTGGCATAACGACTTCCAAGGCATAGACTTGATGTCTCGTCGTACCGTATTTTACGGCTTTGTTGCCACCGGCATTTGTTGCTACATTACCGCCGATAAAGCAACTATCACCGCTGCAAGGATCTCCAGCGTAGAAAAGATTCTTTCCTTTTACTTCTTTCTGGAATTCTTCCGTTCTAACACCTGGTTCAATCACTGCATACAAGCTGTCTTCATTAATTTCTAAAATACGGTTCATTTTTTCAATGCTAAGCACAATTCCGCCCAGTTGCGGTACAACGCCGCAAGCTAGACCAGTACCGGCTGCGCGAGGTACTAAAGGAATCAGATACTTATTAGCCAGTTTCACAACAGCGGAAACCTCTTCTGTTGTTTCTGGCAATACAACTACATCAGGCATATGAGCATATTGACTGTCAGGAACCTCGTCATGGCTATAAGGTTCCATGATATCAGGATCAGTAATTACTTTTTTGTCACCCAAAATCGATTTCAGTTCCGCAATGACCTCAGGAGTTACTTTATTGTACTTTTGCATGTTCCATCTCTCCTCATCTTCATATACACATGACGCAATTTTGTGTCTATGTCTATTATAAAGTGTTACAGAGATTTTGTAATTGAAAATGGGACGAATCTGCCGCAAAAATAGACCAGTTGTTAAAAATCGGCGCCCAACTGAGCCAAGTTCTGCAAACAGTAAAAAAATTCGTTTTATTATGGATACATAAATACCAATTTTTTTTCGCCCATGCATACTTCTTGCTTTAAAAACCAAAACTTCCAGCATTTAGCTGGAAGTTTTTTATCAATCAAGAAATATGAACTTGTTTTTATGCAATTCGTACAAGTAAGAAAAGCATCTTACGATTCGGCTGCTGATAAAGGAGTGTGACTAACTTTATCGTAAGCCGTCTGCTTTATGCCTTTTTATTTGATTAGCGAGTTCATTCTACCATATCTTTTTTATCAGGACAAGTACTTTTTTTATTTTTCTGAACCGACAAAATTCTCCATAATCGTCAATTTGAAACAAGGAAATACCGTTATCTTATAGAAATAAAAAATAAAAGAAAATAATTATGAATTATATTTCATTCCTTTTCTCGTAACTAATCGGTCCCTCGAATTATTTTGAAATCAGGAGGTATGATTATGTTTGAAAAGAAAAAAAGCTTATCGATCACGCCAGGATCTTATTCTGGCAAAGATCCCATTACCAAAGCCTTTTTAGATACAAACCAAGATTTATTGGGTTATCTAACAGCGCTAAAGCCAATTATCGAACAACACCACAACGACATTACCGACCGTTTTTATCAGCGCCTTCTCGAAGTCCCTTCTCTAAAGGAATTTATCCAAAATCATTCTACTGTAGAAAGACTGAAAAAAACCTTTCATCAGTTTCTCCCGCTCCTTTATGAAAGCAATATTACCGAAGAATATATTGCTAGAATGCGATTAATTGGCAATAAACATAATGATATTAGCTTGCCAGTGTCGTGGTTTATTTTAGCCTTATCCAGCTTAAAGCGAATCTTGATCCCTATGATTCTCAATACTTATGGATCAAGCCCGAAAGAATTAGAAAAAATCCTGATAGCCTTCGACCAACAGCTCCAACTGATTCAGTCAGAAACGGTAAAATCCTTTACGGAGTGTCATACCTTAGAGCTCGAGGAAAAAATTAAAGCGGAAGAAGCCATGTTAGAAAAGCAAAATAAGCTCTTATTACATGTGAAAGATTCTTCCCATGTCCTAGCGTCAGCAGCGGAGCAAACAACGGCCTCAGCCTCCCATATGGCTGTATCCGTCCAGAATATTAAAGATTCCTGTCATCAAGCAAAAGAGGAATCCAATCAAACCCGCCTAACCGCACTAGAAGGCGATAAAGTCATTAAGTCGACTCTGTCACAGCTTTCTGCAATGATTGATTTAAATATGGATGCCCAGAAAAAGGTCAGCCAGCTTGATGCTACATCAAAATCAGTTAGCAATATTATCGAAACAATCACCTCCATTGCCTCACAAACAAATCTGCTGGCCCTTAATGCCGCCATTGAAGCGGCGAGAGCTGGCGAGTCCGGTCGCGGTTTCGCCGTCGTAGCCGATGAAGTTCGTAAGCTTGCCGAACAAAGCCGCTCAGCCGCTGATGAAATTGCCCATTTAATTCGCCAAAACAGCGAGTCAACCGTAGAAGTAGTCACAAGTATGGCCGATCAAGCCACAACAATGGAAAAAGTAGGACAGGCTGTAACGGAAAGCTCTCAGCGTATGACGCTCATTGCTAGTTCCATTTCGAATAATTACAATCAATTGGAAACGATAAATAACTCCGTAAATGATTTATCACGAAATTCCCAGGAAATTGAACGAGCAGCTAGTGAAGTAGCCACCTCGGCTTCGGGCCTATCTCGCTTAGTCGAACAATCTAATTATTAAAATAGTAATGATTTCTCCCATTTTTTACGATACTTTTAGTAGGAGGAATTTTATGGCCGAAGAACTAGCAATCGAAACAAAATGTCTTTCTTGTGATGGTACAGGCTGGCAAAACGGTCAGGAATGTCCACACTGCAAAGGTTCGGGAACGATTTTAACCGAAGAAGGTAAAGCATTGATTTATTACTTAAAAGAATGTATCCGCATGTCGGAACACTAAACATAAGCAATCATTCTAAAGGAGGGATTTACTATGATTTATACTCGTACTGGTGATAAAGGAACAACTAGCTTACTTGACGGAACTCGTATCCGTAAAAACAGTATTCGCGTTGATAGCTATGGCACCATTGATGAATTAAATTCGTTGCTGGGCTTTTCCAAGCATTTTATCCCTGATAAATTAATTGTGGAAAGAATTCACACTGTCCAGAAAGAACTCTTCTCTGTAGCGGCAGAATTGGCTGATCCTGAAGGGAAAAACTATCCATCCCATCTTGGTGACGAAGAAATTAAACGATTTGAAGGCTGGATTGATGAATATGTAGAAAAAATCAAACCAGAACCGCGTTTCATTATTCCCGGCAGCAGCCAGGCCTCAGGAAGTCTGCACGTATGCCGCACCGTCTGCCGCCGCACTGAACGAATCATGTTATCGCTCGATGAATTAGAGCCAATCAATCCTTATCTGATTAAATATGTAAATCGACTTTCTGATCTGATCTATATTTTCGCTCGTTATCTTGAAGATACCCAAGAACTCGTCGAGTTCAAAAAATAAATTAGGCGGTGCCCATTATGCCAATTGTTACAGGTCTCACACCAAACACAGGGAAATATACCCTAAAAACTACTAGCGAAGATGCTAGTACTGATTCAACTAAGACTGGGACTTCCTCATCGAAGACAGCCACCAGCCTTGATTCCTATTCTTTTTCACAGGAAGCTTTGTCACTCGCCAATTATTTATCAGATGACAAAGACGATGACAGTACAACCTTAGCTGACATGCTAACAGAAAATCAAACAAAAGCATCCAGTCAGCTGACCAAAGAAATGAAAGCGAGCGGTAAACTTACCAAAACCACTACCGACTCCGATACCAATACCAATCAAACCTTGGCGGATTATATGTTCCAAGATAGTAAAGACAGCAGTTCGTCCTTGTACCAAATCCTCACTTATGGCCAAAATGGCGCATTAAATCTTATGCAAAAAAAATAACAGAACAAACTAAAACGCCCTTGCTTCTACGCAACTCGAAGCAAGGGCGTTCTTTTATTTATTTCTTTCAGGCTGAGGTCCTGGTAATTCATATTGATAAAAGCTTAAATCAAGCCAACGATCAAATTTATAACCAGCCTGTTTTACGGTACCGCTAAAAGTAAAACCCAGTTTTTCATGCATAGCAATACTGGCGTCATTCGCCGCATCAATCCCAGCTACAAGCGTCTTATAGCCTTGTTCTGCGGCAAGGCGGATTAGCTCTTGTAACAACTTCGTTCCTACACCACTTTTACGATACTGCTCATCGACATAGACAGAATGCTCTATGGTATAGCGATAACCAGGCCAGTCACGAAAGGGTCCATAACTAGCAAATCCAGCGACCTCGCCGTCTTGCTCAAAAACTAACACAGGAAAGCCCTTCTGACACTTCTTATCAAACCAGAATTTTCGCTCTGCTAAAGAATGTTCTTGTTCATCATAAACAGCAGTCGTATAAAGAATTGCATGATTATAAATCTGAGAAATTTTCACCAAATCAGCCTCACAGGCGCTGCGAATCATTCCTATCCCTTCTTTTCTTATAAGCTTTATTTATTCTCGAAACATAGACGAACGAATCATACCATTGTACAATAAACAAAAATACTGTATCGCTATTAGGAGGGAAACGAGTGACTTCGCTAAAAAACACATCGAAGGCAACGGCTTGTGCCGCTGTTTCTGCTTATAAACCAGAACAATCTTGGCTCTTATTTCATGACGAACAATTGATCGTCAAAGGGAGCGATGGAAATTTTACACTACCCCAAACCAAAGATCTTATTGGACTGACCGGTTTTGATACACCGCAGTCACTTACAGCCTTAGACGGACAGACCTATTATACGGCTTCGGCCAATCCCCAAGCCTTGCCCGAAGATTTTCATTGGAAAACCTTGCGCCAGCTAGCGGTGAATCCGGCTCATCCCATTACCCAAGCAGCTTATCATATCTATCATATTACGCATTGGCTCAAAAAAAATAAATTTTGCAGTTGCTGCGCTGCCCCGCTTACCCCTTCGCCAACCGAACTCGCTCTAGTCTGCCCCGCCTGCAAAAACATAGTATATCCTCGTATTTCACCAGCAATTATTGTAGCTGTAAAAAAAGATAATAAAATTCTGCTCGCTCAGGGAAGCCGTTTTAAAACCCCCATGTTCAGTACGTTAGCTGGCTTTGTCGAAGCAGGTGAAACCATCGAAGACTGCGTACGCCGAGAAATTCGCGAAGAAGTGGGCATTGAAGTAAAAAATATTCGCTATGTAAGTAGTCAACCCTGGCCATTTCCTGATTCACTGATGCTAGGCTTTACAGCTGAATGGGCCAGCGGCGAAATTCAAATCGACAATGAGGAAATCCTCTCTGCCAATTGGTTTGACGCAGATCACCTTCCCTTAATTCCAACACCTGGCAGCATTGCTAGGCAGCTGATTGATTCCTTTGTAGCCGAACAGAACGGAAAAATCAATCAGAGCCGCTAACTTCAGCAAAGTTTATTTTATCTATTACGAAGTTTAAATTTATCATCCATTGTTTCTTCTAAGCGATCTGTAGCATTGCCAGGATCCATCGAAATCTTAGCAATATGAGCAAGCATTTCCGGCGTTAAAGTAAAGTCAACAGCTGCAAGCGATGGTTCAAGCTGCGCTAGATTTCTTGCCCCGACAATGGGCGCTGTAATCGCCGGATGAGACTGAACCCAACGAATTGCGAGCGTAGCCGGATGAACGCCAAGCTTTTCGGCATAGGCGGCAAACTCTGCCGCAATCTGATAGTAAGCAGGATTGCCGTAACGTTTAGCATACTGTTCTTTCTCAGTAATTCGCCCTGTAGCTCCAGCTGCTTTCTTCGTATATTTTCCCGCTAACAATCCCGCGCCCAACGGACTATAAGGAATGACTGATAAATTTTCCGACAAGGCAAGCGGCAAAATCTCCACTTCCGCCTGACGTTTCACGAGATTATACATCGGTTCAATACATTCAAAGCGCGCTAAATTTCTTAATTCCGCTATGCCAAGCGCTTTGGCAATTTGCCAGGCAGCCCAATTACTTACGCCAAGATACAGCACCTTACCTTGTCTCACCAGATCATCAAGGGCGCGGAGCGTTTCTTCCATAGCAACACAGGGATCAAAGTGGTGAATGAAATACAAATCAATCCGATCGGTTTGCAGACGGCGCAGGCTTTCTTCCACTGCTGTCATGATATGTCGTCGCGATGATCCCAGTCCGTTCACATCCTGATGAATCCGCTGCGAAACTTTTGTTGTTAAAACAATATCATTACGGCACTCTTTCATCAGATTCCCTAAAATAGTCTCAGCTCTGCCGCCACCATAGTTATTAGAGCAGTCAAAAAAATTAATTCCCGCCTCGCGACAACGATAAAATAGCTGCTTTGACTCTGTTTCATCGGCTTCCGAACCAAAAGTCATTGTGCCAAAACATAATTCCGATACGAGCACGCCAGTTCTGCCTAATAACTTATATTCCATCTCTTTCCCCTCCGATTGTTATAATAAAAAACGTTGCTATTTTCGCCTTATTTCCTTTTAATTCCTGCCTATAGAAAATGCACCTTCTGAAACCTTCTAAAAACACGCTACTACCGACACTTTCATATGCATAATACTAAAAATAAAAAGGGCCTTAACGGCCCTTTTTATTTTTAGACTTTAAATTTGCTAACAGCATTTTGTAGATTTTGAGCAAGCTTAGCAAGATTCATGCTAGCCGAAGCAATTTCTTCCACTGAGGCTGACTGTTCTTCCGTAGCTGCCGAGATAGATTCCGCTTCCGTAGCTGTTGCCTTGCTCACTCCGGTGATGCTTTGCACTGCATCTACGATATTTTCGCTGCTGCTTGCTAATTGCTGTACCACTGCGGAAATATCGGTTACTTGACTTGATACATTGTCAA